>NZ_CP011272.1:4044941-4356090 GCF_001610875.1 Pirellula sp. SH-Sr6A | reverse complement strand
AGTTGGTAGCGAACGTCATCACACGAGCGGGTGCCGACCGTGTTCTTACCATGGATCTGCACGCCCCGCAGATTCAAGGCTTCTTTGATGTTCCCGTGGACCACCTCTACGCTGCTCCCGTTTTGACCAGCTACTTCCAGAGCAAATCGTATGACCCGGCCGACATCGTCGTGGTCAGTCCCGATGAAGGAAGCGTGAAGCGCGCGAAGGGACACTCGAAGCGATTGGGTGGCAAACTCGCCATCGTCGACAAGGTTCGAGAGAACGCACTGCAGACCCAACAAAAGAACATCATCGGCGGCCCTGTGGAAGGGAAGATCTGTTTGATGTTCGACGACATGATCAGTACGGGTGGTTCGATCTGCGGCGCCGCAAAACTTGTTCATGAAGCAGGCGCGAAAGAGATCCATCTCGCCGCGACCCACGGTGTCCTGTGTGGAGCCGCGATCGAGAATCTCAAGAACGCTCCCATCGATAGCTTGGTCATCACCAATACGATCCCTCTCCCTCCGGAGAAACGACTAGATAACATCCACGTACTGACCGTGGCTCCTCTCTTGGCAGAAGCAATTCGGCGGATCCACTCGAACCGTTCGATCAGTCAAATGTTCTCCAGCGGTCCCGACGATTCGTGACGGTAACCGACGACGACGGCTGGCAATACGAAAAGTAGGGACGATCGAGTCAGGAAACCAACGCATGCAACATAGGAGAGTAAGTCTCCTATGTTGAACAGAAAGTCAGATCACTTTGGCTCGGACATAAAGAAGGTCGCCGCGAGAGCCGTCGTTCTTCGGGTCTTTTCTCACCTCCAGGAACGACTGGCACTTCACCAATTCACTGAGTTTAGGCTTGCCGTACTTACGTGGATCGAATTCGGGATGGGACTGCTTCACACGACTTCCCACAATGCCCAGAAGAGCCCAGCCATCGTCCCCCGCCGCGTCCGCAACTGCTTGGATCAAAATCGGTTTGAGCGGGGGCTGGTCGCTCGCGACAGAACTTAGCTGGTTAGAAGTTGCCTTGAGGTCCGTGAAGACGAAGCTGTTGCAGGCTGCAACGAAGGACGTGGGTGTCTTCTTCTCTCCAAAGCCGTATACGGAGAGTCCTGCTTCTCGGATGCGAGTGGCCAAGCGTGTGAAGTCGCTATCGGATGACACCAGGCAGAAGCCATCGACGGTGCCGCCATGAAGTAAATCCATGGCATCGATGATCATCGCGGAATCGGTCGAATTCTTTCCCGAGGTGAACCGGAATTGCTGAACCGGAAGAATGGCGAGCTGGTGCAAATGCCCCTTCCATCCATTGAGATTTGGGGTGGTCCAATCCCCATATGCTCTCCTCACTGTCGCTGTCCCGTATCGTCCAGCTTTCGAGAGAATTTCCTTTGCGACCATGGGCTGGGCGTTGTCGGCGTCAATAAGCACTGCGAGACGATGGGATTTCAAGTCGGGCATGGCGGATTGTAAGGAACTCTATGTATCGATTGGATTCCATTTGAATCGGATGGGGTGAACTCACCATGAACCATAGCACACAAGGCCCTCGCAGACGGCTTTCCGGTGAAAGATGTAGCCATTTTCCCCACTCAACAAACTAGGTGGGTTGGCCCAGTTTCGGATCTTTTTTGATCGGCTCGGTTTGCGATTGCAGCGTCTCCGTGATTTCTTGGATCGAGCGTCCTTTGACTTGGTAGACGTATTTGAGGACCTCGGCGACGGCGGTGTATTCCGTGGCTGGGATCGGTTTGCCTACGTCCACTTCCCGGAAAAGGGCTTGAGCAAGCGGTTTGCGTTCGACGATGGGGATCCCGTGCTGCAATGCAATCTTTCGAATCTTGGCCGCCACCAAATCCGCCCCTTTCGCCAGGACGATCGGAGCACGCATGGTCTTTGGGTCGTACTGCAATGCGATCGCAAGTTCGGTGGGATTGGTGACGACGACGTCCGCTTTGGGGACATCGACCGAGAGGCGTTGTTGCGCCAGATCCCGCTGGACCTTGCGACGGCGCGACTTCGTGTGAGGATCCCCTTGCGTCATCTTCATTTCTTCACGCATTTCCTCGTCGGTCATGCGCAAATCCTGCTCGTACTTCCAGCGTTGAAACGCGTAATCGATGATCGAAAGAATCACGAGCGCGATCGCGACATTGCGACAAAGTTCGATCATTGTTTCCCAGACGAATCCTCCTACCGCACCGATACCCGTTGTACCTAACGCGAGGATCGAATCCCACTTGGACCAAACACCTGCAACCAAAATCCCAGTCACCAGTGCAATCTTCACCAACCCAAACCCGAGCCGCGTGACATTGGTGATCGAAAGCAACCGTTTGAAGCCCTGAATCGGATCGATACGAGTGATATCCATCCCCAGCTTTTCTGGAAGCCATAGCGGTCCCACTTGCGCGTAGTGAACAATGACCGATGTCGCCAACATCCCTAGCAAGAGGGGGAGCAAGGCCAAGGATGATTGGCCTGTCTGCCGGATCAAATCGATCATGACGGTGCGAGAGTCGGTTTTGAACGTCGCTTCCGACGTGAGAACTTCATGAAGCAGACCGATCAAAGAATTGGCGATCGCCGGCCCCGTGGTGTCGAGAAGCACGACGCCGACGAGCAAGAGAATGGCTGAGGTCAAGTCGCTGGAGCGCGCGACATTACCATCCTCGCGGGCTTTCTGCCTGCGAAAGTCGGTTGCCTCGTGTTTTTTCTCTCCGCTATCATCCGCCATCGACGGCGAAGCCTCCCTTTTTTAGCTGCGACCACCTGCAGGAAACAGTTCCGTCGTGCGTTCGATCCAGCCAACGAATTCGTCTTGAAAGACCCACCCGATACTGGTGATCGACAACGTCAAGATGATGAGTAGGATCGACACGTTGAGATTGAAACCGACTGCAATGATGTTCAACTGCGGGAGCGTGCGGCCGATCAGTGCGGTGACAAAGTTTGCTAACAGCAGCGCGATCGCAGGAGGTGCTGCGGCGCGCAGTCCGATGGCTACACTGTGCCCAAACAGTTCATGCAGATGCAAGAGCCAGAATTCTTCTAAAAGGACGCCACCCGCCGGGTACGTTGCAAAACTGTCGACACACGCGCCGATGATGACGCGATGCCCCCCCAACGTGACGAACAGAATCATGGCTACCCATGAGAGCATCTGACTAACGACTGTGATGCTCTCCTGCGTCGTCGGATCAGCGGCTTGGGCTACATCGAGGCTCGCGAGCGAACTGATGACTTGCCCGCCGATCTGCAGCGATGTAACGATGATCAGCGCCGAAGATCCGAAAAGTAGCCCCAGCAATAGTTCCTTGATCATGCCCAGTACGATGTCCGCGAGATTGCCGGGCAGAGGCGTGGAATACTCCATCACAATCGGGGTGATTGTCGCTGAAGCCATCAAGACAATCATCACTTTGACGCGGTTGGGGACCGAGGCCCCTTGCAGCGGCGGCATGAGTACCAACATCGGGCCAATGCGACTAACGATGCAGAGAAACGTCCACATCGGCCCGTAAAGCAAACTCTTTAAAAACTCGACGCTGTCAAACATGAGGGCAACGTTCAAGCACTATCGCTTCGAGACGTGGAGCGGGATCTCGTGAAAGAGATCGCGAGAATAATCGATCATTCGGTCGGCCAGCCACGGGAGGCAAACGACAATCCCCAGCGTCATCGCGACCAGCTTAGGAACCGTGCTCACCGTTTGGTCTTGAATCTGCGTCAACGCTTGGATCAATCCAATCGCCAACCCGACGACCATTCCGATGACCAGCAACGGAGTACCGAGAATCAGCGACATCAAAATCGCTTCGCGGACCAAATCCACCGCTTCGCTCGAAGTCATGTGTCACCTTGTTGAATGGGAGTTGCGGGATGGAAGGAGAATGAACCGGTCACGTTGATAACGTTCCAAAGCTGTCGAGCAACATCGAAACGACCAGTCGCCAACCATCGACCAAAACGAATAGCAAGAGCTTGAATGGAGTCGAGATCAAGGCAGGAGGGAGCATCATCATCCCCATCGAAACCGTCACCGATGCAATCACGATGTCGAGTATCAAGAAGGGGAGGTAGATCTTGAATCCCATCAAAAAAGCAGTCTTGAGCTCGCTGAGCATGTAGGCTGGTAATAGGACTTGGAGTGGAACATCGTCAAAGCTCGATGGGCCTTGGCTGCCTGGCGCATACCGGCTGTAGAACAAATGGACGTCGTCATGGTTGTCCGCCAAATCAATCTGCCGGATCATGAATTCGCGAATAGGACCTACTCCTTTGTCCCAAGCTTCGGTGGCGGTCATGCGCGAACCCTCCGTTGTATAAGGTTCGATGGCATCCTCATACACGCGATTCCATACCGGGCTCATCACGAAAAGGGTGACAAACAACGAGATGGAGGTGATGACCTGACTCGGAGGTAACTGTTGGGCTCCTAGAGCCTGCTTCAATAATCCAAACACCACGATGATGCGAACATAGCATGTCGTCATCAACAAGATCGCTGGAGCAAGGCTAAGAACGGTCAGCAATAAAAGGATTTGCAGGGAACTCGAAAGCCCTCGGGGGCTGATCCACTCTGCGGGACCTCCCCCGACTCGGTCGACCAATTGCTCGAGGCCGCTTCCAGGGTCCGTTGCCCGCTCGTTCTCTGCTGTGGCTTTCCTCACCGGAGCACTGTCACGGATTTGTTGCGCTCGCGACAGAAAATCGTCCGTGCTCGTTTGAGCCATCGCGCTGGATGCAGTACTCAAGACTAGGCTTGCGACGACGACCAGAACCAACGCATAGGCCGATTCCAACAAACGAATGCCCCTCGAACGAATTCGCGAGACTGTCGGAGTGTTGAGATTTGCTAGCATGGGACCACCGCTTGAATTTCCGCCTTTCTGGCCAGAATTACTCAAGTAGCGGATCCGGGCGTTGAAATCTAGACCAAGTGCTCCATCGGTGCCTTCCGTCGCTCTCCTGGATGTCGAGGAAATCAGGGACCTTTGATGTCCCGAGAGCCATTCCTATCCCTTGTATCCATCGATGGCAAAAAGCTGCACCTGAGCAGCACCCTCGCGAAGGAGCCGAACGCGTTGATACTCCTCAGAGTGGTAAAATCGCTTCGCGTCGTCCATGGTCGGGAACTCGAGGATAACGATCCTTGCCGTCTCCTCGGGGCCTTCCATGTTCTCGATCGGGCCTCCTCGGACGATGAACTTGCCACCGTACTGCGCGATCACCGCCGGCGTTTCTTGCGTGTACTTTTTGTATTGCTCCGGATCGGTCAGTTCGACTCTCACCAAAATGTATGCTGCCAAAGCTTCTCCTCCACGTTTGTCTTCCCAAGTTTTCAAAGGCGGATATCCCAGTCCCTTGAAATTATCACCTCGATACTGGGCGATGTCGATTCCACCCATCTCATAAACTAAGGGCTAGTTCGCATATCTACTCTTGGTCGCCCCACACCTCCATCACCCCACAGGCCCACACCCCGCAAACAATGAGGAGCACGCTCATGAAGACTACGCTATTCCTTTTCGCTACGCTCGTCCTGCTAACGTCCAGTTGGCTGACCGACGAGGGACGATCCGAAAGTATCGCCGACCGAATGAAGAGCATCGACAATCCCTTGGCAACACAGATTCTCCACGATCTTCAAAGCGTTGCGATCGGGATGTACAACGGACATGGCAAAGCAACCGTGCGCGAGACGGGAGAGGATGCGAATGAACCCGCCCGAGACTACGACCGGATCAAGTCTGTTACATTCTTCGGCAGCGTCGACACGAGCAAGCTGGAGGGGTACTTTCGCGAGGATATCGAGGAGGACGGAAAGACGATTTATCAAGTTTCGTCACCTACCGTTTCGTTCAGTGCCGTGAAAACAGATGGCAAACTCAAACTACAATCGGAAGACGATTACTCTCGGTCATTAAACATCCTCGATTCATTCACACAGATCAGCGCCATACCAATGAACTGGCTTTTAAACAAAGAGGATCAAGAGATTGTGGCCTTATCATTCAAACGAGACACGACTTCACCCGAGAAAGTCCTTTTGAAGGCAGAAGTGATCGGGCCTAGCAAGTCGCAAATCGAATGGGAAATCGAATTTACCAACGTGGCAGGCTTTGTCCCTTCTCGATATCGCTTTGTAAAAGAAGGTCTCATCATCAGCGGCAAGCTGGAGCACGAAGCGCATGGCAAGTCCGTTGCACCGAAGAAAGCGACCATCGAGACGAAGTCGGAGTCAGGCAAATCCTTGCAAGTGATCGACATTTTGGAATACAAGCCAGGGGCTGTCTCGGTCGATCGCTTCACGAAAAAAACGATTGGGCTTTAGTCCACTTCGCTGCTGTCGTGCGAAGCAGATGATACGGGGGTTGTCGCAGGAAGGTTTCGGAAGACCCGAAAGGCCCCTTTTTGTTTGTCATCCAACCACTCACCGACCACGAGATCGATACGAGAGTCCCCGTCAACATCGGCGGCAACGCATGACGCATGGGAACAGTGATCCCGTTCTACGCTATGCCTTTGGAACTCGCCCGATGTTTTCTGTTCCCACCAACAAATCGAGTCAAAAGCGCCTGGCCCCGAACTACCACCATGGGGAAAGAGGCCGACGCATGCGATATCGAGATCCCCATCCCCGTCGAAGTCCGCCACCGCGGATTGGAGTGCTCCGACGAGCAATCCCAACTCTCGATTCTCCCATTTGCTATCCCCCAGATTCTTGACCCATCGCAATCCGTGGTAGGGTTTCGGGAGTAAGGAATCCATGACATCGCCGCAGGTGTGCACGACATCGATCCGCCCATCTTGATCGAGATCCACCAACTGAAAGGCGCTCGAATTGTACGAAGGATCGGGAAGTTGAAGAATCAATTGCTTCTCGTAGGTACCATTCTCGCGTTGCAAAAAGGCTTCGACGGTCTCGTACTCCTGGGCGAAGGCGACGACGAAATCCATTTTGCCGTCTTGATCGAGATCGGCGAATTCCACCCCCAGCGCGCCGTGCCGATCATCGATCACTTCCAGCTTCCAACGAGGCGAGCGTTTCTCTCCACCGTCGTTCCGCAGCAGCTTGAACGACCCCGAATCGCGCCAGCCGAAGTCGACGACGAGAAGGTCGAGATCCCCGTCTTGATCGTAATCAAAAGGTTTGGCCTCGACGGTCCGACCAATCCCCTCTGCGATCACGATGGACTCAGGAGCTTCGCCCCCGAAGTGAATAGAAACGCGACCGTTCTCATGGTCCCCTACGCGGAAGCTACCCATTTCGCCAACGATGTAGTCCATGTGGCCATCCCCATCCCAATCGAATGGGACGACGCGGCAGAAGTTCCTGCCCTCTGCGATCGTGCGAACAGAATCGGTCGCTGACACTTTGGATGGAGACGGAGATGGAGACGGGGGAGTCCAGCGTTTCAGAGTGCCGGAATACATGTCGGTGAAGAGGAGGCTTCCATCGGCAGGTTGCCAAACAAGGTGTGCGGTGGCGGGTGCGACGTCTGCAACCGCGAGAGGTTCGCCGCGTTGAAACTGAACGGGACTTTGCGATTCTTTCATCTCATCGGCACGCGGAACGACCACCAACTCGGGAGCTTGCTCCTCGTAATAGCGAATGACATCCCGCTGGGTTGGCTCGGGCAAATCGGTCCGCTTGGATTCGATGTAGAACTTGAATCCTTGCCGGACTTCCTCGGCCCATTTCTCTCGTGGAAAAGTGGTCGGGATAGGTAGCGGGTGGCAATCGCCGCAAAACCGCTCGATCTTCCCGATGGTCGCTTCGTCCAGGGCAGCCCGGGTGCTGGTAACCGAATCTTCAACCGATGAGGAAGGTGTTTCCAAGTCGGGAGATGTATCGCAGCCCGCGAGGAAACACCCGATCAAGCACCAGGCTTTGAGTCGATAGCAAACAGAAATGGAACGCATTGCCCAAAAGATGGATAAGGGATGGGGAGGAACAAGGGGTGGATCCCCGATGGCCAACGAACTTGTGCCGCTGGAGTATACTATACCGGCTATGCCTCTCCACCAAATTCCTAATCCCCCTCCATCGCGTGGTGTCTTCCGCGAAACGGCAAATCGCCGCGGCTTCCTCCAATCTCTCGGAGGAGGGTTTGGCGCTGCCGCTGGTTTGGCCCTCCTGCACCAGGATCTTATACGGGCAGCTCCGCCACTCCATGCTCTCGGGCACATCGATCCCCTTCGCCCCATGGCAGCCCGCCAACCCCACTTCGCCCCAACAGCCAAATCGGTCATCTTTCTCTTCCTGGTCGGCGGACCATCCCAGATCGATACTTGGGATTACAAACCCGAACTGCAAAAGCTAGATGGCCAAAAAGTCCCCGAGTCGATTCGAGAAGCGTTGAACAAGTCGGTGCACTCGAACGTGTTTCATGGCTGTGAGGACAAAATCTTAGCCAGCCCGTATACTTTCAAGCAGTACGGGCAGTCGGGCACTTGGGTGAGCGATTTGTTCCCGCACATGGCTGAACACGTCGACGACATCTGCTTGATCCATTCCATGCAGGCGGACTCGAACAATCACGCACCTGCCAGTTATCAACTACATACGGGAGACGTCCGGGCTGGGAAGGCGAGTCTCGGTTCTTGGATCACCTATGGGCTCGGCTCGGAGAATGAGAATTTGCCTGGCTATGTGGTCCTCTTCGATGCGGGCCCATTGGGAGGATCCGCTAATTACAGCAACGGATTTCTTCCCCCTGCGTTTCAATCGACGCGAATCCGCTCGCTGGGTGAACCGGTTCCCCATTTGATTCCTCCACCTGCGTTTGCAGCACACCAGCGGGAATCGATCGACTTGATGCAGTCCCTCAATCGCGAACACCAGCAACAGCATCCGGGTATGCAAGAACTCGATGCCCGGATCGCTTCCTACGAGCTCGCGTATCGCATGCAATCGGAAGCATTGGAAATCGGGCGTTTGGAGGATGAACCGAAACACATTCATTCCATGTACGGGCTCGACCACGAAGACAAGCGGACGCAGAGCTTTGGACGCAAGTGCTTGTTGGCGAGAAGGCTGGTGGAGAAGGGAGTTCGAATCGTTCAGCTCTACGACATGCCTGATAAAGATGGTTGGGACGCGCATAGCAAATTGGTCGAGAACCATACTCCGCGAGCGAGATGGACCGACCAACCGGTCGCGGCATTGCTAAATGACCTCAAGCAAACCGGGCTGCTAGATAGTACGTTAGTGATATGGGCGAGCGAATTCGGTAGGACACCTATGATGCAGGGGGACAAGGGGCGGCAGCACAATGCGGCCGGGTTTACCATCTGGATGGCCGGAGGTGGGATTCGCCCCGGGTTGCGGATCGGCGCGACCGACGAGATTGGGTTGATGGCCGTCGAACGCCCTATTCCCTTTCGAGACCTCCATGCCACGATCCTCCACGCCATGGGAATTGACTGCGAAGACCTCTCTTACCTGGTCAACGGTCGGGACGAGCGGCTAACCGGGGTCTCCGGGTCAGCAAAACCACTTTTGGACTTGCTCCAGGGATGAAACGGAGCCCGCGATGAGATTGCCTTTCTTTCGATTTGGATCAGGTGTCCCCCGCTTCCTGCTCGCCCGAGAAGTATGCTGCAGCGCCGCCCTGCTCACCTCGCTATCGTGCACGGCCCTTGCTGAGGAAACCCCCGCTTTTAATTCCAAACCGAGCAAGCCGATGGAGTTTGCGGAGCTACACAATCCCGAAAATCCGATTCGCAAACTTTTTGGCGATGCTCGGCTGCAACTCTGGTCCCTTCGCCCCATCACCAACCCCAACGTTCCCGCGGTGGAGCACCAGGACTGGGTATGGAACCCGATCGATGCGTTTCTATTAGCACAATGGGAAGATTCTGAACAAACACCTGCACCTGACGTGGATGATAAAACTTGGTTGAAGCGGCTCTCTGTTCACCTTACCGGGTTGCCGCTCCGTCACGAAGACTGGACCGAGTACGAGCTGGATGTGGCTCCTGATCGGGATACCAAGCAGATCGATTTGTTCTTGAATTCCCCTCGCTATGGAGAGCACTGGGCTCGCATGTGGATGGATGCGGTGCGCTATAGCGATAGCAATGGATTCGATTGGGATGAGTTTCGTCCAGGGGCTTGGCGATTTCGCAACTATGTCATCCGAGCTTGGAATCACGATAAGCCATTCGATCGATTTGTTATGGAACAGCTCGCGGGCGACGAGCTGATGGAGGGAAACACAGAACCATCTGTTGCACCTTCAGTTGAATCCACGGCTGACAATACTCCTGATTCGTTGATCGCAACCGGTTATTTGCGATTGGGACCCTATGACAATGCGGCCAAACTCTTTCAAGAGGAAGACCGGGCAAGGTCGGAGTGGATGGCAGATTTAACCGAAACGACCGCCAGCGCGTTTTTGGGACTCACGATGGGGTGTTGCCGATGCCATGATCACAAGACCGATCCCTTGTCCCAGGCGGACCATTACCGCTTTCGAGCCTTCTTTGCCGCGTGCCAGATCGACAATTCCCGTTCCGACGCGTTGTTGGTTCGTGAATCGGTGGGCAAGCTGGAGGAAACGCGAGTGCTCTACCAAGGAGATCATCGACAACCACGGGAAGCAGTTACTCCCGGCTTTCCAAGCGTGATATTTCCGATCCCTCCTGAGATCTCGATACCTTCCCATGGCGAGACAACAGGTCGAAGAACTGCGTTAGCTCGGTGGATCGGATCGGACCAAAATCCATGGACAGCTCGCGTATTGGTCAATCGACTCTGGCAGCATCATTTCGGAGTTGGACTGGTTGAATCGCCGAATGATTTCGGTTGGACGGGAGCGACACCGAGCAATCTGCCTTTGCTCGATTACTTGGCCTCCGAATTGATGGCGAGTGGTTGGTCGATCAAATCCATCCAGAGGCTGATCCTCACTTCTCACGCTTACCGGCAGATCGCAGTTTCTGATGCGATGGGCACGATTTCGCCGCAAACGGCTCGGTGGGCAAGTCCGCGCCGAACGTTGCATCGATTGCGAGCCGAAGAGTTGCGCGATGCTATCCTATCGACCTCGGGGCTGCTCATCTTGGAAGAGGTGGACAAACCAGTGTGGCCTGATTTGAGCCAAGACATCCTCCAAACCAATCCGGCGATTCTCGACGATAACAAAGAGAAAACCAAAGGGTGGTATCCCTCACCCCCGTCCAAACAAAATGTGAGGAGCTTGTATTTGATTCAGAAGCGTACGTTGCGACTGCCCTGGATGGAGACTTTTGACCAGCCCGAGAACGCTACTTCATGCGGCCGGCGCGATGTCTCGATCGTCGCTCCGCAAGCTCTCGCGCAGCTCAATAGCGAGCTCGCCGTGCAAGCAGCGCAAAGGATCGACGCGTCAATCACCGTACTGTTTAATGATCAGGAGAAAATCGTTACCACCTTGTTCGAACGCATCCTCTGCCGCGGACCATCGAAATCAGAGCTCGAACAAAGCATGCGCTATCTCGAACAAGCCACGACAGCCGAGTTGGCAAACGTGCTCCTCAATACGAATGAATTCCTCTTCGTTCCTTAAGACTTCTTCGTATCCCGCGTACAGCAAATCGTTGAAGAGTCAGCCGTAGGCGTACCCGCACCAAGCCTTCTGGCCCGGAAGCGAATGGTTGTATACGAAGTCGATGCGAGAGACTCAAGCGAGAGATGCTGGGGGCACTCAATGACGAAGGGGAGAGTGTTTTTACTCTCCCCTTCTTGATGATTCACGAATCGGTTTCGCTTTAAGCGGTTCAAGTCGGCCTAGAAGCCCCCTTGCCCACCACCCTGAGCAGCCTTTGCGCCGGAAGAAATCGCTTTGATCACGTTGTCTTCGAAGGTGATTCGAACGACGGACTCGCGATCCCCCACCTTGGAATCGACCATCACCTTGTCAGCGCCGCCGGATGCTGTTTCCAGCATGGCATCGACGACAGGATTGGACTTGATCGATTGGATATAGGTGAGGAGTTGGGTCAAATTGAAACGAGCCTTGACCATTTCCGCTGGAGACGATGGCTTTGCGGTCACGCGATCGATGGTCGACTTGATCACCGTGTCGCAGTCCTTGCCCAATGCCAAGTGAACGGCCTTCGGAGTGGTTGCGATGGCAACGGTGACTTGATCGCCGAACACCTTGCGAGCCGAATCGTCCGCTTCGGGTGGGAGGGGAACGGTCAGCTTGTGAAGGTTTGCACCGGCGTGCTTGCCCGTATTGACTTGAAGTTTGACGGGTACGTCTTTTTCCGTGGCGAGAGCCTTCGACGCTTCCGCAGCGAGGGCTTCGACTTTCTTTCCGTCTGCCACGGTGAAGCTACCGACGGCATTGAGATTCTTCTCCACGGTGATGTTGAGAGCCGATTCCATTTTTCCTTCGCGAGCGCTGTCCATGACAAGCTCAACAAGTCGGTTGATGAAATCCTTTGCTTTGGCAGCATCTTCGGGATTCTTCGCATTCTCTTCGATCTGCTTGAACGCAGCTTCGATCGAGGAGCTCATCGTGTCTTCCAGTTGCTTGACTTCTTCGGGAGCGATCAGTTGCAAGGATTGAGCGCTCATCATCGATGCGTCTTGAGGAATCCCGGCGAGGGTCGCCATGCTTCCCTTGACCTTCTCGATTTGGGTAGCGAACTTGGAGCCTTCGACGAACTTGGTACCGACGTCCAGCATCGTCTTTTTGTCGGCTTTGTTGACAGCGAGACCGATCACGAACTTCTCGGTGCCTTCGATGCCTTCTTGAAAGCTCGCCATCATTTGCTCTGCATTTGCACGGGCCGCTTCGGCTTGCTCTTCGCTCATGTTCGGGTTGCTCGCCATACCCTGTTCAATGCCAGCTTGCATTTGGCTCATGAAGAACTGGAGGAGTTCATCAGGAATGTTTTGCGGATTGACTTGGACGCGCAAATCGTACTTCGCGACCATTCCTTTTAAGTTCTCCGCGACGGTCGTATCGAAATTCAATACAGCATCTTCGGATTGGCCAACCACGAGCCAGCCTTCCACTTTGCGAAGGTAGATCGAGTTGCCGATGTTGAAAGAGTAGAGTCCGTCGCCGAGGTCTTCGGGTTCGCCGAAGATCACAAGCTGTTGAAAGAACTCGTCCAAGTTACGCAGGGGAAGGCATGCGATGGGGGAAGGAGTTCCCGACTCATCTAGTTCCACAAAGACCCCAGCTGGACGCGCGGTATCGAGGCCGCCCGTGTATTGTTTGATCAGGGTTGCGACCGTACCTGCGCCCCCACCACCTGCGATGAGGCGGGCCAAGTGCTGGACGTTGGGGAGCATCGTATCGACCGGTGCCAATCCGACGACGACGACAGAGGCATCCTCTGCCTCTTCGATCACGGCAGAAGCTGATTGGCTCTTCGCTCCCTGCGCATATAGCAAATCGGCTGGTGTCGGAGCTGCAAACGCGAGGGCAGCGATGACACTTGAACGAACAAACCACTTCATCTTCATTTAAGACTCCTAGACGATCAAAACTTCACTGACAAGAGAACGCGAGCGAAATACGGATGGCATCTGCAACCGAGCGAAACCAATTCGCCCCAAAACTCGGCATCTTGGAACAAAACATTATCCTCGCCCGCCAAGAAATATATCGAAGTGGCGCGTGGGCTGCGAGCTGAGAACAGAGCAAATTCCGCGGTGAACCGTAGAAGATGGCGGCCGACGGAGTGAGAGCGGCCCGCGAGGTGCAAGCCAATAACTGGGCGGATCCGCTACCCATGAGAGAGCGACAACGACAGCGATCAACGCCGTTCGAAGGTGCCGTTCGACGGAGCCTAGACTCGCTCGCGACGGGGACGGCTTACCGTTCTCGGAAGACGATTCGACCTTTGCCCAGGTCATAAGGGGAAAGCTCAACCCTTACCTTGTCTCCGGGGACGATACGAATAAAGTTCTTTCGCATCTTTCCGGCCACGTGCGCGAGAACCTCCGAACCTGTTTCCAACTGGACGCGGAAACGGGTGTTGGCCAACGCTTGGGTTACGGTACCTTCGACTTCGAATGCTTCTTCGTTCTTTGCCATAAATCTCTAGGGCTGGATACTGCTGGGCGGGGTCCCCCCGGCGGATGGTGTCATGCGTCAAACAATTCTGCCGCCGATTGCATAGTTATAGGCGAGCACGACGACCATCGTCCACTTCAAAGAGTCTGAAAAGTACGCTTTTCTCTCCACTTTCAGAGGGTTCATGAAGAATTTACGAAATATCATGCTATCTCTTTGTGCGGATCCCAAGTCCTCCGTCGAGCGCCCTCCATCCGTGGCAGAGCGATCTTTTTCGCTTTGTCCTCCCGATTCCTCACCCAACGCATGAACCAACCCTTCACCAGTCCCTTTGTTTACGCAGCATGCCAGCACGGCGCCGAGAAGATCCTCAAGGAGCTGCTGTGCGAGCCGCTCGGGCCTTACCGATTGGCTTACTCGCAAAAGGGATTCGTTACGTTTAAATCGAACCTTGCTACTCCACCTTGGTCTCGTTCCCTTCCCGATCACCCCCTGATCCGTTCGCGAGGGCATGTGCTGGAACGGCTCGAAGGGGAGTTGGCCGAGCCGATGATCGAGACCATCCTGCAGAAGGTGGGCGAACTTGATTGGGAGCACCTCCACATTTGGCAGCGGGACATCGCCCAACCCGGCTGGCATGGCTTCGAACCGGGGCGATCGGCTCTGGCTTCGTTCTTGGTCGAAAAATTCAACGCAGCGCTGGACAAACGAGGGGACTCCCGGCGGGCCTCGAGCGACCATATCGCCTCTGCGGATACCAAAATTCTGGAGGTTTGCCTCGATGAACCGAATCGTTGGTGGTTGGCAGCCAAACCGGTTCAAACGACCGAAGACGGCTGGGCCGGCGGCGTCTATGCCCCGCCCATTCCCGATGGAATGATCAGCCGCGCTTATTTGAAACTGGCGGAGGCCATTCGATGGAGCGAGATGCCGATCAAGCCTGGCGATCGTGTCGTGGAAATAGGATCCTCCCCCGGAGGCGCCTGCCAACTTCTTCTCGACCTCGGCGCCAAGGTGACCGGTGTCGACCCTGCAGATATGGACGAGAGGATCGCAAACCATCCATCCTTCACGCATTGGCGTTCACGCTCGCTACAAGTGAAGCGAAAGGAGTTCGCCCCGTTCAAGTACTTGATTTGCGATGCCAACGTCGCCCCGAACTACACGCTCGATACAATCGAGGCCATCGTGACCTACCCCACCTCCCGCATCGAAGGCCTGATTCTCACGATCAAACTTTCCGACTGGGAACATGCAAAGTTGATCCCGGATCACTTGGAACGCGTCCACAGTTGGGGATACTCCCGGGTCGACGCTCGGCAATTGGCTCACAACCGCCGCGAGTACTGCTTGGCCGCATTGAAATAAAGCTGATGTTGTTGGATATACATTTCAACCGGTGCAGGGACTTGATAACGTATCGACTGCCCTGACGCGATCCGCTGTCGCAGCGAACCGGAGCTCAGCTCCAACTGCGGTGCATCGATTCGTTTCTGCAATTGAAGCCAGCGTTCCTCGTTGACCAAACCGCGGATTGACTCCCACGGTGGCTCACCGAGCCCACCACGCGATATAGCGCCTATCGAAACCAACTCGAGCAATTCCCCCGGCGATCTCCACTTTGGAAGATCTCGAACCGAGTCGGCTCCCATCAATAAAACCAACTCCGCATTCGGATACTCCTGCCTCAAATCGCGTACCGTATCGATCGTATAACTCACCCCTCCTCGGTCCAGCTCGCGCGTGTCGATACGGAAGGCAGGATTACCGCCTATCGCCAGTCGAATCATCTCGACACGATGTTTGGCATCGATGGGATGGGAGTCTTGCTTGAGGGGGGAAATAAACGCCGGAATGAATAGGACTTGCTCCAATTCCAAGGCTTCTCGGCAGCACTCCGCCAGGATGAGATGGGCGATGTGAATCGGGTCAAACGAGCCACCAAACATACCGATGCGTTGCATGATTCTCACCGAACTCCTAGACGCGGTCGAATATCGGAAAGGGAAAGGGTATTGAGCACTTGCGATGCCCTCACTCCAGCGCGACGAGCTTGGCGCACTCCGAATTTCATCAAATCCAAGCTCTGGGTAGAGTGCGCATCGGTATCGATGGCGATCGTGATCCCTAGTCTCACAGCGGTGGTCGTGTGGAGATCGTTCAAATCGAGTCGATGGGGATTGGCGTTGAGTTCAAGCACTTTTCCTTTTTCGACAGCGGCCGACATGACTTGCTCCAAATCCACGTCGTAGGGCTCGCGTCTGCCAATCAGCCTACCTGTTGGGTGTCCAATCATATGGACATGCGGGTGATGAATCGCATTGAGAATCCGTTCGGTGATTTGGGCTCGAGGTTGCTTTTGCCCGTAATGAATACTGCCGATCACCCAATCCGCCTCTGCGAGGCAGTCGTCGGCCAAATCCATTTTCCCGTTCTCGAGTATGTCGCATTCGACTCCTTTGAAGATCCAGAAAGTGCCGTCTGAGTTTCGGTTGATAGCATCGATTGTCTTCCATTGCTCACGCAAGCGATTTTCATCCAAGCCCCTAGCCATGCTAACCCGTTTCGAGTGATCGGTGATCGCGATGTAACAAAGCCCTCGTTGCTTGGCCGCCTCTACCATCTCTTCGATCGAGTTTTCGCCGTCGGTCGCATGGGTGTGCATGTGTAGATCCCCGCGAACGTCTCCAAGCTCGATCAGTTGCTGAATCGTTTTGTTGCTATCAGGCTCAAACTCCAAACGGTCTTCACGCAACTCGGGGGGGATCCAGGGCAGATCGAGCAACCGATAGATTTCCTCTTCGTTCGCGCCCGCGACACGATGTGCTCCATCTGCCGTAGTGAAAACACCATACTCGTTGATCTTGTACCGCTTCGCTTTTGCCATGGACCGAATGCGAACATTGTGCTCTTTGCTGCCGGTGAAGTACTGAAGGGCAGCACCCCAGCTCGCATCGTCGACAACCCTCAAATCGACTTGAAAGGAATCCTGGACACGTACGCTCATCTTTGTGTCGCCTCGCTGGATGACTTCGTGGATCATGGAGAGTTTTCCGAAGTGATCCATCACCGCAGTAGGATCGACGCTGGTGACCAACACATCGAGATCGCCGACCGATTCCTTACCCCGTCGGTAGCTTCCGGCGAACTCGATTCGCTCCAGCGTCGGGCACTGCGACATGTGCTTGCGAATGTGCTGAACGAGAGTCTCCGCTGCATCGGACAAGATCCGGGTTGCGGCTTTCTCGGCGATTTGCATGTTCGCAAGGATACTGGTTTGCGTTTTCTCGCCGAATCCTTTGAGGTTAGCGACCAAGCCGGATTCGCACGCGGATCGGAGCCCTGCGAGATCTTGAACGCCCAGCTCTTGGAAGAGCTTCATCGCTTTTTTGGCCCCCAGTCCAGGGATCGCCATGATAGACCGCAACGATGCAGGGACGGCGGCTCGCAGTTTTTCGAGTTGAGGTAAATGTCCTGTCTCGACGATGACCTTCGTCTTTTCGGCCAACGTTTCCCCGATCCCTTCTACGCTCGTGAGATCTCTTTCCTCGCGGACCCAGGTCGCAGCGCTGTCGGACATTTCGGCGATGGCCTTGGCCCCATTGCGGTAGGCTCGGATGCGAAATGCATTCTCGCCAGATAGCTCGAGCAAGTCCGCCATTTCTTCAAAGAGATTCGCAATTTCGACGTTTGAAATCATGACAGCCAATTCCATGCAACCCGGAGAATAAAAACGGTCTACAATGGTCGTTCGAACCGGATAACATCCATCGCCCGCGCCCAGGCAACTTTATATGTCCGAAATCAACCCATACCAAGCGTCCATTTATACAGAACCGATCAAGGCATCCGCTCCGTCGACTCCGACGAGCTTTTCCTACCTCCGCTCGTTTGGGACTTGGACACTCGTCTGTGGCGTGGCCGCCGCCCCCAGTTTCATTATCGCCACCAGTATTATTCCTCGCGGGACTTGGCCGGCGATGCTGGTAGGAATCGCGATCTTCATCGTTCTTTATGTACTGATGGACTATCGGACACACGACAAGGCTTTTCGGCAGCGCAAAGCGATCCGGTATTCCCTCTATGCAACCTACATCCTCCGGCTCATCGCATCGATCATCTTTCCCATCGGCACTTTTATCGATCTGATGTGCGGTTTTTGCTCCGCCGTGATCGTCTCTCCGTTTCAACTCGAGATGCGCCCCGATGTCCCGGCGACGAGCATGGCATTTTTGGCGGTCTTTCTTTGGACGATCACCCATGCCATCGTCATGCATGTGGTGCTGCTGATCGTTTGGGTGTCGATTTGGTTGTTCCTCAAATTGATGCTGCAGTCGGACGAACCACCAGAGCTGAGGTCCACGGAGTCCGAATTGAGTGAGAAGTACGTCGTTTCGTAGACTCCGTCGAAATCCGCGATTGTTATGGAGTCCGCTTTCCGAACATCTTGGGAAAGCGTTACAATTTGCGAGCTTTTACCATCTCCTCGCTTTCCGTTCGAATGATCTCACGCTGAAATATGCTCACAATCCGCTGCCCTCATTGCACCAAAGCCTATCGGCTCGCTCCGGAACATCTTGGCAAATCGGTTCGCTGTCAGGATTGCTCCCAGGTTTTCGAAGCGATTCAAGAAACATCTTCATTGCCGACTGCGCCGCTGAACACTTCCCCTCCCTCGATTTCGCCCCCCCCATCGTCGCATGCAGGGCAGGCGGCTTTCCCAGTCAGCCGTTCGTTTCAGTCCCCCTCGGGAAAGCAAGGGGTTTCGGACCAGATCGATTACACCATTCACGGGGACGACTCCCAATTTGTGGAAGTGACGCTCGACCCGGGCGAAACGGTCATTGCGGAGTCTGGTGCCATGATGTACATGACGTCGGGCATTGAAATGCAAACTGTTTTTGGAGATCCATCGAGCAGCAGTGGTGGCTTTTGGAACAAAGTGGTCTCTGCCGGGAAGCGAGTCCTCACGGGCGAGTCGCTGTTTATGACCACTTTCACGAACAACAACCCCAGAAGTCGGGAGCATATCGCGTTTGCAGCTCCGACGATTGGTCGGATCACACCGATGCACTTGGATCAGATGGGTGGGGAGATCATTTGCCAAAAGGGCGCGTTCCTTTGCGGAGCGAAGGGGCTTCAAGTCTCAATCGCCTTCCAAAAGAAGATAGGTGTGGGACTCTTTGGCGGCGAAGGATTTATCATGCAGCGCATCCGCGGTGACGGTATCGCGCTGGTCCACGCAGGGGGGGCAATGGTGCATCGCGTCTTAGCACCGGGCGAGCGGATCCGACTCGACACGGGGTGCTTGATGGCGCTCGGGCCCACCGTCGAGTACGACGTGCAGTTTGTCGGAGGTTTTAAAAACACCCTTTTCGGTGGAGAGGGTCTGTTCATGGCGACCGTGACAGGCCCGGGTCCCATTTGGCTCCAGAGTCTTCCCTTTTCCCGACTGGCCTCCAGCATTGTTTCCGCCGCGCGGGGTACCAGCAAACATGCCGAAGAAGGCTCCGTACTCGGAGGCCTCGGACTCGGCAGCCTACTCATGGGTAATCAAGAATAACACCCCCGACCATTCCTCCCTCAGACGAATCCTTCATGTCAATTCACCACATTCCTTTGCATGGTCTTGTCGCTGCCACCCATACCCCGTTTCGCTCCAACGGCGATCTTCATTTGGAGGTCGTCGAGAAGCAAGCGGCCCATTTGGAAGCGAATTGCGTCCCTTTTGTATTCATAGGCGGAACAACAGGGGAATGCCATTCGCTTTCCGTGGACGAACGACTCGCCTTGGCCAAACGCTGGATGGAGGTCGTGCGCGGCACCTCGCTCCAAGTGGTGGTCCATGTGGGAGGGAACTGTCTAACCGATGCGTGCACCTTAGCCCAGCAAGCTCAGGAACTCGGGGCAGTCGCTGTCGCGGCCTTCAGCCCGAGCTACTTCAAGCCGAATTCCGTCGATACGCTGGTTCAGTGCATGGGACAGATCGCCAGATCGGCCCCCCAGCTACCATTCTATTTCTACGACATTCCATCCATGACCGGCGTTCAACTTTCGATGACTTCGTTCATGGAAAAAGCCTCCGATTCCATTCCGAACTTGGTCGGACTCAAGTTCACCAACTCCGATTTGATGATGTATCAAGAGCTACTGCACCATCCGCGCGGCCCATGGGACATCCCCTTCGGTTGCGATGAGGCGTTGCTCGCAGCACTAAGCCTCGGCGCAAAGGGGGCTGTCGGGAGCACTTATAACTTCGCCGCTCCCATCTACCATCGCCTGCACGCCGCCTTCCAACGCGGTGATTTCGAAGCAGCGAGACTCGAGCAATACCGCAGCGTTCTGTTGGTGCGGAAGCTTTTCAGCGTAAGTTACGTCGCGTCGGCCAAAGAGGTTATGGACATGGTTGGCGTCCCAATTGGCCCCCCGCGACTCCCTTGCAACCCGATCTGCGACGCTACGAAAAAACAGTTGCGAAGCGATCTCGAGTCCATGGGGTTCCTTGACTGGATCCAACGCTAATAATCCCTTTGTGGAATCGGATTGACCATGCGAATAGCTTACTTCGATTGCCACAGCGGTATCAGTGGCGATATGACCTTGGCAGCGCTTCTGGACGCCGGTGCATCGCTCAAGTCGGTGCAGGAAGTTGTTCATTCTATGGGGCTTCCCGAAGTATCGATTCGATCGGAGGCTGCAACTCGCAAAGGATTTCGCGGTCAGCATTTGGTCATCGAACATCCCAAGGAGCATGCGCATCGCAATTTGCTCGATATCCTTGCTTTGATCCGGCGCGCGACGATGAGCAAGAACGCGGCCGAAATCGCCCATCGACTCTTCGAGCGACTTGCCAGAGTCGAAGCCAAGGTACACGGGACAACGATCGATCAAGTTTACTTTCACGAAGTAGGTGCGATCGATTCGATTGTCGATATGGTCGGCGTGGCCGTCGCGTGGGACGAACTCGACATCCAGAAGGCCGTTGCCTCCCCGGTTCCAACAGGAAGCGGGACGGTAAAGATCTCCCATGGCGTGGTGCCCTTACCAGCTCCTGCAACGGCGGAGTTGCTCCGAGACATTCCGATTGCTCCATGCGGGCTCCCCTTCGAAATGACAACCCCGACCGGGGCTGTTCTTCTCGCGGAATTGGTTTCCGAATATGGTCCGATACCGGCGATGCAGGTCAACCGCATCGGATATGGTGCCGGAAGCCGAGAGGTCCCCGATCGCCCCAATCTGCTCCGAATCCTCATAGGTCATGCGATTCCGACTCGCCCCGCTTCGGAAGATATGGATATGGTGTGGGTCTTGGAGACAAATCTCGACGATGTGAGTGGGGAACGGATCGGATTCGCCATCGAAGCTGCTTGGAGAACCGGGGCTCTCGACGTATTCACGACCCCGATCCAAATGAAGAAGCAGCGTCCAGGTGTCATGCTAACCGTTCTTTGCCGGCGTGAAGACCGCCAAGCGTTGGAGTCGGAGTTGTTCCGACACACCGGCACCTTGGGAATCCGTGTACGCAAGCAAGCGCGGTTGGTGCTTCCCCGCGCATCGATCGGCGTCGGTACACCGTGGGGCCTGGTGCGAGGCAAAGTGTCCAAACTCCCGACAGGGGAAGTCGATTTCTCCCCCGAGTACGACGACTGCTGTTGGATAGCGAAGGAGCGCTGCATACGATTGCAAGATGTCGTGGAGGAAGTGAGCCGCTGCTATCGCGCGGAGGAATCGCTGCAACACGAGTATCCCCTGCCACCCGAACAACAAGAGTTACCAGCGGATTCGTCCCTACCCTCCATCGCATCTCCTACGCATCCAGCCGCGTCGCTGAATCTCGAATTGCAGCAAGCGGCGATGGAGGACCAAGATCGCTCGGCGACCGATCGAGACACCTTTTATCGATGGGACAGCGCCCCATGGCCACGCGATGAAGACAGGGACTTGCCCTGATCGATCATTCTGTTGAGTACATTGTTCCGGCTTGTAGCGTTGACACGGGGCTGGAGGTGGAACGTCCCTTTGGGTGCGTCTCGCTGTACCGCACTTGAAAGCGTCGAGACGCTATACTGAACGAGTGGATCTCGCTTTCCCCTTTTCTCGATATCGAACCTTTTCGCGATGTCTATTTTTTCGAATCGATCCGGTTGGATGACCTGCCTTGCATTCGCTTGCGGAGCCGCATCCGCACCTTCGATGGTCGCGGAGGAACCGGCGAAGCGATTCTTGGAGCGGCTGCGGGACGAGCAACTCTTTGATATCGGCATCCAATACATCGAGATCGCGGAAAAGCGGAATCGGATCCCGGAGAGTCTGCGAGCGGATTTGCCTTTGGAGAAGATAGGTCTCCTACAGGATTCGCTTCTCACATTGCAAAAGCCCGATCAAATCGAGGCGAGGATGAGGCAGCTCGAGGAGCAACTCCGTAGCTTTCTCGCGTCAGCCGGTTCTCATCCTCGCAAAAGCGAAGCCCAAACTCGATTGGGGGATTTGCTACGCGATCGGGCTGCGTTTGCTATCCAAGAAAGCAAAAAACCGGAGAACTCCGCCAAGTCCGAGGAATTGAAGGAGAAAGCCCGCAAAGGTTACAGCGATGCAATAGCCCTGTATGTGAGCATCAACGAAGAGCTCAAGCCCATCCTGCAAAACCTAGCTGGTAACCGAGCTCAAACGGCGGAGGACAAGGCTCTTCGAGACCGCTACCAAGAAGAGTACCGGCAAGCCGAGATCTTGCACGCCAAGACACTTGAGTTCTTGAGCCAGACCTACCCAGATGGGTCAACCGATTGGAAGCAATGGCTTGAAAAATCCGAAGCCAAACTCAGTGAGATTATTGAAAAGACAACGACATCCTCACGAGAAGCCGGGCGACGTATTCTCTGTTTGCTTTATCGTGGTCAAGTCCAAGCGAAGCTGGGCAAGTGGAAGGAAGCGAGGGAGAGCTTCACCCGTGTCACCGAAATCAATGAAGCAGGGATCTTTCGCACTTGGAAAATCGAGGCGACGGCGGGACTCGTGCGATTGGAGTTGGCCCAACAACCTCCCAAATACGAGGCAGCCATTGGGTTGGGAGACGAGCTGGCCAAATCCCTTTCCGCCCAGGAACGAAGCGAACCACAGGGTATCGAACTGCAATTGGCGTTGGCCGATGCGCGTCTCGCGTATGGAAAAACGCTTACCGAGGGTAAGGACGGAAACCTTTTCCGCAATAATCGCAAAGCAGCCCGCGACACCTATCAAAACCTTTTGAAAATCAACGGGCCTCACAAGGAACGTGCGGCGAAGGGGCTGTCCGAATTGGGGTTCGACACAGCGCCCGCGAACGACGAGAGCTTACCCGAGACCAAGAGCTTTCAAGAAGCGACGGCTGCAGCGAAGATTCGATTGGAGCGAGCCGAAAACAGTGAACGAACCCTTCCCATCCTGAAACAACAAAATGCTTCCGCTGACGACATCGACAAGCTTGCGGCCGATGTCGCCCGGGATCGCGAACAAGCCATTGCACTTTATCGTCGATCGCTCGAGCTCTTTCGCGAGGCCGATGGACGCGAAGCGTTGCTTGAGAGCAAGTACTTTTTGGCCTATCTATACCTTCGGACAGATAAGCTCTGGGAAGCGTTGGCAGTTTCGCAAGCCGTCCTGCAGGCAGATCGCCATACGGACAAGGCCATCCAGTGCGGCGAATTTGCATTGGTCTCCCTCTCCCGACTCATCGACGCAACACCGAAAGATCAACAAGCCGGCTTGATTCCGACTTTGGAAACAATCGCCAAACTCATGCTAGAAATCGCGCCAGGCACGGATGCGAGTCGCAATGCGGTCGATGTCCTGGTCACGCTATCCATTCGCGAGAAAAAATACGAGGACGCGGAGCGTTATGTCGAAATGTCCGGCGGCAATTCGATCGGCGGTGCGAGTCTATTGGGGCAAATGCTTTGGCGCGACTACCAGTTGCGGGCTGCAGAACATCGAACCAACAAGACGGAGGAAACCGCCGAAGACAAAGCGCTTCTCGCGAAAGCCGAATCCCTTCTTCAGGGAGCTTGGAAAAACCTTTCTTCCAACAAAGCCGATAACGTCTCGATCCACGGCGCCAATGCTCTTGCATCGATCTATCTCGCGGCCGATCGCATCGACGAAGCCAATCAAATACTCAACGATCCTCAAAAGGGAACGTTGGTCTTGATGGAGACGAACGACAAGCTGGAAGCCAAAGATAAGCTGGAATCCTACAAACTCCGTTTGCAAGCAATGGTGCAAGCTGCAGGACTGCCAAATGCCAAACCACTCGATACGCAGCAATTGACGGAAACAGTCGACCGAATGAAGGCCTTGGCGGGCGCCGACGACACCTTGTTGACCAACGCTCTGCGAAATTTGGCCTACTCGATCACGACCAAGGTTTCACAAACTAGCAGCTTGGAGGATCAGGCTCGACTCGGAGGAGCCTTAGGTGTGTTGGTGCAGCAGCTTGTTGCGCTCACATCCGACATCAGCGTTCTCGATTCAGCAGGCAGTTCTGTTTTCGTTTTGGCTAGCAACTTGCAAAAAGTCCCCGGGCTCGCCGTCCAATCGAAAGAGCTGATGGAGATTGCCGACCAAGCCTACAGTAAGATCGCCTCGAAAACCGCAGAAGAAATTGCGGCGGCCAATCGCAAGCCGGAAGAGTTTCAAATGCGGATCGCAATGGCTCGTGCCGGCGCAGGAAAGTACGAAGAGGCGCACAAGATCTTTGTCGATGTCCTGAAGCAGACACCGATGAATGTGACGTTTCAGATTGCGGCCGCTAAGAATCTGCAGGCGTGGGGTGGCAATCGCGATAAAGATTTGCTCTACAAAGCTTGGGCGGGGACCGAACCGAACGACAAGGGAGCCAATGCGATTTGGGGTTGGAATCGAATCGCGCAACTCACCGCATCACGCGTCAAGGAGGATAGTTTCCGCGACATCTACTTCGAAGCCCGTTTCAACATTGCGACTTGCCAGCGCGCAAGCGGTTTGCTGGAGACCGATCCAGAGGCCCGCAAGAAGGAACTCAACCGAGCCATGACCGTGATTCGTCAAACCAAAGTTCTCCACCCCAACTTTGGAACTCCCGAGTTCAAATCGAAATTCGAACGACTGGAAGCGGAACTTCAGCAGGATTTGAATCGATAGCGATTTACTGACCCACAGCTCACACGCTGCCATCAATCCAACTTACCCATTGCGACAAACCAAGTTATGTTTTCTTCATTGATCCATCGTGCGATACCCCTCTCCGGCCGAACGATTTGGACCTCGCTCGCTATCGTATTGGTTTCAGTATCGAGCGCTACGGCGCAAGATCGAGACCGCGTCTTCCCTACTAAAGGTGGCGCTGCGGCTACGGGACGCATCACCGAGCGAACACGGGATAAGATCGTGTTGGAGTCCAATCGCGGAACGACGCAATCGTTTGATACCATCGACGTCGAACGGGTCGTTTACGATGGGGAACCCCAGACGCTTTCGCGAGCGAAGGACAGTATTGTTCAAGGCCAATTCGATCAAGCGGAAACAGAAATTGCCGACGTGGCAGCTTCGGCTTTGAAAACCGATGCCATGAAAGAGGACTTCGCTTTTTACAAAGCTTATCTCGCTGCAGCCCAAGCCATGCGCGGCAAGGGGGATTTGGTGAACGCCACCAAGTTGCTTTTGGACTGGGCGAAAACCTATCCGAGTTCCCCGAACTTTTATGCCGCGTCCGAAACTCTAGGTAATTTGGCTATCGCTCTGGGAGTGCCTAACCAAGCCTCTCGATACTATGGTGCTGTCGCCGGTGCTCCTTTCCCCGAGCTCAAATTGAGAGGGGGATACCTGCAAGGTAAAGCATTGCTTCTCCAAGGGGAGGTCGACGAAGCCCGCAGCAAGTTGGCAGCAGTGACACAAGCGAGTGTCTCGGATGCCGCGATGCTCAAGGTTCAGAAGATGGCCGCAATAGGATTGATCCAATGCGACGCCGCGCAGGGGAAAGGGAAGGACGCAGTTGCTTCGCTAGAAAAAATGGTCGATGACGGAGATTCCTCGGATGCCGAATTATTTGCCGCCTTGTTCAATAGCCTGGGGGCAATCTATGCAAGCCAGAATAACCATCAAGAAGCGATCCTTTCCTTCCTAAAAACCCACTTGCTTTACTCCACCCAAGCCGATGCCCATGCCGAAGCACTGTACAATTTATCGGTGCTCTGGAACAAACTGGGGGAACCCCTTCGTGCAGCCGATGCCAAATCCGAATTGGTCAAGCTGTACCCGAATTCCTCGTGGGCCAAAAAGTAACTTTGAGGGTTGATCCTCCATCCATCTCGTCACCGTTTTCCTAGTCGGTAGTCTTGGAGACTTTCATGCGTTTTGCTTCCTTCCGTTCGAGTTTCGCAGCCTGGGCACGCATCACTTTGCCATGCGCCGTGAGTTGGTTCCTGATGACGGGAGCCCTCTATGCTCAGGAACCTGCAGCTCCCGCTCAGCAGAACATGCTCGTTAAGACGTGGGTGGCCCTCGGTGCCTCGTACGCCATCACCTTTTTGATCATGTCGATCATCTTGGTTGCGTTGGTGGTCCGAGCCATCCTCGCAGTACAAAAGAGCAATTTCATTCCCGATGACTTGGTCCAAGGCATCGAAGCCAGCTTGGCAGAGAAGAACGCTCAGGCCGCCGTCGACTTGGTGCAAGCCGACGACAGTTTCCTTGGACAAGTTCTGACCGCAGGGTTGGGGAAATTGCAAAAAGGAAAGGAAGAAGCCTACGAAGCCATGCAGATCATCGGCGAAGCGGAGATCATGAAGCTGGAGCATCTGCTAGGCTATCTGGCCCTCATTGGAAACATCGCCCCCATGGTGGGACTGCTCGGGACCGTGCAAGGGATGGTGACGTCGTTCGGAAAAATTGCTGCGAGCGCCCAAACCCCCAAACCCAATGAATTGGCGGGTGGGATCGAGCAAGCCCTCTACACGACGCTCGTGGGACTTTTGTTGGCAATTCCCGCGATCACCGTTTACAACATCCTCCGAAATCGAGTGCAGCGCAACACGCTCCTTGCCGGCGTCCAATCGGAAGACCTGCTTGAAAAGTTTATGCCCTTTGTGAAGTAACGGCCGCCATGTTGAGAACGGTTGGGAGCATCGAACGGTCGGTCGTGAGCAAGTAGGGCAAGACATGAAATTCAAACAGCGATTCGAGGCGAAAGCGGCCGAAATGGATATGACGTCCATGATCGACATGGTCTTTCAGCTCATTATCTTTTTCATGGTGCTGATCAACTTTTCCCAAGACGATCAGAATGACAAAATCAAGCTCCCCACCAGCGAGCTTGCAAAACCAGCTGACGCACCCCTGAAGAATTCAATCTATATCCACTTAGGTGCGAATTCCGCCGTCTACATGGGTTCCAATACCGCGACGGTGGAGTCGCTCGCGCCTCTGCTCCGCACCGAGATCACGGTACTCGAGGGGAATGGCGAATCGGCAAAGACAGCCAACCTGATCATCCGAGCGGATCAAAGCACTCCCGGTGGTGTCCTCCAAGATTTGATCAAACGATGTCAAGAGCTTGGTTTTGAACAGTTCACCCTGCGGGTCAAGGAGCAAGACTGAGCATCATGAAATTTCGAGGCAGACGCTCCAACGAGAAGGTGGAATTGCAGCTCACGTCCATGATCGACGTGATTTTCTTGCTTCTCATCTTCTTCATTATGACCTTCAAGATCGTTGCACAAGAAGGTGACTTTAACATCCGGATGCCCCTGGGGGGCGGTTCGGGTTCTCCCGACAACACGAGCATTCCGATCAAACTAAGACTGCGAGCCAACGCCGATGGGGAACTTGCGGATATTGTTATCAATGATCAACAATCCTTCGGATCCGATTTCGGAAAGCTGCGTGAGTTCATCCTCCAACTGACCGGGGGAATTGCCCCACCTAGCCCCGAAGAGGGGCCCGAGGTTGAAATCGACCTTGATTATAGCCTTCGATACGTTTACGTCGTCCAAGCGATCACAGCCGTGACCGGTCAAAAGCAGGGAGATAATGTGACTCGGTTGGTGGAACGGATCAAGTTCGCTCCGCCGCGAAAACCTCAGCCTTGATCGTGATCAATCGTTGAAGAATTTCTCCGTTCGCCAAAGCCCAACGTCCTTGGGTTCGCCTTCCATAGAGTCACGTGGCACGAAGCGAAGCACGGCCCGCAAACGCCCTTGGGAATCGCTCGCCAGAACCTTGGAAGCAAGGGGCAATTCCGGGGTATCAGTCCAGTCCAATTTTTGCCCCATCCGAAATCGATTCAATATATCGTCGTCGAGTGTTACGTGCGGTAGCTGCCCGAGTCCCCATTGAGGAGATACGAGAGCGTTCGCGATATCTTGCCGATTCGCTAGTGTGTCCGCACCAATGGCATTCGCTGAAGAATAAGACCCGACGCGAGTCCTCTCGAGCGAGCTCATCACGGCATCGCTTCCGAGCGCTCGAGCAATGTCCCGCCCTAGAGAACGGATATAAGTTCCTGTCCCGCAGACGACCCGAAGCGTCATCGTCGGAGTCGAATCGGTTTCCACCGAGAGCGAGAGAACTTCAATACACGAGATAGTGACCATTCGGGATGGCATCTCGACTGTCTTTCCACTACGGGCCAAATCGTAGGCACGCTCCCCATCGATTCGCACGGCAGAGTAGGTCGGCGGAATCTGCTCGATCTCGCCAAGGAACTGAGGTAGCACCGAGTTTAGGTCTTCTCGCGTGAAACTCGGAGCGGTGGGTAGGAGCGTGCAAGGCGTTTCGGTATCCGTCGACGGACTGGTGCGGCCGAGTTGAAACGAGCCAATGTACTCTTTGTCCAATTCGTGATATTCATCGGTTAGCCGTACTGCGTTGCCGACTAGCAGGAGGAGGACTCCGGATGCGATGGGATCCAACGTCCCTGCATGCCCTACTTTCACGGGCTTGATCAGGCGTTGGACCTGATTCACGCAGTCTCGGCTTGTGGGACCGCTCGGTTTGTAAAGAGGAAGCAGTCCAAACATTTTGTAGGTGGATTGTAGGGGTTGTAACGCGAAGGCTAGGCAATTCGCGGTTCTTTGGAGGAAATCGGAGACTTTTGCCGAAGGAGGACAATGGGAAATTGTATCGCCCTCTTCTGGAGTGTGGAGTGATGGAAAACCAAAGATCAGTTCGCTGGGATGTCGCTGCAGTCGTCATGTTTGCTGCATCGTCGCTGGTTTGGCTATCGCTCCTCTCGCACGATGCTGCGGACAATCTCGGTGAAATGCCGCGGATCGTTCAGATGCTCTACACGCCCATGGCACCGGCCTACCCGGCGAATGAATCGGTGCAAAACAGTTGTGGCTATATCGGTGCATTGCTAAGCGATATTCTGTTGCAAGCCACCGGCATCGGCGCTTATCTGCTCGCAGGATTGATGGTGCTATCTGGAATCGTCATGCTCCGACAGAAGCCGTGGGCGTCCTCGTTGGGACGGTCGATGGGTTGGTCCCTCATTCTCCTCAGCGTTTGCTGCTTGCCAGGGCGATTGGGAATGCAGCCGAGCATTCCCGTTCCAATTGGAGCGGGTGGTTACTTGGGAACCCTTTGCAATCTCTGGATGGACAACCATTTGGCCCATGCGGGAGGGACGATCCTCGTTCTCGGAATCTTCGCAGGAGGGATGTTGCTGAGTACCGAATACGCGTTGGTCCGCTATTTCGGGTATGCGGCGACAGGCAGTCTCATCGCCGCTCGTTATTTCCGAATTCCAACATGGTCATGGCGTCGGCATCAAGAGCTGCTTACAGGTGTATTCTCCCCAAAGCGAGCCGACTTGCCCAATTCGGTTACCATGCGGCAGGATCCAACGTCCGTCTCCGCCATGGTCGAACAAACTGCTGCGCCGAAGAGTACGAGTGTCATGGGGATGTCAGCGATTCGCAGCGCCGTCGAAAGTGTAACGCAAGCCCTTACGGGGCCTGCTAGAGAAACCGAGTCGAATGACGAACTAGAGGGTGAGTCGCACCAAGACCAACACCACGAGGGTCCGGACGGTCCCCAGATTCGGATCGGCCGACGGGCCAGCGCAACCATCAGTACCAGCGATCTGGCCTCAGATGCAAAGGCATCCGTTCGAACCGATCTTTCGTTCCCGAAACCGAAAACTCCCCCTACCCTTCCTGCGATTGCAGGTGGTCTTTTAGGGGATGCTAAGAAAAACGGACCACCGCCGGATGACGAACTTCTCGACAGCGACGAGGAGCTCGAAGACGAATACGAGTATGCGGAGGACGAAGAGTACGACGACGATGGAGAGTACTCCGAAGAGGATGAAGGTGATTATGACGATGGCGAAGAGGATGAGGTCCACACCGAAGAGGAAGAGCCGGAAGAAATTATTTCTCCTGAACCTCGCAAAAAACGAAGTCTGACGATCCGTTCCGACGCGACGCATATCGAAGAACGGGTCCCCAAGATCAAGACTGGGCAGTCCAAGAAAAAGGAGCCGCCACCAGAAGAAGTGCCTGTCGAAGAAGATCCCGCGGACTCTCTCCAAGAGATGGACGACACCAAGCTTCCCGAAGGAACCGAGGAGTACGCACTCCCTGGTCTCGATCTCCTCACCGAATCGGATGACATCTCGTATGACGAACAAACCGAAGAGGTAAAGCGAAAGGCGAAGGTGCTGGAGCAGACCTTCGCAAACTTTGGATTCAATGTTCGTGTTGTCGAAGTCGAAACGGGACCGGTGATCGCCCAATACGAAATCGAGTTGGAAGCCGGATTGCGATTGAGCAAGATTACTGGTTTGGCAGATGACTTAGCCATCGCCCTTCGAGTTCCCAGCGTTCGTATCGTCGCCCCTATTCCTGGCAAGAACAGCGTTGGTATCGAAGTACCCAATGAGAAACGGCAGATCGTACGTATGCGAGAGGTGATCGAAGAAAGCGGTCCGCAGATTCGCAAACAAAAGATCCCCCTATTCCTCGGTAAAGACGTATCGGGCAAATCTCTCACCGTCGACTTGGCTAGCCTGCCGCACTTGCTCATCGCGGGTAGAACAGGTACGGGTAAATCGGTCTGTTTGAATTCCATCATCTCCTCGATCTTGATGACGCGACGGCCCGACGAGGTTCGCATGCTGATGATTGACCCGAAGATGGTCGAGCTTAGTTGCTACGGTCGTTTGCCCCATTTGATGCACCCTGTCGTCATCGACATGCGAAAAGCGGAAGCCATATTGGCTTGGGCCGTCGACAAGATGGAGGAACGCTACGCGCTCCTCGCGCGCGCTGGTGTTCGTCACTTGACCAATTACAACCAGCTGGGTCGGGAAGAGTTACTGGATCGATTGAAGCCGGAGAACGATGACGAAGCGGATCTCATCCCGGATCATCTTCCGTTCATCGTCATCGTGGTCGACGAAATGGCCGACTTGATGATGACTGCTGGAAAAGAAGTTGAAGCCCACATCATTCGGTTGGCCCAAAAGAGTCGAGCGGTGGGAATCCACTTGATCCTTGCTACCCAAAAACCGACCGTCGATGTGATCACGGGGTTGATCAAAAGCAACTTGCCAGCCCGTATCAGTTTCCAAGTCGCCAGCCGAACCGACAGCCGCGTTGTTCTCGACGAAATGGGAGCGGACAAACTGTTGGGGAACGGCGACATGCTATTCCTCTGGCCGGGAACGAGCCAATTGCTGCGCGGTCAAGGTACCTATTTGAGCGACGATGAAATCAACGCGATCGTCGATCACTGCAGCATGGGTGGGGTGCAGAACTTTGTTCAAGAGCTTGTTCAGCTCAAGGTCAACAAAGACGAAGGGGAAGGAGTGAAGCCGGGGAGCTTCAAGAAGCGGGATGATCTTTACGAGGCGGCGGTCGATATCGTGGTCCGAGAAGGACGCGGTAGTTGTTCGTTGTTGCAGCGCGCCTTAGGCGTAGGCTACGGTCGAGCGGCCCGATTGATCGACTTCATGGCCGAAGACGGCATCGTGGGAGAGTACAACGGGTCGCAAGCGCGCGAGGTGCAGATAACCGTTCAGCAATGGGAGGAAATGCGTGCCAACGCAGAGGGAGAACCCGCTCCGACCAGCAAGGGCCGCGGCAAGAAGATGCGTCGCGATGAGGGGCTGAGCCAAGCCAAGCCACCGAAATCAAGCAAAAAACGGAAGAGTCGAAGCAAATCGGAATCCGAAGAAGCCTTCGTCGGCTCCGACGGGGAGGACGACGAAATCATTTGGCAAGACGACGAGTGAGCCGAACGGTCGCCATCGCAGCAGTATGACTAGCGCGCTCGCCCCGCGTCGACCTCCAATTTCGCTCGCCAGTCGGCTTCATATTGTCGGCTGAGCAGTAACTGCACGCGTCTCGCTTTGTCGCCTTCGTGGTCGATCAAGATCTTCATGGCTTGATCCAGCAGCTTCTTTTGCGGGAGCGAATCGACTTCACCGGGTGCCCGGGCCAATCGATCCAGGGTCGCTGCAAGCTCCAGTATTTTCGCGCGCGCAACGAGATATTCTTCGCTCAGAATCTTGTCAGCGCTGCGCGTGGGAAGTTCGTTTGCCATGATAATCGTTTTGAGAACCACACTGAGTTGGGAGGAGGTAGTGCTCACCTGTAGACTACCAACCTCTATAGATTACCAGACCGGGGTGTCAACTAGTATTCGTTCTCTGCGGTTTCTTGGGGCTCTTCTGATGTCGCCACCAGCTTGTTTTCAGCGACTTGACGGATCCGACGCTCTTGCACTTCGCTCCCCAATAGCTCGAGAACTTCCGTGACGGGCATGGTTCCGAGCTCACCGGAGATCCGATCCCGAAGCGCGATCGATTGGGTTTCCGCTTCGCGCGGGCCCACGACGGCCATATAGGGGATCAGCTCTAGTTGGGCGTCGCGAATCTTGGCTTGGACTTTCGCACCGCGCAAATCGGTAGTGACTCGGAATCCCGCCTCGGTGAATCGCTTTTCCAGCTCGAGCGCGTAATCGTTCGACTTCTCGCTCAACGGGCAAATGCGCACTTGCTCGGGAGCCAGCCACATCGGGAACGCACCCGCAAAGTGCTCGGTCAGCATACCAACGAATCGCTCCATCGAACCAAACGGAGCTCGGTGGATCATGACGGGGCGGTGGGTTTTGTTATCCGCTCCGACATACTCCAGCTGAAACCGCTCTGGCAAGTTGTAATCGAGCTGAACGGTACCGAGCTGCCACTGTCGACCGATGCAATCGCGGACCATGAAGTCTGCCTTGGGACCGTAGAACGCAGCTTCTCCTTCGGCCGTAGAGAAGTTAAGACCTGACTCCGTGAGGACGCGACGCAAGGCCGCTTCGGCCTTTTGCCAATTCTCTTCCGAACCGACATACTTATCGCTCTTCGGGTCGCGAAGGGACAATTGAACGCGATAGTCCTTCAACCCCACCGACTCGAGCACCAGTCGTGTCAACTCGATGGTATTACGAAACTCTTGTTCGACTTGGTCCTGGGTGCAGAAGATGTGCGCATCGTCTTGGGTCAGCCCCCGAACGCGCAGCATCCCGTTCAGCTCACCGGTTTGTTCAAAGCGATACACGGTGCCGAATTCAAAGAGGCGCAGTGGAAGCTGCTTGTAGGATCGAGGTGCTGCTTTGAAGATCTGCGCGTGGTGCGGGCAGTTCATTGGTTTGACCAAATAGCGTTCATGTTGACGCTGCCACTGTTGCAGGATCGCGATCCGATCGGAAGCTGGAGACAGTAGATCGTAGCCCTTCAACTCGCAACCGAGCACTTCTGCGGATTGGAGGAAGGCGGTTTCGTGGACCTGCTGCAACCCATTTGGATCCTCAAGTCGTCGGATCCAAGCGTCGACCAATGCACCGGCGTCGCTGGCGAAAAGGGGGGGAAACTGACTATCGCGGTAATAGGGGAAGTGACCGCTGGTTTCGTAGAGTTCGACGCGGCCCAAGTGAGGACTGTAGACCGGTTCATAACCCCGTTTGAGCATTTCTTTGCGCAAGAAATCTTCGAGCAAACTGCGAATGCGAGCGCCCTTTGGAAGCCACAAACACATGCCTTGGCCAACTTCGGCGCTGATTTGGAACAGCCCGAGCTTTTTACCGATCACGCGGTGATCTCGCTTCTTCGCCTCCTCCACTTGATCGAGATATGCCTGCATATCTTTCTGGCTGAACCAAGCAGTACCATAGACCCGTTGAAGCTGTTTACCGGACGCGTCCCCTTTCCAGTACGAGCCCGCGACACTCATGACTTTGAATGCCTTGATGCGGCTCGCGTCCGGAATATGGGGACCGCGGCATAGGTCCACAAATTCCCCTTGGCGGTAGAAACCGAGCGAATCGTGGGAGGCGAGACCGGTCTGGATATGCTCCACTTTGAGAGCCTGCTTCATGTCGCTGCACAGCTCGATCGCTTGCTGGCGGTTGAGAGAGAATTGCTCAAATGATTCCCCCTTCTCAACGATCTTCGCCATTTCCGCTTCGATCGCAGCGAAGTCCTCTTCGCTCAGTTTTCTGGGGAGGTCGAAATCGTAGTAGAAACCATTATTGATCGTCGGACCAAACGCCAGTGATACGCCTGGAAAGAGCCGCATGATGGCTCGAGCCATGACGTGGGCACAGGAATGACGGAGAACACCGAGTGCTTCTGGGTCTTTTTCGGTCAGGAGGCGAAGGGGAATGGGGCCCTTCCCTGCGAACCCATGCAGAGAACGAGTCGCGTCGATAACGTGATCGCCCACTTTCGCAGCGATGACTGCTTTCGCAAGCCTGGAGCCGATCGATTCGGCCACCGAAAGGGGGCTCGCGTCATCGGGATGTTGCACAACGGAGCCATCCGGCAGTTGGATTTCCAGCATAATGAACCTTTCCTTACCCTCGGCACAGTTGGGCGCAGCCGCAGGAGGAGATTGATGGAGGTATGAGCGTCAGAACAGATGACCCTCTTTCGTCCGCAATGTTCGCGATACGAGCGTCACTTTGCAATAGGGGTTCCCAAACGGAACCGCCGTCCGGATGCCGCTCCCCTGCGGCATTCCGACTCCCTGGGATCAGAAAGATCGATACTGTACTCGAAGCGGCGGGCGGAAGTGTGTATTGTTGAACCTGTAAGAAATCGTCCGATCACCTCTGCTCCCCATCACTGGCTCAAAGTCGCTTCTGTACCTATGACCGTTTTAGTATTCGGCCACCGCAATCCTGACACCGACGCAATCTGTTCCGCTATCGCTTACGCGGACCTTTTGCAGCAAACCACGCGCCCCGAGGCGATTGCGGCGTCCTGCGGCACTCCCAACAAGCGAACCGAATATTTGCTCCGACGTGCCAAGGTCGCTCCACCCCGATTGGTGATGGACGTTCGCCCGGAAGTAGAGGATGTTTGCCAGCGAAACGTCACGACAGCCTCCTATGGCGACGTGTTTTACGAAGTCTACCAACGGATGAAGGAGCACGATCTTCGGGCCATCCCCGTGATCGACGACCAACGCAAAGTCATTGGTGTCCTCTCCTTGCTCCAACTGATGGACTTGATCTTCCGAGACGATCGAGACCCTCTGAAGACGCGAACCGTTCGAACAAGCCTCTCGAAGATCTGTGAGATCATCGGAGGAACATTCCAACACTCGATTGAACCGGCTCAGCATGATGAACTCTTGGTCATGGTGGGTGCCATGAGCGCGGGGGGCTTCACCGAGCGAATGCAACGCTTTCCCGCCGAACGATTGCTCGTCGTGAGCGGCGACCGACCGACCATCCAGCTCCCTGCGATCGAACACGGAGTCCGGGCCTTGGTGGTCACGGGCGGATACTCGTTGTCATCCGGCTTGGTTCAGCTCGCACAAGCCCGAAATGTGGCAGTGATTCAGAGCCCGTTCGATACGGCCACAACAACCATGCGCATCAAGTCCGCGCAGTTCATCGACTCGGCAGTCGACAAGACCTACATCTCTCTTTACGCAAAGCAACCGGTCGACGAAGCACGCGCGATCGTGGAGAACTCGAACGAGCCCATCTTCCCGGTGGTCAATGATTCCGGAACGCTGGTCGGAGTTCTTTCGAAATCGGATTTGGTGAACCCACCCAAGCCACGGTTGATTCTCGTCGATCACAACGAACTCAGCCAAGCCGTCAACGGGGCGGACGAAGCAGATATCATCGAAGTCCTCGACCACCATCGTCTGGGAGGTGGACTGAAATCGACGCAACCGATTCGCTTTATCAACGAGCCGGTCGGATCGACTTGCACACTCGTCGCGCGTCAATTTCGAGCGTGGGGAATTATGCCCAAACCAGGCATCGCCCTGTGCATGGCCGCAGGGATTATCTCCGATACGCTATTCCTGCGTTCCCCCACGACGACCGATGTCGACCGCGATATCCTCAAATGGTTGCGAGGGTTTGTCGAAATCGATCTGGAAGAATATGCCAAAGAGTTCTTTGAAATCGGTTCCGCTCTCCGCACATGCACCGCTGAAGAAGTCGTTCGCGAAGACTGCAAAGAGTTTGTCGAACACGGCATTCGTTTTTCGATCTCGCAGATTGAAGAGATCGGGTTCGATCTTTTTTGGGATCGCAAGGATGATTTGCGAACGGCATTGGAGGCAATGGCCGAGAGCTGCAAGCTGGAGTTTTCCGCTCTGCTGGTAACCGATGTGGTCAGCAATGGTTCGCTCCTACTCCTATCGCATGAATCCGAAGAATGGGACGAAATCAATTACCCCCGTCTCGATCGGAATCTGTATCAGCTGGATAACGTGGTGAGTCGCAAGAAGCAACTCTTGCCGTTGATCGCCCAGTTGATCGAAACCTCGCAGCGTCATTGATTTATTCCAAGAACCTTTTGCGGCGAACGAACTTGGGGAGCGATTCACACTGGCGACACGCCCACTGAGGAACCCGTTTATGTTTCTGCTTCGCGGCTTGGCCGCCCTTGCGCGAGGAGTGGGCAGTTATGTCAGCCTGACGATCTTGCTCAGCCTCTGCGCTACGATCCCGATCCTTCAATTCGCCAGCTTGGGATACATGCTCGAATGCTCCGCGAGGATGGCGAACAATCGACCTTGGACCGAGTGCTTTCCGGGGGCATTCCAAGCCCGAAGATTGGTGCTGGCGCTCGCGATGATTGGATTGAGTTGGCTGCCCGTCTGGTTTGTCGCGGATCTCGCCTACACCGCTGCCTTGATCGACCCCAATGGTCCTCAAGGTCCCCGCCTGCGAGCCTCGGCGATGGCCCTCACGCTCTTGTGGATCGTTTGGATCCTTTGGGCCGCCTATCGCGGTGGAAGACTGCGAGACTTTTTGTGGCCAGCTCCAATTCGCTTGCTGAAAAGCATCTTCCGCCCGGAGTTTTGGCATCTGGCCGAAGATCGACTTTGGTCGAGTTTGCGTTCCCTGCACTTATTCCGTTTGATTAGCCGCGGCTTTCTGGCTTCGCTCGGGGCGTTGATTTGGTTGGCCTTACCTGCCAGCTTGATGATTCTCTCGCTGACCGGTGCACAGAATACGGGTAAGGGAATCCTGGGACTGATCGGGGCGATCGGGATGGTATGGGTAGTTAGCCGATTGCCCTATGTGCAGGTCGAGTTTGCGAAGTCAGGGGACTTTCGAAGCTTTTTACGAGTGCGAGACATCCGCCAAGCCTATTTCAAGTCCCCTTGGACATTGACCATATCACTCGGACTGTTGCTCGTTTTTGCCACGCCCCTCTACATACTCCGTATTGAGCGGATCCCGGAGGAGCTGGAGTGGATCCTCACATTGTTCTTTGTCCTTTTCATTTTCCCGGCTCGCATAGCAATCGGTTGGGCTTGGAAACGCGCGAACCAAGCGAGCGAACCGGCGTGGTGGTTTTCTCGTTACCTGGTGTGGCCATTTCGTTTGACGATAGTGCTCCTCTATGTCGGTGCCCTCTACTTGGCACGCTTCACCTCGTGGGAAGGGGCAGCGGTTTTCCTTCTGCAACACGCATTTCTCCCTCCCGTTCCTTTCTTCGTTCGCTAAACTCCTCCTCTGTCCATTTGGAGCGGAACGAACGGGAATCCTACGCTTCAGTCGCTGTCGAGGAGTCGAAGATTGCCCATCCCCCGTCCTGTACTTGTTGCGATCATCGCTCTCATTGGAGTTAACGCTCTGTGGGGCATGTCGTTTCCAGTCATGAAGAGCCTCAACGAAGTGATGGAAGATCACTTCGGAGTCGCAAACCCTCAAATGCCTACCTCGATGCAGGTTGCCTGCTCCGCTGGATTGATCGGGATGCGTTTCACTATCGCTTCTTTCCTGCTCAGCGTCGTGCTACCCAAGCTCTTTTTTCGAACCTCTAAGGCGGAGTGGATCGCGGGCTTTTGGATTGGGATGCTTTTCTGCCTCGGATTGATCCTGCAAGTCGTCGGGTTGGCGACGATCCCTGCTTCGCGCAGTGGATTCCTCACCAGTTTGACCGCCGTCTACACCCCGTTGATGGCGTCGTTTCTGCTCAAGCAACGCCCTTCCGTCTTCGTCTGCATCGGAAGCCTGCTCGCATTGACGGGCGTGGCAATCCTCTCCGATGCCCATCGATATGTCCTCGCGTTTGCAAATGTGCGCTGGGCCGACGATTCCTCCACGGTTCCGCTTAACTGGGGAGATCTTTGGACCACGTTAGGAGCTTTGTTCTTCAGCGGCCAAGTGCTGTTGGTCGACACCTTTGGCAAGCGCTATCGATCCGCGCATTTGACCCCTGGCATGTTTGTCACGGCCGCACTCACCGCCTGGGTCTTTTTCGTTGTGAGCCGACAATGGCTCGACGGCTCCGAGTTTTCCCAGTCCATTGATGTCTCTTGGTCCACCTGGCTCGCGATCGGCAGCCAACCAGCCGTCGTGGGATTGCTCCTGTTTTTGGCAATCTTCTGCTCGATCTTATCCTTTCTCGGGATGAACACATTCCAGCCCGCCATCAGTGCATCTCAAGCTTCCGTGATTTACAGCACCGAACCGGTATTCGCGTCATCGTGGGCTATGCTACTTCCCGGTATCATCGGATGGTTCATCGCGATCGACTATCAAAACGAATCGTTCACCTGGCAACTCGGTGCCGGCGGCATCTTGATCTTGTTCGCCAACATCATCGCTCTTTGGCCAACTCAAAAACGGGAAATAATCGATGAGTGATTGGGTTGTCGAACTCGAAGGTGTTTCGAAAAAATTCGGATCGCATCAAGCGGTTCACCCACTCGATCTGCACATCCCGCGCGGCTCGATCTTCGGCGTCATCGGTCCCAATGGTTCCGGAAAAACAACCACGTTGCGAATGATGCTCCGCATCTATCGGCCAGATCAAGGTGTCGTGAGAGTCTTAGGAGAATCGAATCGCTCCTGCGCGGACGATCGTGTCGGGTATCTCCCTGAAGAACGTGGCCTCTATCGACGCATGACCGTTTGGAGAACCTTGCGCTACTTCGCCCGCATCAAAGGTAATCGTAATCCCAATGCAGAGATCGAACGATGGATGGTTCGCCTCGGTGCAACCGACTGGTATCGAAAGCGGATCGATCAACTTTCCAAGGGAATGGCGCAAAAGGTTCAGTTTGTTGCCGCGATCGCGTCGAAACCTCAAGTCGTGATCCTCGATGAACCCTTCAGCGGACTCGATCCCGTCAATATGGAATTGATCCGCGATGCAATCCTGCAACTGCGAGAGGAAGGCACGACAGTCATCCTCAGCACGCACGACATGGCGATCGCCGAAAAGATGTGTGATCACGTGTGTATGATCTTTCAAGGTCGAAAAGTACTCGACGGAACCATTCCTGAGATCCAATCTCTCTACACGGAACCGAAGGTGCGAATCCGTTTTGCAGACCTTCCTTCGATGGAGCTGGAATCCATTCACGCCATCTCCGGCGTCTCGCTCGCGAAATGGGACAACGGAACCTTGGAAATACAACTCGACGACCAAGCGTCCCACCGAAATCTCTTGTTGCGACTTCTCGACTTCGGAAGCGTGGAGCATTTCGAAATCGTAAAACCGACACTGCACGATATCTTTGTCCGCATCGCTCGTCCGTGATGATAACAACGGAACCCGATAGCCCCCTGCATCGTCAGGTCCATTGAGTGAGTGGGTGGAAAGCCGATCGGGCTGCGCCTTCGGCGGACTGCTTCAAGAGAAAGACACCCCGATTCCTTTCGATCTTGCGACGCGACACCTCCACGGATGGTAATGGGGAGACGCTCCCACTCCCATCACCTCCGCAGGGCTATGCGGGGCAGATTTTCCGGTATAAACATCACTTGCTAGATAGAAGGGTATCCATACCAATTTCGATTGCGCGGGGGGACGGAGAGTTTGGCCAAGCTATTCTTTTACTACTCGACGATGAATGCAGGGAAGTCGACCATCCTGCTTCAGTCGAGCTACAACTATCGCGAACGAGGCATGCGAACCCTGGTCTTCGCACCCGAGATCGACGATCGCTATGGAGTGGGTATCGTCAGTTCTCGCATTGGCCTGCAGTCAGACGCGATCCCTTTTTCGCCTAGCGAAAATCTTTACATGCGAGTCGAACGCGAAAACCAAAAACAGAAGGTCGATTGCGTGCTCGTCGATGAGGCACAGTTTTTGAGTAAGCAGCAAGTGCGACAGCTCTCCGACGTGTGCGACGAGCTGGATATCCCCGTGCTTGCCTACGGCTTGCGCACCGACTTCCAAGGAAACTTGTTCGAAGGCAGCCAAAGCCTTATGGCTTGGGCGGATAATCTCAACGAGATCAAGACTATATGCCACTGCGGGCGCAAGGCGACAATGGTGCTACGGATCGACTCAACCGGAAAGCCCATGCGAGAGGGAGAACAGATCCAGATCGGAGGGAACGAACGGTACGTAACCGTCTGTCGCAAACACTTCAAACAAGGATTAGCGGAGCGAACGACGAAGGACCTGCCTTTCGACGATTTTTAAGATTTAGGCTCCCACGACATTGGCCGCGCTCGCACAGCAGCGATCAAATGTTGGCGCCCACCTAACACTGCCGTCGCGCTCTCGCGGTGAAAGACTTGAGCGCCCGTGCGTCCTGGCGTTCCGTGCCCAGAAGGCTTGATCGCCCCCCGGCGCATCACCCATTAGCAGGCAGCGCTCACTACTCGCATAACACTAACTAGCGAGCGGGAAAGCCTAGTGTGAGGGACGACCGCCTCGTCCTCGACCACGACCATGCGAATGATTTCCACGCGAATGGTTCTCCATATTTGCAGCAACCAATCCACCGATCGCGTCCGACCAAGATGGGATTTTGCTATGGCTCGCGACGGCTTCGATGGCCTCTCGATCCTCTTCCGGCGTGGAGTCTTCATCGCGACGGCTCGACTTCTCTCCCTTTCCATCCACCTTTCCACGGCGGCGAGAGCGACGCTTGCGAGGCGATCGTTCGTCGCCTGTCGCGTCCTCAGAATCCCGTGAGTCATCGCGGTCGCGACGGCTGACGGGTGCATCGTCTTGTTCAAAATCATCGAGGCCCGATGCGAAACCGGCTGGCTCCCTTTCGCGAACGGGTTCGTCCTCACACGCTGCGTCATCGCGACGGGATCGCGTGCGTCTGCGAGCTGGTTCTATCGAGTCTCCGTCCTCTCGTTCCGCAGCGGGAGCACGTCCCCGCGAACGATCCGAAGGTGCATCCCGTCGTTCGTCATCGCGGGAGCTTCGGCGCCGTGGCTCCGAATCACGCGCTGCGGTATCAGGCTCGCGACGCTCGCGGCGACCTGCATCTCTTCCTCGTGGGGAACTGGCTGGAGCAGTCGATTCCAACGGTTCATCTGTTTGTTCGTTTTCGACAACCGCAGGCGAGTCGGTGCGTCCACGTCGCGGTGGTCTTCGTTCGGAGCGTCGCTCAGGAACTCCGTTCTCATCGTCCAACGACTCGCTACGATTGCGGGTTCGTTTCGGTGCATCCATTGCTGGGGACGCGTCGGAGGCGATGTCGTGGCGGCGCGGTGCTCGTTCTCGATCTGAGCCGCTCCGATCCGATCGACTGCGTTCGGGACGGGTTCGATCTCCCGATCCACGCGGCGCTCGCTCCGACGCAGCCGGTGCCGAGTCTCGATTGTCGGATTCGCTCTCGGCGCGGACATCGTCGTCTCGTCGACCTGCGTCCCGGCGATTCGCCCCCTTTCTAAGTCGTTTGGGTTCGCCAAACGAAACGACGGGTTCCTCGACGGCATCGGGTTCAAGAGTTCGGTCCAATGCGGGAGCGGGAGCAGCACGATCTCGATCTCGGTCCCGCTCTCGGGGGGCGGGTTCAGCCGACGCCAAGTCCGGTGTGTCAGCCCACAAGCTCGGTTTCGAGCGTTTGTTCGCGGCTTCCTGGCGGGAACGAGAGGGGCGTTCGGTCGCGAGCGGCTTTTCCTCAGGTGTCGATTCAGTTGCGGGTGCGGATTCGCCCGACTGGATGCCAAAAAAGGAAGTCACTGCGTCCCATGAAGATCGGAGCCTGGAGGGCTCTTTCGCCTTGCCGGAAACAGGCAATTCTTCGACCGGAACCGGAACCGGAGCAGGGGCAACCTGCTCGATCGGGGGAGTCACCCCTTTCGAAGGGGATTCGGTCGTTCCTCTGGCCCTCTCCGATTTTTTCGATTGGGGCGAAAGGGAAGGGGTTCCGAGCATATTTGCCAAGCTATTCCAATGGTCCGACATAACCAATTTTCATCGAAAAAGAAGTGTTGGAGGGTGCGCTCGGATCGGGCAACGCGCTGGCCAATGAACGGTCTGCATCCCTGCGCTCCGAATACCCGCATTGTAGCAGTCAAATCCGCTTTACGGGATAGAGAGTTCCTGGAGCGTGGGGATAAATTCATGCTTCCGCGCGAAACCTCAGGAAGAAAGTTGACACTCGCCCGCGCGGCGCCTTAATCTAAGTATGGTGCGCCTTCCTATTTCCTCTTCTCCAGCTGCCAATCTTCGGCGGAGCGGTCCTATGAGCAAGATACATCGAAAGTCCCCGAAACGTGCCGAACTGCGTCGTCGGTTTGTCGCCTTGGTGATCGGGATCGGTCTTGTGACCCCTGTCTCCTGGTCGGAGCCCCTCCACGCGCAGGGCAATGCTCCCACTCGGCTCGAGGTGAAACTGACAGGCAAAGCGCGCGACGCCAAACGATCGGATAAGAGCAAAGAACTGAAGGCCGGGACATCGCTCGATGCGACGATGCAGTACTACAGCGAGTACCTGATTCCCCTGCTCACTCAAGTGGATACCAATCCCGCAAAACCAGATGGGAGTGATGACGCCGTCGGGAAGATCGCGGACGTCAATTTGGCGAGGAAGGACATCGTCGATGATGACATTGGCCAAGCCCTCGCGAGAGCCAGCAAGCCGTTTCGAGCGGAATACAATCGTCGATTGCTGGGGGAACTCTATAAAGTCATACGAAAAGACGCGGGATTCAGCACGACGTCTCGGGTGTTGACGTTCCATATCGCCATGCAGCTCTACAGCGAACCCGCCGGAAACACCCCCGCCGTTACCGAGCCCCGCGTATACAACTTGATCGAAATCGCACTCGACCCGACGGAACTAGACGCAATCCAGTACATGGCCGTCGATACCCTCGAAAAGTCCTTGAAGATCAAACCCACCGATCCAAAGGATGCTGCGACCGAGGAAATTCGACTCAAAATTACCAATAAACTGGCACCTCTGCTAACAGTGGTCGCTCCCTATCACCGGCTTCCAGAAGCCCATCAAAAAATGATGGAGCAATCCCTGCTGGCGATGACGGCGCTGGCAACGACGGGTGATCCCAAGGCGGAATCGACGAAAATTGCGACCGCAAAAGTGGCGAGCTTCGTTTTGGAAGTCCTCCAAGACGCTCGCTCATCGGAGTGGCTCAAAGAAATTAGCTGTATGTGCTTCGGCCATATCAATCTCGCTCCAGATACTTACACCCCCGAACAAATCACGACCATCTCCAACGAGATCGCAAAGTTCGGCCTCAAATCCGACAAGTTGTGGAGAGCCAAGGTCGCGAGCTCGGGCCCCATGGGAATGGGCTCCGGTGGTTCGGGATACGGCTCAGGTGGATATGGGAGCGAATCAGGTGGATATCCAGGAGGGAGCGGCGGACCCGGAGGCCCTGGAAGCGGTGGTTATGGCGGTGAAGGGGAAGGTAGCGGAATATTCGGTGGGTACGGCGGAGCTCCCACTCAATCGCGAGCTCCTCAACCTGCCGATCTCAAAAATGCTCGCCGCCTACTCAATCAAAGACTGGAACGCATCCACGTTGCGCTCAACGGCGCCACGGGTGCAGCGTCTGCGCAGACGGCAAGCCGCCCCGAAAGCGGGCTGATAAAAATCATTCCGGAAGACGAAAAGTACAAGATCAAGTACGCGATTGAGAAATTGCAAGAACTCCAGAAGGTTCTCAACGACACCGCTAAGTTCAATGACTTGAACGCACTTCGAACGCTGGTCGCTTCACCGATGTACGAGTTGCGAGTCGCGTTCAAGGATTTCTCGGGCGAGCAAACTACGACCGAAGATCCCACATTCTCGCCTTTTGGACCGTTTGGCGGCGCGGGGGTGGTCGGTCCTGGTGCAGGCGGTCCTGGTGCAGGCGGTCCTGGTGCAGGCGGACCTGGTGCCGGTGGACCTGGTGCCGGTGGACCTGGTGCCGGTGGACCTGGTGCCGGTGGACCTGGTGCCGGTGGTCCTGGTGCCGGTGGTCCTGGTGCCGGTGGTCCTGGTGCAGGCGGTCCTGGTGCAGGCGGACCTGGTGCAGGCGGACCTGGTGCCGGTGGTCCTGGTGCCGGTGGTCCTGGTGCCGGTGGTCCTGGTGCCGGTGGTCCTGGTGCCGGTGGTCCTGGTGCCGGTGGTCCTGGTGCAGGCGGACCTGGTGCAGGCGGACCTGGTGCTGGCGGACCTGGTGCTGGCGGACCCCCTCGAAACAACTAAGACGCAATCTCGATCGCTTGCATAGCGAGCGTTGCTTCATCGAAACGGCAGGGCCCAAGACAGAGTTTGGGTTCTGCCGTTTTTTCATGGGGCAAGGATTCTCCCGACAACAGCGGCCGGCTGGGATTTTGTCATCGCGCATCGGACGAAGACTCGATGAGCAGAGTCGAGTGAAATCGCATCCTCTGGTTCAAAAATGAGCTAGGTTTGCATTGTTGGCATGGACGCCTATCCCTGTTTCTTCGGTCGATCCGATGAGAGGCGTCTCATGCGTGCCAAGTCGTTGTTGTTGTTGCTTATAGCGCTAGGGTGTGGCATCGTCGCCTCGGTAGCGGTCAGCCAAGTCGTTTTGGATCAGAAGGGTGGTGTGGCAGTCCAGACTGCCGAAATCCTCGTGATCGCCAAAAATGTTTCGGCTGCTTCCAAGATCACACCCGATTCCGTGCGAATCGAGAAGTGGCCAGCCGACAAAGTTCCCCAAGGAGCCTTGGTCGACCTGAAGCAAATCGAAGGCAAATTTGCCAAGCAACCACTCTATGTCAACGAACCTTTGATCGAAATCAAGCTTGCCAACAAAGGGAAGGAGCTGGTGATTCCCGAAGGTTACCGCGTCTTCGATTTGGTCGTCAACGAGCAAAATGGTGGTAGCGGTTACATCAGCCCCGGAGATCGAGTCGATGTTTTCGGCTTCTTTGAAAAGGGGATGAAGATCAAAACCTCCGGCACCGTTCGGGTACTGGAGAATTTAGAGGTATTGATGGTCGACGGCATTGCGTCGATCGATCCCGATGCCCCGACGACCGCGCGTCGTTCTTCGAGCACGTTTCAATTGCTGGTGAAAGACAAGCAGTATGCGGTGCTGGATACCGCAGCAAACCTTGGGAAGCTACGCGTTGCACTTCGTCCGCCCGAACTATCGGAAGAAGCGAAGAGCAGGATGGATGACGGCGAAAGCTTCATGGCTTGGTTGAAGGAATCCGAGGCACCTCGCTCCAGCGAGCCGAACGCTGTCAGCTTGGTTCGAGAAACTGTCGAACAACCAGCTGCACCGAAGATCGAACACGAGATGATGATCATCACACCGGAGGGTTCGAATCGGTTCCGTTGGAAGGAAGGCGACAAGATGCCGCGCAAGGTGGATGAGGGGGCTGAAGAGGGAATCGAAGGCCTTTCGACCAGCGGTATTCAGAGCGGTACACCATCGGCATCCAGTTTTGCACCTCCCGCATCCGCTGGAGTCAAAGAAGTAGCCGATTCGGGTAACGCGAAGGGAAGCGAACGCCCCAATCTCAACTGGGATCCGGCTGGGGGGAGTTGGCAACTTGGGGGATTTAAGGCAGCCTACCCACCCTCGAAGTAATCTCCTACGAGCCGAACGGTCGATACTTTCATGTGAATCCGTTTAGTCGTTAAATGCTGTCTAAACGGAGTCGCGATCGCAGGATGCCGGTCGCTGGCAATGGAATGCCAAGAGTGGGATGGAACCGAATCGGAGGCTATCCCGACGCCTTCTTTCACAGGGAAGTGAATTGCAAATGGGACGCGGACTTAACTCTCTAAACGGAATTCTGCGAGCGTGCGCCGTCATGGGAATCCTCTGCGTCAGCGCAAGGCTGTCGGCGGGGGAAGGGGATAAACCGATTCCAACGGGGAGGATGACGGTGACCAAGCAGCAGGAATCGCTGCGAATGATCGTCTCCACTTCGCAGTATCTCACTTTCCCCCAGCCCATCGTGACTGCCACGATCAACAATCCAACCGTTCTCAATGTCCAAGCGACGCAGAAGAACGAAGTCTTGGTTTCCGCCTTGGCCACCGGCGTGACTCAAATCGATGCCAAGGGATTGGATGAAACGATTTACAACGTTCAAGTCGTCGTGACGGGCGATGCTCGCGAATTGCAGTCAATCTTGGACCAGCACTTTCCCACTGCGACGCTCAGCGTTCAACCCATACGCGACGCCGTTATCATTTCAGGGCAAGTCACTTCGGACGAGCATGTCGAGCAAGTCGTTACCATCGCAGAAGAGTTTTACCAGCGGGTTATTAACAAGATTGAGGTCATCGGCGTTCATACGATCATGCTGCAGACCCAGGTCATGGAAGTTTCGCGAACGAAGCTTCGGCAGTTGGGAATCGACTGGAGCATGAGTTTCGGAGACGACTTTGTCACAACCAGTGCGAGTGGCCTGATCGCCCCCGGTGCAACGACTGGTGCGCTGCTGAATGCTGGAAATGAAACGTTTAAATTCGGTGTGGTGGATAGCGGCAATCAGTTTTTCGGGCTGGTAAGATCGCTCCGTCAAAACAATCTCGCTAAGGTTTTGGCGGATCCGACGGTGGTAGCGATCGACGGCCGACCAGCCAGTTTCAACTCCGGCGGCGAGTTCCCGATCATTGTTCCTGCAGGGTTGGGGCAAGTCGGTATTGAATTTCGTGAGTTTGGAACCCGTCTGGACTTCGTCGCGAAAGTGCGTGGCGATGGTCGGATTTGGTTGGAAGTTCGTCCCACGATCAGCGAAATCGATCCCGGGCGAAGCGTAACGATCGCAGGGACCAGCGTACCTGGCATACGAAGCCGATTCGTGGACACCGCAGTCGAAATGCGAGCGGGGCAGACGCTCGCTTTGGCTGGTCTGCTGCAGGTGCGAACGGAGGCGGAGAGCAGTGGACTTCTCGGGCTATCTGATCTTCCCTATCTCGGCGCTCTCTTCCGAACCAATCGCGAAGTACAGAACGAGGTCGAGCTTTTGATCTTGGTGACACCTAACTTTGCGGCACCGATGGATTGCCACGAAGTCCCCATGGGTGGCCCCGGATTCAACAGCGACAGCCCCGTCGACAAGGAGTTGTACCTGAAAGGCTACATCGAGGTTCCACCCGCTTGCGGACCCGAAATTTGCCCGCCAACACAATCCCAATCCGGAACAGTTCTTTACGGACAGGCCTCTTCGCCGACCGATACCTCCTCGGGAGTTCGCCAGGCGTCGCCTGTTCAAGCGACCAATGCAAGCTACGCTCGGCCTCTGCCACCCGTTCCTCGCCAATAACCCGTCAAACTCGATCAACTTTCCATCATGAGCAATGTTTTACGGTTAGCGATTGTCGATCCCAACGACCATTCTCGCGAGAAGCTGAAATCGATGCTCCTCGGGATGGACATTGTCTGGCTGGATGCAGAATGCTCTCGCTATGAGTTCTTTGCGGATGTCGTCGAACAGTCGCACCCCGATGCAGCAATGATCTGCCTCGATGGGGGGCCAGATCGGGCACTCGCTTTGATGGACAAGCTTCGGATGTCGGCCCCGGACTGTTTGATCTTCGCCGTGTCATCCAGCACCGACGGTCAGATGATTCTGAAATCCATTCGGTCGGGGGCTCGCGAATTCCTACCGCTGCCCATCGATGTGGAGGAGCTGTACTCGGCTCTTGAACGCGCGTTGCAATCGAAGTACGGGAGCGGGGATAGCAAAGCGCGTGGCTGCAAAGTAATCGCGGTTTCCGGGGCAACCGGTGGCGTCGGCTGCACATCGATCGCCGTCAATATCGGTTGCAATTTGGCTCGCAAACCCGAAAACTCTGTGGCTCTCGTCGATCTCGACTTGGCCCTCGGAGACGCCGACGTTTTCCTGGACTCGATTCCCGACTACAGCCTGGTAGACGTAACCGAAAACGTTTCACGACTCGACTTCCAGCTGCTTCGAAAATCGTTGACCAAACACTCTTCCGGTTTGTATTTGCTCCCGCGACCCGTGCAATTGCAGGACTTGGATTTGATCAACCCGGACAGTCTACGACGGGTGTTCGGGCTCCTGCGAGCATCCTTCTCGCACGTCGTCATCGACATGTCAAAGGCTTTTTCGCACGTCGACTTGACCGCGCTCGAGATGTCCAACGAAATCGTCTTGATGGTTCAGCTCGATCTACCATGCCTCCGAAATATGGTTCGTCTTCTGATGAGCCTCCAACAAATGGAATCGATTCGGGATAAAATCAAAGTCGTGGTGAATCGGGCTGGGCTCGAAAGTGGGCAGATCAGTTTGAAGAAAGCGAAAGAGACCATCGGTCGCGAGGTCTTCTTTCAAATCCCCAACGACTATCGAACAATGGTCGAAATGCGGAACAACGGGCAACCGCTGATCGAACAAGCTCCCAAGGCTTTGATCACGCAAGCGGTCATGCAATTAACTGAACTCCTGGACAGCGGAGTCATTACCTCCACCGAGGAAGCCACCAAAGGAACCATCGACAAGGGTATCGCGAGCGGCTGGAAGAATTTTTGGCCCGGTCGATCCGCAGCCAAAGCAAAGTAACGGTTATGTCATTGAAGTCGGCACAAATCCAATCTCATCTCGATTCCCTTGCGAAATCACACGGAGCGTTGGGACGATGGGAAGAGTTAGCTGCCCACCTTTGTCGAATAGAACAATCCACTGCACCTGAGATCCGACCTGCAGAGTTGTTGGTCTTTGCCGCCGATCACGGTTTTGCCTTGTCCGGAATCGGTGACGCGGCGCGCGGCATGACAACGGTGATGATGGAGCAGATGGCGATCGGGGGAACGGTCGCGGCAGTCGTCGCCGAGTCGTACGGAATCGATCGTCGGGTGGTCGACGTCGGAGCAGCTCGGCCAGCGCGCATCTCCCACCCGAAGCTTGCAAACCGCTCGGTTCGAATGGGAACCGACGATATTTCTCACGCTCCCGCCATGTCTCTCTCCGAGCTTCGCGAGAGTTGGAAGATTGGCATGGATGAGGCCCGAATGGCCCAGCTTCGAGGGTCCAAGGTTTTGATTCTTGGCGCGATGGGTACCGGAGGAGAACTCGTCGCAAGCTGCTTGGCTAGGCTGTTGGCAGACGCGCCGCTCGATTCGGTTTGGGATACGGAATCCACCCCACTGTTCTCGGAGCCCGCCGCCGCAAGAAGCTTGATCGAGTCCGCGACGGATCGCGTTTTGCAGCGGAGCGGGTATGAGATCGATGACGCAGGGCTCGCAGAAGTCTGTGGTCTGGAGATCATCGCGATGGCTGGCGCGATCGCGCAGGCGGCCAAACAACGGCAAGTCGTCTTGCTGGATGGAGTCGTTTCGACCTCGGCGGCTTTGATCGCCGAACGTATGGTCCCTGGTTCCGTTGGCTCGATGATCGCAGCGGGGCGTTCCGGCACTCGAATCCACGACCTTATGCTTGAAAAGCTGGGGCTCTCACCCTATTTGAATTGGAATATCCGGCAGGACGAAGGATCGAATGCACTCGCCCTTTACCCGCTGCTGCTCGGTGCGGCCGCTTGGTGCCGCAAGACAATTCCGACGAGCGAATTGATATTCCCCAATCCTTGATCGATCGCGCATCAGTCAAGTTCCCCGCTATTGCGAGAAACCATGCCAAACGGGCATCTCTTCGCCGCGATCCGACCTTTAGCGATTGGGCGTGACGATGACCTTCATCGCCCCCTTCTCACCCGCATAGAGCCGATCGAACCATTGAGGCACTTCCTCGAGCGATGCCGTCGCGGTGATCAATGGCTGCACTTGGATCGCCCCAGAGGATAACAACTCAATGCACTGAGGTATTTCGCCGTTCGAGGCACAGGATCCGAAGACCGAGAGTTCGCGTGTGACAACAGTCTGAAGAGGCAGTTCCACAGCAGGAGTTAGATTTCCAACCAACGTCACCGATCCTCCGCGCCGCACGACTTGAAAACAAGTGCTGACAGTAGGTTTTGCACCGACGACTTCCATGCTCGCGTCGGCACCTCGTCCGTTGGTCCACTGCATGACGCGTGCAACTGGATCCTCTTTTTTCGGATTGACCGAGTGGGTCGCACCCAACTTCAACGCCAGTTGCAGCTTTTCGTCCTCCAAATCGATAGCGATGATCTTGGCAAAGCCCGCAAGCTTCAGTGTTTGAATACAAAGCAGTCCGATCATGCCTGCACCGACAACCACTACCGATCCCCCGAGATGCTTGGGTGTGCGGTTCGTCGCGTGGACGGCGATCGAGACCGCTTCGATCATGGCGGCGTGTTCAAAAGGGAGCGATTCGGGAATCGGGTAAGCAATGTGCTGTGGTACCGTGACGAATTGTGCAAATGCACCTTGCCTGCGGAACTCGTTGCAAGCCACCCCGAGGACTTGTCGGTTCTCGCACAAGTTGATCGAGCCCGCGCGGCAGAAATGGCATTTCCCACACGAGACGGTGGAGTCAAAGGTCACGCGATCGCCGACGGAAAATCCACGCACCGCTGAACCGACTTCCACGACGATTCCTGCTGCTTCATGCCCCATCACCAGAGGAGGAATACGCCGTCCCGAGCTGCCATCAAAACCATGGATGTCGCTGCCGCAAATCCCACACGCTTTGACTTGTACCAAAAGGTCCTCAGGACCGCATTCCGGTTGAGGAAGGTCGACAACGGCGAGTTTCTTGTACTCTTGCAGCAGTAAGGCTTTCAAAATGCAGGTCCTAGAGAGGTATAGAGGAACAAAAACGAGAAGAAAAAATGGTTTCGCCAGCGGGGGTTGGCAGAAAATGCCCTGGGATCGCATTACGATGTCGGGTAGTCTCTACCAAATCGCTGATTGTAACCATTCTAGCGACGCCCCCTAGTTCGTTTCACGATCGATTTTTTGTCTTAGGAAAATACGTTATGTGTTGGAAAATAAAGCTCGTTGGCCTTTTCATGATCGGTATGGGGACCGTGGCATCAGCTCAAGAACCAATAGGCGGACAAACTCAAGCTCCAGCTCCGATCGTCGCGGGTAATCCCCCCGCTGCGAATGCCTCCAAGGCCGATTGCAGCTACTTCCTCGGCTTCGATTTCGGATCAGGTTTGGCCAGTCGGAAGATGACCGAACAGGACATCGATGCCAAGGAACTGCTCGCCGGTTTGGTCGATGCATTGGCTAGCAAGAAACCTCGATTGAGCGAAAAGGACATGGATAGTGTCGTCGCCACCCTCAACAGCTTGATCCAAAAGAAATTGATGGAAGTAGCCAAGGCCAACCTGGATAAATCCAATAAGTATTTGGAAGCGAACAAGACCAAGGAAGGCGTCCAGACCCTCAAGTCTGGTCTGCAATACCAAGTCCTCGCGACCGGCACCGGCAAACAACCGACCGTCGCGGATACGGTCATGGTCCACTACGAAGGCAAGTTGACCGATGGAACCGTGTTCGATTCGTCGATCGCACGGGGTGAGCCTGCCAAGTTCCCTGTGGGCCGTGTCGTCCCGGGCTTCGCCGAAGCGCTCCAGCGCATGAAGGTCGGAGACAAATGGTTGGTCACGATTCCACCAGGACTCGGCTATGGCGAGCAAGGAGGACCAGGTGGTTCGATCGGTCCGAACGAAGTCTTGATTTTCCAATTGGAACTGCTCGACGTTCTGAAGTAAACAAAGGTCCCAGGCATGATGCAGCTCGAATGGGAATCCCTCAAGGAACGATTGCAATCGTTCTGCCAAGACCAGCTCCTCGCTCACCTGCAATCGCTTTCCGATCCCGATCGGATTCGCTTGCAGGAGGAAATATCCGCAATCGACTTTGACGAATTGCGCCGTACGATCGAGGGACAAGGCCAAAGCGTCGACTGGCATGCCCTGGCCTCCCGGGCCATGCCGCCCGATGCGATTCGATTGAACGAATCTGCTTCGGTGCAGCGAGCTGCTTATGATGCGGGTGAGAAGGCGATTCGCGACGGAAAGGTCGCGATGATCCTCGTCGCAGGCGGACAAGGTACCCGCCTGGGGTTCGACAAACCAAAGGGAATGTTCCGAATCGGTCCGGTTTCCCATCGCAGTCTCTTTGCGATGCATGCGGATTCCCTTCGAGGCGCCATGAAGAAGTTTGGAGTTTCCATCCCGCTTCTCATCATGACTAGCCCCGCGACCGACGCAGAGACCCGCGAGTACTTCGAATCCCACCATTGGCTGGGGCTTTCCAAAGACCATGTAACGATCTTCCAGCAGGGAACCATGCCGGCGGTCGATCGCGAAACGGGTGCAGTTCTATTGGAATCCCCCGGTCGCATTGCGATGAGTCCCGATGGCCACGGCGGTATCGTCAAAGCATTGAGAACTCACGGCATTCTCGATGCGTGCCGAGCCGAAGGCATCGAGTATTTCTTTTACGCGCAAGTCGACAATCCACTTGTTACTGCATGCGACCCCACGCTTCTCGGACATCACATTCTGGCAGGGTCGCAGATGACGACCCAGGTCGTTCAGAAGCGGTTCGCAACCGAGAAAGTTGGAAACGTCGTCTCGATCGACGGAAAAACACAAATCATCGAGTACAGCGATCTTCCCTCCGAATTGGCCGAGCAAACCAACGAAGATGGATCCCTCCGACTCTGGGCGGGCAATATTGCGGTTCATGTGATGGATCGAACATTTCTGGAGAGGTGCAGCCAAGATCCTGATTCCCTTCCAATTCACCTCGCCAACAAAGCGGTCCCTTACCTTGATCCATCGGGCCAAATCGTTCGTCCCACCTCTCCCAATGCGATCAAATTAGAACGATTTGTATTCGATCTTTTGCCGAGGGCCTCGAGAGCGATTGTCGTCGAGGGGGACGCAAAGGATGTCTTTGCTCCTGTAAAGAACGCTGACGGAGCCCCGACCGACACTCCCGCGTCTGCCAAACAAGCCATCAGCGATCGAGCCAAGAGATGGCTTGCCGAGGCTGGGGTAGAATGCACCCCGGAGTGTCTGGTAGAAATTCATCCTATGTGGGCTTGGGATGCCGATGACGTCAAATCCAAGATCCAATCCCAAGGAACCATTCATTCGGACACCTATTTCGCGTGATGGCCCACGAAAGCTTGGAGTGAGTTTCGAAGGCGAATCGATTCGCCGGTATTCAAGATTGAACGAGCGAGAGAGTGCAACATGCTGCATGCAGTGATCATGGCAGGTGGTTCGGGGACCCGTTTCTGGCCTGCGAGTCGGCAGATCAAACCCAAGCAGCTGTTGAAGATGGGGGGGGCACGAACCATGCTTCAAACGACTTTCGATCGTTTGAATGGATTGGTTTCCAGCGAACACGTCTTGGTTCTAACCAACCAACAACTCACCGACGCAGTCGTTGCGCAGCTGCCCGATCTTCCTGTTGAACATATCGTGGGCGAACCGTGCAAAAGGGATACCGCACCCTGCATCGGTGTCGCCGCGTCGCTTGTCCAAGCCGCTGACAAAGACGGCATCATGGTCGTGATGCCATCCGATCATGTGATCGAACCTCGCTCCGAGTTCCACCGCGCTATCAAAGCCGGGGTCAAATTGATCGAACAAGATCCATCGCGCATCGTTACCTTCGGCATTCGACCGACCTACGCCGCAGAATCGTTCGGATACATCCAACGAGGCGCTGGGATCGATAGCGTTCCGGGAATCGCCGCTTTCTCCGTCGAACGGTTTCGCGAAAAACCCAATCGGGCAACTGCAGAAGAGTACATGGCCGCCGGCACCTTTTACTGGAACAGCGGTATCTTCCTCTGGAAAGCATCGACCATCCTCGAAGCGCTGGAGTCGTTCGAACCCGAGATTTACAACCACATCGAAAACATCGCGAAAGGCATCGGTACCAAAGATTTCCAAACCGTCTTCGCGACCGAATTCGCCAAAATCCAGGGCAAGTCGATCGATTTCGCCGTCATGGAACGCCACCAGAACGTTTGCGTCATCGAAGCTCCCTTCGCATGGGACGACGTCGGAAGTTGGCAGGCGATCGCACGCTTGATCAAACCGGATGGACAAGGCAACGCGGTCGATGGTCCCTATCTACCGATCGACTCCTCCAACATGATCATTCGCAGCGAAGCCGATCACCTGATTGTGACCATCGGCATGAAGGACACCATTGTCGTCCATACCCAAGACGCCACCCTCGTTGCCCCCAAGGAAGAGGAAGAACGCGTGAGGGATGTGGTGAAACAATTGACTGAGCTCGGACATCAGCAATACCTGTAAGACGACTTCATTTCCATCGCGCTGGCTCCCTTCCTCCTACAGGCTACGCATCATGCGAATTGCGACTCTCCTAGCATGTTGGTTTGGTTACTTATCGGCATGTCTCGCATCGAGCATTGCGTCTGCAGCGGAGGTTCGATCTCCGAACATCGTTGTGATCTTCATCGATGATATGGGTTACGCCGACATCGGCCCCTTCGGTGCACAAGGTGTCGTGACTCCCCACCTGGATCGAATGGCGAAGGAGGGACGCAAGTTCACGGACTTCATTGTCCCAACTGCTGTCTGTTCGGCATCGCGCGTCGCACTGCTCACCGGTTGTATTCACGAACGGGTCGGAATTCGTGGAGCGTTGGGACCGCAAGCGAAAATCGGTATCTCTTCATCGGAAACGACCATGGCAGAGATCTGCAAGTCGAAGGGATACGCTACTGCGTGCTTCGGCAAATGGCATCTGGGCCATCATGCTCCATTCCTACCTACACGCCATGGGTTTGATGTCTACTACGGCCTACCCTACAGCAACGACATGTGGCCCTTTCATCCCGAGGACATTGCTGCAAGGAAAACAAATCCAGCTCGCAAGCCAAACTATCCCAATTTGCCGATGTTCGAAGGCGAAGCAATCGTCGATGCCGAAGTCACCGCAGAAGATCAAAAGCGAATGACGCGAGATTACACGCAGCGCGCCGTTCAGTTCATCACGGCGAACTCGCAACAGCCCTTCTTCCTCTACTTGCCACACAACATGGTGCATGTACCCCTTTACAGCTCCGAGGACTTTGAAGGGAAGGGGGCCGGACCCTTCGTGGATGCCGTTCGCGAGGTGGACTGGTCCGTAGGAGAGATCCTGAAAACGCTGGATGAACTCCACCTCAGCGAGAACACTCTGGTCGTATTCACATCCGACAATGGCCCTTGGTTGAGCTATGGATCCCATGCAGGTTCCGCCGGTCCTTTGCGGGAAGGGAAAGGGACATCCTGGGAAGGAGGGATTCGCGTCCCCGCCATCATGCGTTGGCCAGGTAAGATACCCTCCGGGACGCAAAGCGATGAATTGATGTCCACCATCGACCTTCTCCCTACAATCGCCTCTCTGATCGGAGCCTCCCTTCCCTCGCACAAAATCGACGGGCAGGACATGACCCTAACCATGACCCGCACCGATCTCAAACCCCCACCTGACGGAATCGGGGACCGGACCATTCCCATTTATTACGCCGATGGCCAGCTGCAAGCTTTGAGGAGCGATCGCTGGAAAATGGTCTTCCCTCATACCTATCGATCCTTGGGAGACCGACAAGGTAAATCGGACGGGACACCCATCGCCTACCTAAACGAATCGGTCGAATCGACCGAACTCTATGACCTCGTTTCCGACATCGGCGAAAAGAACAATGTTGCGGCCCGACACCCGGAAATCGTCCAGCAATTGGAACGTCTAGCTGAGGAATGGAGAGCGGATCTGGGAGATTCGCTCCAAAAGAAAAAAGGCAGCGGGGTGCGTCCTGTGGGCAAACTGGAATAATAGAACGAGAATCCAAGCCCCCCTTTACCCGCAAGGTTTGCAATGAGTGCACTGATCGCTCGAAATATCTCCAAGTTCTATCCAACACCGGCAGAAGACCTCGTTATCCTCGAGCATGTCGACCTCACCTTAGAAGCCGGTCAAAATGCAGCCATCATCGGACCCAGTGGTTCGGGCAAGTCGACGCTCCTCCAAATCCTCGGAGTTCTCGACCGCCCAACCAGCGGGACCCTTTCGATTCGGGATCAAGATCCGTTTGCTCTCTCGGAAACCGCACAAGCTCGCTTTCGTAACGATCACATTGGTTTCGTCTTCCAAGACCATCATCTTCTTCCGCAGTGGAACGTGCTTGAAAACACCTTGCTTCCTGGTTTAGCGCAGGGGAGACCAGATGCCGCGATGCGCCAGCGCGCTCACTACCTTCTCGAAAGGGTTGGGCTACAAGATCGATTGCATCATTTGCCAAGCCAATTATCGGGCGGTGAGAGAGAAAGAGTTGCGGTGGCTCGAGCGCTTCTTCGCAAGCCTCTATTGGTCCTCGCGGACGAACCGACAGGGAATCTGGACGAAGAGAACGCGGCCAAGATATCGGACCTCCTCCTCGCGATGCCTCGCGAAGAGAACGCCATCTTGATCGTGGTTACCCACTCCATGGAATTGGCCCGCAAGATGGAACGCTGCTTTGAGCTCAAGCAAAAAAAGCTTCAGCCGAAATCGTTTTAATCCCGGATCAAGATCACGCGTAGATCGCAAACATTCGTGTTCGTTGGCCCGGTCACCAACAGCCCATCCGCTTTCTCGAAAAAGGAATACGCGTCGCACCGCGCCAGATAGTCCTCGGATTCCAGCCCCTGTTTTCGGGCTGCCTCCACGACCTGATGATCGACGAACGCCCCCGCTGCTTGCGTCGGCCCATCTTCTCCATCCGTGCCGGCGCACACGATCGAGACGCAACGCGCTTCGCGGAGTTTCGGATGGGAATGATTCTCCAGCAAATGGAGCAGGGTGAGCGCAAGTTGCTGATTGCGTCCGCCGCGACCGCAGAGCTCGATCCGTGGCAATTGCACCGTCGGCTCCCCACCGCTAATAAGACAATCGGGTTGCCCGGTCTCCACGGCCAGCTCCATGGCGCGTAAAAGCTTCTCCGCTACCCCGCGCACGTCTCCTTCGCTCGCGCGATTCGATTCCATCCAATACGCGTACCCCAACGCGACAGCTTGCGTGCCCGCAGCATCAACGGCCGTCGCATTGTTGGCCAAGACATGCGTCTCCACGGGACATCCTTTCGACCCGAGCGATTCGTCCGGCGATTTCGATCTCGTCTCGAGACATCGTCGAATCGACGGAGGTAGCTCTCGGTGAGGATCGAATCGTGCAATGATCTCCAATGCGAGCTTTGGGTTGGGTGGAGGTTCCAGAATGGTGGGGCCTGATCCAATCAAATGAAGTGGGTCGCCAAGCACATCGGACAAGACCAATGAAACAACACGTTGCGCCCGAGAACATGCGCGCGCCAGCCCTCCACCTTTGATCTGACTCAGCGCACGTCTCACTTCGTTGAGCTCTTCAATTTTCGCTCCGTTTCGACTGAGATGCCGGGTGAGAGCCACCTTGTCCTCCAGCAGAAGTCCGGGAAGGGGCGAGGGCATCAATGCACTAGCGCCGCCCGAAAGGAGGCATAGAACCAATGTCTTTTCGTTCGCGGAGCGAGCCAATCGGAGCATCTGCTCGCATCCCAGCATCCCTTCCCGCGTCGGCTCGTTAATTCCCGCAGGTCGCGCCGCATGCAATGCTATACGGCGATGGGCCACTGCCATTGGCGACTCGTCAAAGCTGCCGCGTGGGGCATGCAACCATCCCTCTAGTCTTTGACGAGGTGGGTTGGAAGAATTCCATATCGATTCGAGCCCCGCAGCCATTGCCGCAGCGGCTTTCCCTCCTCCCAAAACGAGGATGCGATCGATCCCACGCAAGGAATACCGACCGATATCTTCGATCAACAATTGCTCTCGATCGAATCGAATGCTTCGCTCGATGAGCCGATCACCCCGAACCGATTCGACTCCGGCATTCCAGATATTGATGGCTTGTAGAGTTCGTGGTTTGATCGTCAATGCAATCCAAAACAGAGAAATACATGAAGAATCACGAACCAACTCGCCAAGTGGTACCCATCTACCGTTCGCAATTAGTTTTTGCTGAAACCGAGCGGAGAGGATACTTCCTTGGCTAACGGGTTTTTGATGTACTGTCGGAAACAGTCTTTGCAGAGATCGAACTGTTTACGTTGGTAGATTTCATCGCTGAACACCGAACTGCAAATTTCATCTGCGGAATCCAGCATGTCTTGAAGATCATCCAGATGATCGGGATCGTCGACCAGCTCATGCTCGTCTCCGTCGACACCCGCTTCGATCTCGATGGTAACTGTGTACCGCAAATCGCATTGAGGATCGATATCTCGTTTGCAACGATCACAGCAGTATCGAATCACGATCAAACTCCTTGGAACGAGGGAGAGAAGAGAGTGTGCGGGAGTGAGGTTAATCCTACACCCTAATTCCCGACACTCGCAACTATTTTGACGAAAAGTCGAGTGTGCGTCCTACCGCATCGGCTATCCCTGTTCGATCCCCGCGGTTAAGACGGAATCCATTGTCCCTGTTGCAAATTGCAAGTAACTATTTCGACTTGCCCGCTGCGCTCGCCGGGAAGAATCGCCAACATCGCTGTATCCGGATTGTTCTCACAGTACGCGATAGCGCGATCGATCCCCAAGACATACAGACCGGTTGCGAGCGCATCAGCCCATCCAGCGTTCGGATGCAGGATAGTTACGCTCAGCACTCCTTCGGCAGGCCATCCGGTCCGTGGATCGATGATGTGTCCGAAGCGTTTCCCTTTGAAGTAGAAGAATTGGTTGGCCGGCCCGCTAGTTCCAAGCGATTGATCGAACAGCCTCAGCATCCCCAACAATCGCTCGCTTTGCTCCGGATGTCGCACTGCAATGCTCCAACCGGTCTTGATTTCCGAAAACTCTTGCTCCCCTCGACATCGAATACTGCTTTTCCCTCCGTGAAACGCATATTGCTCGACACCTTGGTTCTCTAACCAGTCCGCAGCCATATCGATCGCCAATCCCTTGCCGATCCCACCGGGATTGATCTCGACCGGAGCCTCGTAGCGAATGGTGTTCGCATCGATGTCGAGATGAATGTGATGGGTCCCCACCTCGCGAAGTGCTTGTTCGATTTCGGCGGCACCCGGCATGATTCCTTGCCTGCGAAAGAACCCCCATGCTTTGGAAAGTTTGGTCGCAGTAAGATCAAACGCACCCTCTGTACGTCGGTGCACTTCCAGGCCCAATGCGACCAATGCTTTGGTCGATTCCGAGATCGGCATCGCGGTTGCCTCTGCCCTCGCATTGATCAAACTCAATTCGCTGGCAGGTTTGTAAAGACTCCATTGTTCTTCGAGGTAGGAGATCGTCTCGAGGGCATGGCAGGCCAACTCGGGACCATTCGTCGGCTTGCCTGGATGCAACAGAACTTCAAATCGACACGCCATGGCGTCGCGACCGATCTCTAACAGATACCCGGACGACCAAGGTGTGGGGCCGCTAGGTCCATTCGACGCCGAAGGTTGCATAATCGGTGTTGGTGCGGGGTAACCTAGGGCTCAAGCGTGACCAACGAAGGTCCTGCAAACGGTTCGTTCTGCCGCAATCGCCGGAGCTGACCACAAGCGGCTTGGATGTCATTTCCCTTGCGTTGACGGAACATGACATTGATTCCACCGTCCACCAGCGTGCGTCGGAATTCATAGATCGCGTCCGGGGACGGTGTTTCGTACGGCAGACCAGGAACCGGGTTGTAGGGAATGACATTGAGCATCGCGGTGCGTCCACGAAGCAATTGCACCAGCTCTCGAGCGCACTCGGGAGAGTCGTTCAAATCTTTAAGAAGAACATATTCAAAGGTCAACCTGCGCCCGGTCGCTTGAAAATAACGATCGGCGGCAGCCAGAATGGGCTCGATCCCGATCTTCTTATTGACGGGGACCAGCTGGCTTCTCAACAAATCGTTCGGAGCATGGAGGCTGATGGCGAGATGGTAAGGGGACCGATCCTCCGCGAGCTTGTCGATCGATGCGGGTATTCCCACCGTACTGATGGTGATCCGTCTGGGACTGATCCCCAATCCGATTTCAGGATCCTTGGCCACCGCCAATGCATCGAGAACGCGTGGTAGATTCGCCAAAGGCTCTCCCATCCCCATCATGACAATGTGGCTCAGCCGTTCGTCCGGAGGGAGCAGCCGCTGCAGTTTCAACATTTGCTCAAGGATTTCGGCCCTCGTCAGATTGCGATCCACCCCATCGAGACCACTCGCGCAAAACACACATCCCATCGCACAACCGACTTGACTGCTCACGCAAATGGATCGACGAGGGCCATCCCGAAGCAAAACGCATTCGATGCGTCCCCCATCGTGCAACTGCAGGAGTAATTTTTGCGTTCCATCTTCGGAGTCCTGCGTCTCCACGGTCGTCGATCGAAAGAAATCAAAGGCTTCTTCCAATTCCAATCGCAACGCCTTCGGCAAATCCGTCATATCGGCAAACGAAGCCGCGCGGCGATGGTACACCCAAGCCAAAATTTGCTTCGCTCGGTACCTGGGGTGCCCCCTGCCGCTGAGCCAAATGGACATGGCATCGAGGGATTGCTCCAGGATGGAAGGTTTTTCGATGGGATTGCTGATGGGTTTGCTGGGAGGCGGAGTAAGTTCGAGAGTCATGCCGTCAGGCCGAAAGAAGAATGAAAGCCGCGTTGAGAGTGCTTCCTTATTGTAGTCCTGTCGGCCAGGAAGGGCTAACGCAAAGCTTGCCAGCCGAAACATCCGGTTCAAATTTGGGCGAAAGCGAACCAATTGCTGGTTTTGTGGAATTCCGCTCTTCGGTAAAATCCGGGTGCACCGCGAAGGTCTGTCTCAAGGGAGGAGATGCAATTTCTCCTTCAAAGGGACGGTCAACCAGCGGACAATCTCTATCCCAAAACTCTATTTGGAGTATCCCAACGAGTGACTACGAATTTAGGTTCGACTCAATATACGGCAGCAGTTGCAGGCGAAATCACCCCGGAAATGGAGTTTGTCGCCACGCGTGAGAAACTCCCTGCAGAGACCATTCGCTCCGAAGTCGCTGCAGGACGCATGGTTATCCCTGCAAATAAAGTCCACTTGGCGGGCCGTTTGGAGCCGATGTGCATCGGAATCGCTGCCAAATGCAAGATCAACGCGAACATCGGAAACTCCGCCGTCACCAGCAACGTGGCAGAAGAATTGGAGAAACTCCACGTGTCGGTCCACTATGGAGCCGACACCGTCATGGATCTCTCCACCGGTAAAGACATCGACAACATTCGCAAAGCCATTATCGAAGCGTCTCCGGTTCCGATTGGTACGGTCCCCATCTACCAAATGTTGGAGGAACTCGGCGGCAACATTGAAGACATGCGGGCCCAGCATTTCCTCGACATGGTCGAACATCAAGCCAAGCAAGGGGTCGACTACATGACCATCCACTGCGGTGTGCTGCTCGAACACCTGCACCTTACGGTCGAACGAGTAACGGGCATCGTTAGCCGCGGTGGATCCCTCATCGCAAAGTGGATGATGGCCCACCGTAAACAAAATCCGCTTTACGAAGCGTTCGACGATCTTTGCGACATCATGCGTCAATACGATGTGACTTGGAGCTTGGGCGACGGCCTTCGCCCCGGTTCGATCGCCGACGCGAGCGATGCGGCGCAGTTCGCGGAACTAGATGTTCTCGGCAAACTTTGCAAACGAGGATGGGAGCGCGGCACCCAAGTCATGGTCGAAGGGCCGGGGCACATCCCCATGGACCAAATCGACATGAACATCAAGAAGCAGATCGAAGTCTGCCACGGCGCCCCCTTTTATGTTCTTGGACCCTTGGTCACCGATATCGCCCCTGGCTATGACCATATCACCAGCGCTATCGGTGCTGCCATGGCGGGCTGGAGCGGAGCAGCCATGCTTTGCTACGTCACCCCGAAAGAACATTTGGGGTTGCCCAACCGAGAGGACGTCAAACAAGGGGTGATCGCTTACAAGATCGCTGCCCACGCGGCCGACGTCGCGCGCCGCCGCCCCGGTGCACAAGAACGCGATGATGCTCTCTCCCGTGCTCGTTTCGGTTTCGATTGGAACGAACAATTCCGATTGTCGCTCGATCCTGAAACCGCACGCTCCTATCACGACGAAACGCTTCCCCAAGACACGTTTAAGAGCGCTCACTTCTGCAGCATGTGTGGCCCCAAGTACTGCTCCATGCGCATCACCGAAGACATCCGCAAAATGGCGGCTGAATCGGGTGAAAATGAACTTGTTCAACTGAAGTAGTGTCACATTCCACCAAAAGCGGGAGCGACGCTCCCGCTTTTTTTATATCGATTCCTTGTCGAGAGAGGTCGCCGATCATGCGATACGATGCAGCCAAATTGCTGCCCCCGTGCCTCGTCCCGATTTTCATGGCCCTCGTCGTGATCGACACAGCGGACGCCCAACGGAGTCTACTTTCTCCCGGAGGCGTCTCTCCCAAAACTCTGCGAGTCCAGGAGGTGGATAGGGAGTACCTTCTCGCATTGCCAAAGAATCTGCATCCGGCACGGCGAACAGACCAAGCGGATTCGCTGCCCCCTTCCAATACGAATGGGGACAATTCGGTGCATCCAATTGTTTTTGTCTGGCACGGACATGGAGGAGGTATGAGGCATTCGGCCCGAACCTTTCGGATCCACGAACTCTGGCCCGAGGCGATTGTGGTGTATCCACAGGGACTTCCCACTCCTGGCATGACGGATCCCGCTGGAAAGAAGAGCGGTTGGCAGAAGTTTGATGGTGATCAAGACAATCGAGATTTGCTATTTTTCGATGCCCTCCTGGCGGATCTAACCCAGTCGTATGCCGTGGACCGCATGCGTCTGTTCTCAATGGGCCACTCCAACGGCGCTGCATTCACGTATCTCCTCGCTATGGCAAGGCCTGGAGTGCTCGCTGCCATCGCTCCCTCGGCGGCCCCCGCGCGAGGCGTCCGCGCAGGTCTTTTCGCGGGTGACCCTCTCGCCAAAATTCCACCTCTCCCTGTCATGCACATCGTCGGAAAGGATGACAAGGTAGTTCCCCGATCATGGCAAATCCCCACCATTGACGCCTTCCGGAAAAAGAATGAATGCTCCTCCGATTCAAAACCGTGGGAATCGGGATGCGTTATCTACGAATCCAAAGTGGATGCACCCGTCGTGGTGATGGAACACAGCGGAGGACATACTTACCCCCAAGAGGCAAATGCAAAGATCGTTCAGTTTTTCAAGCAACATTCTCGTACAGACCGGGTAAAGCAACCCCCTCCATGACGAGAGGTATTGGTTTTCTGTCCCCGAAGCGACGGGCCGAAGAAGACCCTCGACATGCGCGATCCAGTTGGTTTCGTGTCACCGTTATAAGTCGTCCCGTCCCGTTCCTTGACATTCGCGGTTTCCTTCCCTCATGTTGCATCTACAAAGCGAGTCCCAAACGCGTTGGCTTCGACAAGTCGATGCCCATTTGGAAGAAATCCTGATCGATCATGCGCATTGCGAATACAAGGCGGCAGCGACCGCGATGAACTTGCTCGGCGCTTACATCGAAAACACCGAATTAACTCGCGAGATGACGCGCATCGTGGAAGAGGAGCTTGAACACTTCCATATGGTTCTTGCGTTGCTAGAAAAGAGAGGGATTCCGTTTCGCAGGCAACGGCCCGGCAATTACGGCAAATCGCTAAACGAATTGGTCCGTCCCACCGAACCGCACCGGGCGGTGGATCGGCTCTTGATCGCAGGGTTGATCGAAGCCCGATCGTGCGAACGATTCGATCTGCTCCGTCAACATGTTTCGGACTCTGAGCTAGCCTCGTTCTACGGCTCTCTATTCGAATCCGAAGCCCGACATCACACCACCTACGTTCGATTGGCCAAGCTCTTTGATACGGATGCCAACGTCCGCGCACGCCTTTCCGAACTTTCGGCCGAAGAGACAAAGATTATTTCTATCGGAAATCCGTTGCCGCGAATGCACAGCTAATTACGGGCGGATCCCAGCTAATTTCTGAGAACTCGCAGTTAGTTTCCCCGCAATGACCGCGAGTTGCTTTCCAATGCAACGCGAGTACCGTCCCGATTACTCGCGTCGCAGGCCACAGGCTATCGTCGCAACTCTGCGACTCGTTCTGACGCTTTGCTGGCCAATTCGTGAGAAGCATGGTTTTGGACGACAAACTCGTAGAACTTCACCGCGTTGTCAATCGCCTTTTGCTTTCGCTCGCCTGTCAAGTCGGATATTAACAACTCGGTGCACCGCCCCGCTTCAAACGCTGAGCGAGCCTGCCAATTCTTGATTTCCTCGGGCGCTTGCGTGGCGCCATATCCGTACATGACCTTCTGAAATTCCGCGATGGCCTTGGCAAAGTCGCGTTCTGCGAACAAGACTTCACCGATCATGAAGCGAGATCTCGCACCAAGCTCGTTGCGATGGTTTTCCGCGACCTCGCTATACGCAGTGATTGCTTCCGCTGGCTGTTTCAGATTTTGTCGAGCATAGGCGAGCTCGTAGAGGGCGATGGGGCGGTAGGGAGACTCCGGATACTTCGACACCAAGTCGCTTGTCCAAGCCTCCGCTTCCTTCCAGCGTTTGAGCTCTCGAGCTGATTGCCCACCGTGGAGCAATGTCAACGCTTCGATTTGGTCTCCTACAGGAACACCGTTCGAAGAGGCCTTTTGAATCGATGATCGAAGGCTTTCATATTCCTTCCAAGCGTCGGCGAAGTTGCTTTGTTTCAACAGACTTTCGGCGATCATAAAGCGAGCATCGGTCGAGAGCTCCCCTTTTGGAAACTCTTTGAGTTGCTGACGGAACTTGGTCGTCGCGGTCTGGAAATCTGCTTGTTGGAAGAATGCCCAGCCCATTTTGTAAAGAGACTTTTCTTGCAGCTCCAAATCCAGCGTCTTGCTCGCGGCCACTTGATAGGCCTGGATCGCTCGATCGTATTTCGAGCTATCGTACTCGGCTTGCCCTACGTGAAAGTAAGCTTCCGCCGCCAGAGGACTGTCGGGATATTGCTCGACCAACTTCTCGAACTGCTGAATGGCGCTCGCCGTGTCTCCCTTGGCCTTGTAGGTCCACGCAAGTTCATATTGCGCTTTGTCTGCCAGCGGGAAGTCGAGTTTCTTTTCTTGCACCAATCGCTGAAGCTTCGAAATCGCTGCGATCGCTTCATCGTGCTTTTCACCGGCCACCCAACTCAACGACTGCTCGTACAGAATCTTGACCGCGATATCGTCGGTAAGCGATGCTGTCGCGAGTTGCTCTAATGTCGCCAGTGCTTCGTCCGCTTTGCCAAGCTGACGAAGGCAAATGGCTTTTGCAATCTTTGATTCCACTCCCAGACTATCGGTTCGATCCGATTGAGCTAAGGGAGAGACCAGTTCGAGAGCAGGCTGGTACGCCTCCTGCTGGATCAAGACGAACGCTTTTCCGTAGGTTGCATAGTCGCGGAGCCCCGATTCCTTCGAAGAATCGAGAACGCCGTCGTATGCACGGAGGGCTCGCGGGAGATCTCCCATGCCGGCCGCAATCTGTCCGATGCGGAACTCTGCCTGTCCGCGGAGACGGGATTGGGGAGTTCGCTTGACGAGCCCTTCGAGAGCCGCAATCGCCTTCCCATCCTCCTTTTTCTGAACCATCGCTTCGGCCAGCGTTATGGCTGTTTCATCCGCCTGTGGCCAATCCGAGGAAGCTGCGAGGGACTCCTCCAACGAACGGATCGATTCGACCAGCTTGCCAGTCTTCAGTTGGCTGGCACCTTGCAGGAACAAGGCTTCCGCTTTGGCTGCCGGTTCCAAATTCTGCTTCAGGAGCCGCTGGCTGGTCGCGATGGTTTTCTCCCACTGTCCGGCTAGATAATGAGCAACCGCGAGACGTCCTTCCCACGTCGGCCGAAGCGGATCGTTAGGCTGAGCGGCAATCAGTTGCTCAAACGCATTGATTGCCGATTCATGTTGGCCCAATTGCAAAGTGGATTCGGCTCGGATGTAAGCCACATCGGGGGCTAACGGATCACCTGCGTATCGTTTTGCAAAGGCTTCGCTCCAACGCTGCGCGTCGGCAAGCTCGCCGAGTTGCAGACCGCAGAATGCGGCATTGTAAACAGCTCGCGGGGCTAAGGCATCCTCGGGAAACTCGTTCGCGATCTGTTCATAGATCTTCTTCGCCTCGCCGCGCTTGGCGGGCTGGGTGTTCAAACTATCCGCCAAGTCCATGTAAAGCAAAGAAGCCGACGGAGTCTTCGATCCCCAAGTCAACGCGTCCTTCGCGACCGCAGCGATGGCCTCTTCTTTTCCTTGCAGCATCTTGATCTGGCAGATCCAGTGGGCCGCTTCCGCTGCCCTTTCGTCTCGCAATGGAAGCAATTGCTCAAATGCGAGAACCGCCTCGTCGTATTTCTTCTCTCGCATCAACGACTGGCCCGCCGCTAGGGACGAGTTCTTCGCGTACTGAGAACTGGGGTATTCGTCTGCGAGACGCTGATACGCCTTAGCCGACTCGCGATAGCGACCGTCCTTCGCCATGGCAAACCCGTATCGATAGAGAACGTAATCCGCGTTTTTCAAGGTCGCAAACGAATCGGACTGGAGCAGTGCATCGAAAAGCAGAATGGACTTCTTCGCATCCCCTTGAATCAACGCCAAGTCGGCGGTCCGCATGAGGACTTCGTTCTTCAAGGAATGATCCGAATACTTTTGCAGGAAGGACTCGTATGTTTCAATCGCCAGCTGCGGCTGCTTCAACTCCTCATAGGTGAGTCCGAGTCCAAAGATAGCATCTGGCCTGACTGTAGAGTTTTCGAGCTTTTTGTTTTGAATGAGTTGGCGATAAAGACTCACCGCCTCCTCGGAACGTCCCAATCTCGCTTCCGCTTCTGCAGCGTAGTAGAGCGCTTTATCGAGGAAGCTCCCATCCGGATATTTGGAGACGACCATTGCGAGGACCTTGGCCGCCTCGCGCAGAGGCGAATCAGCCGATGCTTCTTTGCCGACCGGCGCGCTCGACAGGAAATGACTTTGGTAAAGACTCCATCCCAGATTGACGAGGGCCTCTTCCCGTTGCTTCAGATTCGGATCCTGCAACGCTAGTTTGAACTCTCGCACCGCGCTAGGGAATTCAGGCATGTCCTGCTGAAGGTAGCACACCCCCAGGAAATGGTGCGCACTCGCTACCGAGGGGTCGTTGGGGTATTCCTGAAGCAGCTTTTTCCAGTTCTCAATGGCGAGAGGGTAAGCCCCGTTGTTCTGGGCATTCGCGGCATCCGCAAACAACTCGCGGGCCCTCTCCGCGTTCTTTTCCTTGTCCGAAAGCTTCTTCAAACTCGATGCTGGAGCTTGGGAGGCAGGTGGCTTTTGCTGGGCTACACCCGTCAATGCCGTACACTGGAATGCTAGGGATGAAACCAATAGGAGGCGGAGCCGCCTTCGCCAACTCCTGCGCGAAAAGTCAGCGACTCGAGCTTGGAAGCAGGGAAGTTGACGAAGGGTTCGCAATAAGGAAGACTTCTGGGCCATAACGGTTCCGACGGTCTTATGGATCGAGACTAGGGTTACAACTAGGGAAATCGGCGTTGGCCAAACCCATCCCGTAGTTTACCGTAGTAGGATGCAGCCGGAAAGTTTGTGAGGGTGCAGCAGCAATCCCGTAAACGTCAGACTCGCCCCTGTCCGTCTTAACTCTCCGACGCAAATCTTTTCCCTTATCGCTCCAACTTCACACCCGCTTCGACTCTTCCCATTTCGCACCCGCCTACCACTTCAAACTTTCGGCCTCCCGTTTTTGCTATCTATTCTCCATGCGCATTCTTATCACTGGCGGCAGCGGCTTCATCGGATCCCATCTCACAGACTATTTGCTGGCTCAAAATCACTCGGTCATCGTTGTGGACGATTTCAGCACGGGTAGCCGCAACAACTTGAAGCACTTGCGCGGCCACTCCCGTTTGGAGGTGATCGATGCGGATTTGGGAAATCCCCAGTTGGTCCGTGATGTGTGCGAAGGGGCGGATCAAGTCTACCACTTGGCAGCCGCCGTCGGAGTGGCATTGATCGCGAAGCAACCGATTCAAACAATCCATCGCAACATCTACCCCACCCAGCTTCTCCTGGATGAATTGCGCCGAATACACTTAGCAGGAAAACCGGTTCCGCTCTATTTGGCGAGCACGAGCGAAGTCTACGGAAAGAACCCAAAGTCGATCTGGAATGAAAACGACGATCTCGTCTTTGGTTCAACCACCAAACCCCGATGGAGCTATGGGGCCAGCAAAGCGATCGACGAATTTCTTGCTTTGGCCTGCGTGCGAGAGTGCGGCATGAAGATTATCGTCGGTCGGTTTTTCAATGTCGTCGGGCCACGCCAGACAGGAGCGTACGGAATGGTACTCCCACGATTCGTCGCGGCCGCGATGAAGAACCAACCCATCGTGGTCCATGACGATGGTCACCAGGAGCGTTGCTTCGCGCATGTGCGAGATGTCGTCTTGGGCTTTACCACATTGATGAATACCGAGTCCGCCTTCGGCCGTATTTACAACATCGGCGCAGACTCCCCCATCTCGATCTTGGAACTGGCCCAACGAGTCCAACAGATCGTCAATCCGAATGCCCCGATCGAGTTTCAATCCTATGCTAGGGCCTACGACGAGGATTTCGAAGACATCCGCCGCCGAGTTCCGGATCTTACTCGTATTCGCGAAGCGATTGGCTACTCCCCTTGTCACTCTATCGATGACATTATCCGGGATGTCTGGTGTACGATGCAATCGATCGACTGACCTTCCAGCGATTTCCTTGTTGGAATTCCTACCGACTCAATCGTGCGGACTTGCTCATCGCACGCCTTTCGTTCAGACCGTTCTCACTCGAATTGGCTCGAGGTTGTTGGTAGAACTGAATGAATTGCTCTCTCCAAGTTCGGCGCGTTTCCTCGCTCAACCGACGGCTTAAAAAACCTGCCGCTGTCCCTTTTTGCAAATCCCCGATATACGTCTGGAGCGCAGAACGACCATCTGCACCTTGGTTCAACAAAAACGCTACAACGCTCCAAGCATCCCGATACCCTTTTGCATCGAGTGTTTCCAGTCGCAATTCTTCGAGCTCTTCAAGTTGCACGATCTGACCAAAACGAAGCTGAGCACGGACCGCAGGTCCATGGATGGGATGATGCCACGAATCGGAATGGTCGGTTTCGAAGTACTCGGCGAGCCCTTCATCTAACCACAACGGAAGCTGGATTCCCGACTGGTGCAGTAGCGCATGGGTACACTCATGCCGCGCATCCTCGATCCAATCGGAATGGAAGTAGGTGATGACGAGGCTTTGCCCGCGATTTTGTATGAACAAGGCGCGCCGTTTGGGAACGCTGGGAAAGTGTTTCGTCAAATACAATTCGTATTCATCGAAGTTTTGAAGAACGACGACTCGTACGGCATCGGAGCTCAAGCTGACTCGGAGTTCTGTCTCAATTTGCTTGGGAAGCTGCTCCAGTTTCAGAGCAACCGAATGAAGGTTTGCAGCTGCGACCGTGCTATAGACCGCAAACGAACCATAATGACAGCATGTTGGCCACTTCGACAGATCCGGTATCCCCTGCTGTGCCCGCAATGGTCTGGATGCCAAACAGAAAGCAATCATCACGATCAGGGACCAAGGCCATCGGGCTCGAGTCATTACCGGAACCTCCTGCTAGAATCGTGAGGTTCGGCTATTTCACACCGAAGAAATCTGTGGCACGTACAAACGCAAACTGATTCTTCCATCCTTGAATCAATTGCAACTCTTTACGATCCTCTTCGCTCAACGAATCCTTCTTGAGCATTCTCGCTGTCAGCTCTTGCGCCCCGGAACTCGTACGCGTCACCAGCTTGAGCTCCATCGGCAGCAGTCGCTCATCGAGCAACAATTGATTGAGCTTCATTCGCAATTGCGGCGGTTTGTAAGGGGGGAAGACGGCCGCGAGCTTTGTCGCCGCATTGGCATAATCGGCATAACGAACGGCCATAATCTCCATCGATGGCTTGCTCGTTTTGACACGATACTCCACCGTCGCATCACCGATCAGCAAGCTGTTCGGGTCGGGGCGACTCTCTTGGAATTCGACAGGTTTGGTGCGAGCCAACAACTCCGTGAGCATCGAATCGAGCGATGCGAGTTCGATCTCGGTCATCTTCCGTTCATGGGTGTTCAAGAGCGTCAGCATCTGACTCTGCGAATCCAATATGGTCACCTTGCCCTGCTGATCATTGAGCTCGATCGACAGATGTTCGGTGAACAAGGTTTGGAACTGGGCAACCGGTGGTTTCGATGCGTCGCTATAAATATCGACATCCAATCGAAAGCCCACAGGAATGGCTTGAAAAGTATTGGCAGTTGGAATTGCACTTTTCGACGAGACAGTTCGAACGTCTTGCGCTCGGAGCATTCCAAATCCTCCACCAAGGAACATGATTGCCGACAGGATGAATCGGAATGCAGCAGGGATCGACATTGGTTTTGTCATTCGTTCCTCACTCGAACAAGCACGACAAATAGGAAGGGCGACTCTAGAAGCCTGCCGAGGAAATCGCCGCATCACGTGCGACATCCGTGGCCGGGTCGTACGGATAGAAACTTCGCGAGACTCTCTCGGCCAAGGTCATTAGATAAACTCGGCGAAAGGTCGCTTCATCCATGTCGGTAACCGGGGCACCTGTCTTTGGATAAATGAACTCCGGATGCAGCTTGCGAAATACAATCTCTCTGCCATCCTTGCACTTGTAAGTCGTGACCGAGGCTGAGCACTGACCTTTGTAAAGAGTCTTCCCATCGTAGAGCTTCAAGTCCGAGACATCGATATCAATAACGAAATCCGCCCCGAGCCTTTCTCCGACTTGAATCGGATCGACTTTGCCAAGCTGCTGATCTTGGATCATCCGATCCACTTCGTCTTGACTGATCATCCGAACCTTCTTCACCTTGTTCTGCAAAAGCAAATTGATGTTTCGGGCCAATACCAAGCTCGAAGCGTCCGACGTATGCACGCCGTTGTTGCTAACAAGAACCGCGACCTTCTTTTCCTCTAAGCCCTCAAACTCGGCCGGATTGTTCCGTCCCTTGATCGCATAGAGTAGATTCGAAGCCAACCGGACACAGCCGGTGGTGGTAATACACAAGAGGGAAAACAGACAAGCGATCGCCCAAGCAGATGGGAACGAGCGACTCGCTTTGACTTGTATAGTAGGAAGCATGCAATGAGCCCGTCGCAATGACTGACCGGGATTAAGATCCAACACGTACTGGGCTTATAGAAAATGTCCTATGCGGTCGCCATCCCAACTTCCACGTTCTTTTATACCGTGAGCTTCCACAACCAGTCGGCAATCGCCACCACCAACGCGACCACCATTAGCCCGACGGAACCCATCGCAAACCATCGACTTCGATAGGAGGTCCCCCTTACGCTCGCCCACGCCCAGTAAAAAGCGGTAATCCACGCTTGGAAGAATAAAAGTAGGCCAGCAGGATTCGCTCGGGCGGCAGCAACCCAATCTCCCCGCATCGCCAAGGACCAAGAGGTCGTCATGCCACACGACGGACATCGCACTCCCCAAACCTCCATCCAGGTGCAACCGGGCAGTCCCAATTGACGATGCGTTCCCAACCCCTCCGTCGCAGGACTGAGCTGAGCCGCAATCGTGAGCAAGGCAAACAAACCGCAGCTCATCAAACCATAGGCGCACCGTACGGACCGTGTGAGTTTCCGTCCATCCGAAAAACAATCCAACCGCCGCTCGGTGGTCTCGGCATCGTCGAAATCGGGTTTCGCAGGCAAGCTTGGTCGACCGGGTAGGATGGGAAACACTCCTTGGAATCGAAGAATCGTCTTTGTCTCGGAACGGGAGGGAGACTGATGTTTCGGCGATTTGCAGGAATCGCTAAAGTCGCCGAACCGCATCTGTCGCCGAGGAGGTCATTATGCCATACGGAATCTACTTGTCAGCTGCCGGAGCGCATGTCCAGAACCACCGATTGGAAGTCCTCAGCAATAACCTAGCGAACATCAACACACCTGGGTTCAAGCAAACGTTTGCCGTGTTGCAAAGCAGGCATAACAAGGCAATCGAAGAAGGCATGATCTCGCCCAATTCAGGAACCTTAGCCGATATTGGGGGCGGAGTCCGAATCCAACCGACCGAGACTTCCTTCGAGCAAGGCCCCATGGAGCGGACCGGCAATCGCACCGACTTTGCCATGAACGACACCGACAGCTTCTTCGTCATCCAACGAGGCGATGAGCAGTTTCTGACTCGCGCCGGCGGATTCGTTTTCAATTCCTCCGGACAACTCACCACCACTAACGGCGATCTGGTTCTCAGCACCGAAGGGAACCCGATCCAGATCGATCCGAGCAATCGATACGATGTCCATGAAGACGGCACGATCCGACAAAATGGGGCAGCTACCGCCCCCATGGTCGTTCGTCCTCAGAACTTGGGAGACCTTTCTCGAGCCGGGGACAATCTTTTCAAGCCGTTAGCGGAGACGCAACCTGTTCCGCCGAATGAACGCGCTGTCGTCAGCGGTTTTCTAGAGCGATCCGCCGTCAACCCGACCATGGCCATGATGGAACTCATCGAAGCTTCCCGAGCCTACGAATCCAATCTTCGCCTCATACAACATCAAGACCAAGCCTACGGGAACTTAATCGGTCGCATCCTTAAAGAATAGCCTTACAGGCCGATGCGAACGATCGAAAGCATTCCCCACTTACCACGGAGACCGTATTCATGAGCGTGCAATCACTTTACACCGCAGCGACCGGCATGGATGCCATGCAAACCAAGCTGGATGTGATCGCTAACAATCTTGCCAACATGAACACGACCGCCTTCAAACGGGATCGAGCCAACTTCGAAGATTTGCTCTATCGCCAAGAGGTCTATCCCGGGATTCAAGATTCGCAGCAAAACCCAACCCCCGTCGGTGTCGAAGTCGGGCTCGGGACGCGCGTTCAAAGCACGCAAAAGGACTTCACTCAAGGGACTATCGAACAAACAGGTCGAGAACTCGATATCGCCATCGAAGGAAGGGGATTCCTGCAAGTCTTCGACCCTGTGACCCAAACGCAGCAATACACCCGAAGCGGCAATCTCGATATCAACGCAAACGGTCAGTTGGTAATCGGATCGGCCCAAACGGGCCGATTGCTCGATCCCCCTATCGCGATTCCACAAGACGCGACATCGGTCGTTATCAACTCGAACGGGCAGGTCATGGTGCGGCAAGTCGGACAAACGCAGCTTACTCAAGCAGGCGAAATCCAAATGAGCGCGTTCATCAACCCCGATGGATTGCTCAAAGTAGGCGAGAACCTCTACCAAGTCACCGACGCCAGCGGTGCCCCTCTCCCAGGCCAGCCCGGCCTCAACGGCCTAGGCATCATCCGCCAGAATTCTCTCGAAAAGTCGAACGTGGAGCCGGTCCGCGAACTTATCGACCTGATCACCACGCAGCGCGGTTTCGAACTGAACTCGCAAGCGATCCAGGCCGGAGATCAAATTCTCCAGCAGATTGCGAATCTACGCAGATAAAACGATGGCTACCCACGTAACCGTTTCCCGTATCCTGTGCATTCTATTCGCCGTCAGTTGCTTCACAGCTCTGAACCGTCGGTCCTGGGGACAAACTGCGCCCCCCTCGCCACCGCGTGCGCTCTTTGAATCCAAGACCACGATTCGATTGAACGCTTCCTCGAAATGTGCCCATAATATCTTGCGGTTGAAAGATATCGCAGACGTGCAAGGTTCGACGGCCTCATCAAAACGACTCGCCGAACTCCCCATTGCCCCGACCCCTCCAGCAGGTCGCCAACAAGAGTGGTCCCGATCCGATGTCGAGAAGGCCCTCCAATTGCGAGGAGTCGATGTGTCCACTGTGCAATGGGAAGGAGCACCACTCTGTCGAGTGAATCGAGTCGCAGCGACCCAAATCGTAGATCGACCTCCTCCCGACCCCAACATCCTACCTGCGAGCGCAGTTCGAGCTTCCGGTACGATCGCGTCCGAACAAAAAAATGCACCAAACCTTGCCACCGACGCGATGTCGATCGATGACAAAGGATTCGTGACAGCCTTTACAACGCCAGGTGCCGTCGCACAAGCCGAACGGATCGCGCAGACCGCTATCGAAAACTATCTTCAAACCCAGACGCAGTCGTCCGCCGAGTTCCTGGTCAAACCTATCCTCCCACCCAACCTCGCGCAGACCATCCTTCAGCGGCGGCAAATTATCGGAATCGCGGGGGGGCAACCTCCGTACGAAGGACTTCAATCCTTCGAATTCCTCGTTCGATCCCCTACAGGCCAAGAGAAGATCACCGTCCATGCGGAGATCAAGCTCCCGGAGTTGATCCTCGTCTGCACCAAGGCTCTTCCGAAAGGGCATTGGATTCGCGCGGAGGATTTGACCTACCAGACCTTGCCCAGAGGCTGGAAGGACGGAATCCAGAACTGCTATACCGACCAAGACGAATTGATCGGTAAGGAACTGAAACGGGGCGTGAGCGCCAATCAAGTCCTCAAACGAGGCGATGCTGGAGCCCCTACGTTGGTCGAATCAGGGGATGCCGTCAAAATCGAACTGGTCCTCGGAGGTGTGGTGATCGAAACCAATGGAAGAGCGGTGGAAAGTGGCGGGCAGGACGATCTCATTCAAGTCGAAACGGCAGAACACAAGAAACGACTGCTAGCTCGCGTCCGATCCGAACGGGTTGTGGAAGTCTACTCGAGCGGGCATTCTCCCCTCCCCCCATCGCCATCCTTATCGTCCAAATCCAAACCGCGCATGACGCGATAGGTGAACATAATGAAATCGCTTGCCATCCACCTCGGTCTGATCGTCGCCGCAACCTCCCACCCAGTCACCTGCTGGGCACAGTCGGGTAGTCTGTACCATTCGCCTGTTCGACAAGTCAGCTATCAACAACCGGCCGCACCGCGCTCAGCCACTCCCACCGCTCCTGGTGCTATGCAACCAGGTAGCATCCCACCGGGCGCGATACCCCCGGGGGCAATTCCTCCCGGCGCGATTCTCCCACCGGGCGGCTCCCCCTACATGCACTCCGGTCCACAACAGACCGCATCAGGCCTAGCGACCTCGTGGACTTACATTCCACCCGCCCAAGCTCGGACCGTCCGCATGCATGACATCGTCTCAATCCGGGTGGACGAATCAGCGACTTCCTTGCTCTTAGGGAATGCGACCTCTCGCAAGACGACATCCTATGATGCTGTTGTCCGCGACTGGATCCGGATGGTCGGACTGGATACGATCAAACCAGCACCCCAATCCGATGGCGACCCGCGAGTTCAAATCAATGAGAATGAGGTCTATCGCGGAGACTCTACGTTGAGAACGAGTGAAAACATCACCTTCAATATCGCCGCGCAAGTTGTGGATATCCTTCCCAACGGTCTCATTGTTTTGGAGGGGAATACCACCATTTCGCTGAACGATAACAGCATGGAGGTCTCCCTCATCGGCACTTGTCGCAGTGAAGACATCCAAGCCGACAACACCGTCTTGAGCCGAAACTTGGTCAACAAACACATCAAGAAGCGGGAGGACGGTCACGTGCGAGACGGTTATGCACGCGGATGGCTCACCCGACTATTTGCCAAAGTTCGCCCCTTCTAATCCCATTTCTGAATCTGCCTGACCATGCGTGCCAACGACGGCTCTCCTGTCTTTGACATGACAAGCGCCTGAATGATCTCAGGTTCAGCAAGGAGTCGAAGAGACCAGTTACCGAAGGGAACACCACGAACACGAATGGAGTCACCCACGGAATGCAAAAAGTGTCGCTGCGGTTCGCCCCAAAGGATCTGATTCCAAGAATCCCATCTTGGCAGCACCGACAGCGACGACGATCAGCGAGCAAAATGCAGCTTGGGCGAAGTACGAACGGGTCGAAACGGAATTAGAGCAAACTCGTAAAGATCTCCTTAGATCACTTCCGTCGAGAACCAAAGAGCTCCTTCCAGGGAAAGAGTTCGGAGAACCCAAATTCCGTTTTCATTTCAATCAAAGAGAATCGTTTTACAAAATCGTGGCAACTGGTGACGACTACATCTTGGTGGAAAGTTCCATTGCTCCCACGAAACGACGCGTCATGGCAATGCGGTTCATTTCTTCGATTTATTGGCGCGATGAATTGGAGTTTAGCTCGTCGGTAGAGTATATCGACAAAGGAAATGAGAAAGCCAAGCGATGAACGGCGATAGAGCGAACCTTCGCTCTCTACCTCATTGTCCCTCCTCGCCTTAGCGCCTTGGCGAGAAACGGATTTGTCGGCCCCGATCTGGGAATCGCAAATGGGGATAAGAGAAGAGGGGTGCGTGCCAAGGCGCAAAGCTCGCAATCGGAAATGTCTTGAGAGCTCTCTCTTCCGTGTTCGCCGATCACCACTTAGTTTCCTTGCGACAAGCGAGAGCCCCCGACTGTTCCCTTCTTTTTCCATTCGGTCCCCACTCTCCCCCTCCGCGCCTTAGCGCCTTGGCGAGAAACGGATTTAAAGTCCCCGATCTGGGAATCGTAAATTGGGATGAGAGAGGAGGGTTGCGCGCCAAGGCGCAAAGCTCGCGATCAGAAATGTCTTGAGAGCTTTCTTCTCCATGTTCCCAACCGCTACTTTTCCGTACGACAAGCGAGAGCCCACGACTGTTCCCTTCTCTTTCCATCCGGTCCCCACTCTCTCCCCTCCGCGCCTTAGCGCCTTGGCGAGAAACGGATTTGTCGGCCCCGATCTGGGAGTCGCAAATGGGGATAAGAGAAGAAGGTTTCTCGCCAAGGCGCCAAGCTCGCAACCAGATTTAGTTGGTCGCTTGCTTCCACTTCCACGATGAGCGGATATGTGAAACGGCATCACCGATATCGACTCCTTCCGTCGCACCAGCCATCAGCAAATAAGCCTTTCCATCACGATAGACGATAATCATATTTCTAGGTGTTCCAAGGTCATTGCTTGACGTTGTTGCAACAACAGCTTCCTCGCCATCGAAATCCAGAGCATCGGACGAAACGTTGCCGCCAACACTTTTTGCGAAACTCTCGGCAAGCTGTCTTGCAGTTGGGGCCGCAGGCATTCCAACGTCAATTTTGATCATCGCTTTCGCGTTTTGACCATCCGTTCCATCGAGCAACAGCATCGCCTTTGTCTTCTCACGATCCGGAGGAACAGCGGTCCATCCCTTCGGTATCGAGAAAGAAAAATCACCAAAGGATTGCGCTGCGTCCGGCTTGTATGTTTCGGTGGAATTCGTGGCAAACGAATTTTCGGTACCTGCGGGCAAGGAATCGGTATTTTCTTTGCAACCCGCGACACAAAACATAGCGAGCAACAAGTAAGAACGTCGTTTCACTTTGATCTCATCTTTCGAACTGGGGGGTCTATTGTTTCCCATTCCGGGGGTAGTCATTGGATCTTGGACGGTTAACGAAATCACTCGATGCACCCAAGCTACGACATACGGGAGAACGGTATACGGGAGAACGGGCAATTAAAGAGTTCGGATCATAGCATCTCTCCGAGCCAGAATGTTATCGTTGCGGGCGATTCAAACACCAACGCTGCGATCCACCATGCAGGGAGCGAGCATGGACGCTCCTGAAAACCAAAACAACTGACCAAGAGTCCGTTCACCGAAAAAACCAGACTGTTTCAGTATGGGTTTCCAAAGCCTAACGGGAACAACAAGACTCGAACCATTGAATGTTTTCCGAATGCTCTTTGGCACTTCAAGAGGTACAGTGAACTGCGACAGCGATTGATGAAGAAGGCGGCGTTAAAACGCATCTCTATCGCGAGGTGAGGTTGGCAACTTGGAGATTGCAATAACAAGCATGCGTTACAGGTGTCTCTAGCCGGAATGGGCCAATTACTTGCGAGGAACAAGCTCGGGAGTGCCGAAGTCGCCATCGATTTTCTCCGGCAATCGCCAAACCTTGTCCCCATGCGAATCGGTGAAGTACAAGCGCGATGGGCTAAACGAATCTGGATTGCCATCTGCCCAAAATGCATAAAACGGGTCCTTCGCAAATCTGGGTCTGCGGACGTAGTTGTGATTGAGCTTGCTTCCTCGCGTCACTTCGCGTGCATCGCTCCACGTCACGCCGCCATCGCGACTTTCCATCCACACGATTTCACCACCCCCTCCCCAAGCCTGCGGGCCAGGTCGACTTGGGATCAGGATGCGCCAGTGGTTTCCCTCCACATAAATACTCCCCATATCGTAATTGTGATCGGTCGTGGCGATCATTTGCGTTTTCCACTCGGAGCCTGTCCAGCGGGTTAATCGAAACTCGCGCGGGCTGTTTTCTGGCCCCGGTTCATGCCCCTTGCTGGTCACATAGAGCAGGACAGGGTTCCCAGCAAAATCAAAATGGAGATCGCAAGCGTACTGATTCAGTCCCTCCTTCGCATAGTCGATCACCAATGCAGGGTTGACTACTTCGGTCAGAGGAAGATCGAGCGATCGACCATCGACGGTGACCCAAGTTTCACCACCGTCCCTGGTTTCCATGTAATACAGGTTGGTCCGCTCATCGACGTTTCCACCTGGGTGGTAATTGAAAAAGGTTCCAATCCTCTCATCACCTGTAGGACCGAGAAAATACTCGCTCACTTGGTAGTGACCACCCATCCCCGCTAACTTCTTTGATTCCGACCAATGCAATCCGTCGCGACTTGATTCCCAATAGAGTTCTCGCCCTTTCGTGTACTTGGTAAACAAATGAACCCAACCATTCCGTTTCGAATACCACGGTTGCGGGTAAGTCATCTCCGTTTCGCGGACCAGTTGAAATCGATCGATTGACCAAGGTTCTTCGCTGCGATAGAGGAAGCCAGGTCGTTTACGACCGCGTCCGCTGATAAAGACCCACACATAGCCACGCTCGTCAAGCTGCAAACTCGCGTTGTCGTGCGGATCGTCCACTCCTTGCTTGTCATGCACGACAACTGGTCTGGGAACTTGACCTGTTTTGTGATCGAAGTAGGAGACCATGATCAGCAAATGCCGTTGATCGGCTTGCGGCGTACCACCGTAGGTGAAGAAAGTCCGATCCACTTTCGGCGAATAGACTGCGAGAGGATTGTGGCTCGAGGTGTAAGTTCCTAGTCCACCGGAATACTTGTCACCATGCTTGGAGAACTGGCCAAGGGTGAACCATAAACCTCGATACCCGTCCAACCGCTTGTCTTGCCCGAATGAGTGCGAAGGTGGGGTGATTATCAACAGGGAGAGTCCGACGATGACCCATCGCACGCACGAATATCCCAAACGCATGTCGCACTCCTCCGTAGCAAGAAAAGGTAATGATCACGCAAAATTGGTTGACAAGGTTAGCGAGAGGTCGCGAGGCCAGTGCCTAGAGATGCAACCCCGCTGCATGACCGGTGCTCCAGGCCGCTTGAAAATTGAATCCACCGATTGGACCATCTAGGTCCAAAATCTCTCCAGCGAAGTAGAGCCCTGGTTGTTTGCGACTCTGCATGTCCTGAAAGTTTACCTCGCCGAGAGCCAGGCCGCCTGCCGTCACCTCTGCTTTCGGATACCCACGCGTTCCGTGGATAGGCAAGGACAACGCTTTGATCCGTTCCAGCAATTGGTTCCGATGCTTCTTAGAAAACTCCGCCGCATGAACTTCTTCCGGCGCACCGATTTGTTTCATCAAGCAAGCGGCCAGACGTTTCGGAATATGTGTGCTCAACAAATTGGTAATCGATCGATTCGAGTTTTGCATCGCGTCTAAAAGCCATCGCTCGCACGCTTCCCGGTTTAGGTCGGGGAGCAAGTCGATGTGGAGCGACAATTTCCAATCCTCCTTTGCATCGGAAAAGCAACGTGATACGTTCATAGCGGTCGGACCGCTGCACCCAAAGTGAGTCCAAAGGAATCCGCCGCGAGAAACGGACCGTTCCATTGGGATCGTCTTACCGTCGGATTGAAGCACTTTCGCCGTGATGGAAATATCGTCGAGCGTCAAACCGCTCAGCTCCTGGGCCCAAGACGTATTTGAAAGGAGAGGGGTAAGGGCGGGGCGCAGGGGTGTAATCGTATGCCCGAACTGGGCGGCCCAAGGGTATCCGTCCCCGGTCGTTCCACAGCCACTGAAACTGAGCCCTCCGGTCGTAATGAGAAGGGAGTCGCAGCTCAGCTGCAAATCTTCACCGTCCCGTGATGCGAAGACCGTAAAACCGCCCGAGGGATTCGGTACGACATTTTGGACGGGTACGCCGGTCCATAAGGCGGCGCCGGCCTGTGCAAGCCGCCTGACGATCGCGTCGCGAACATCGAGAGCGCGATCGCTCGCCGGGAAGACTTTTCCGGTCTCCTCGACTTTGGTGGCCACACCCAACGCCTCGATTTCTCGAACGACATCCTGGGGAGAAAGTCGCTGCAGGACGGACAAGAGGATCTTTCCTTGCTTGCCGAATGCGTCGGCAATCTTCCGTTGATCGCAATGGTGGGTGATGTTGCAACGTGTCCCACCCGACATGAGAATCTTCACACCCGCTTTGGTGTTTTTCTCCAGCACCAAGATTTTTTTACCGCGTGCCGCAGCGGTCCCTGCTGCCCACAAACCAGCAGCTCCTCCTCCGACGATGATGGCGTCCCAATGGTGATGCATAAGCGAATTCAAAGGAGTTCTATCGAGACGAAGGGAACAATGTCGGGTAAACTAGTGGGACTCTGAGTCCAGAACACAAAAACACTTTGTACTCGCGATGACGACTGAAGCAACCAAAACCGAGATTGGAAGTTACTTTATTTCCAATTATCCACCCTACTCCCAATGGAACTCCACATCGCTCCCATTGATTGAGGAGGCGATGAAGCAGCCTCCGCGCGACGTTCCACTGGGGCTGTATCTGCACATACCCTTTTGCCGTAAACGTTGCAAATTCTGTTACTTCAAGGTTTTGACCAACGTCAACGCCGAAGAGATCGAACGTTATGTTTCGGCTCTATCGAGAGAAATCGAGCTGGTCTCCAGTCAGCCTGCCATGGGGGGACGGCCCATCCGCTTCGTCTACTTTGGAGGCGGAACACCGAGCTTCTTGAGCGTCAAGCAACTGCGATCGTTGTTCGAACGGTTGCACCGAAGTCTTACTTGGGAAAAAGCGGAAGAGGTTACCTTCGAGTGCGAGCCTGGCACGTTGAGCGAGTCGAAAGTGCAGACGCTCCGCGAGCTGGGAGTCACCCGTCTCAGTCTCGGTGTAGAGAATTTTTCCGATGCGATTCTCGAGGAGAACGGTCGCGCCCACCTGACCAAAGAAATCTATCGTGCGTGGGAGTGGATCCGCACCGCCGGCTTCCCAAACGTCAACATCGACTTGATCTCCGGTATGGTGGGAGAAACGTGGGATAACTGGAAAGAGAACATTCGACTGGCACTGGAACTCTCCCCGGAGAGCCTCACCATTTACCAAATGGAACTCCCCTTCAACACGGTCATCTCCAAAGGGTTGCTCGAGTCGAAACAGGAGGCCCCCGTCGCGACTTGGCAAACCAAACGAGATTGGGTTCGCTACGCGTTCGAGGAATTCCAAGCGGCCGGGTACAGCATCAGCAGCGCCTACACGCTCGTCAAGGACCCGAACAAAGTAAACTTCTCGTATCGGGACAACCTTTGGACAGGTGCAGATTTGCTTGCAACCGGTCTGGCCAGCTTCGGGCACTTGTCCGGAGTCCACTACCAAAACGTCCCCGAGTACGCGCAATACTTATCGATCTTGCTCGACGAGAATCGACTTCCTCTCGGCCGAGCTTACCAACCGACCCCAGAACAGAGCCTTATTCGCGAGCTGATCCTGCTCCTGAAAAAGGGTTACTTGGATGTGGAATACTTCGAAGGCAAACATGGTGTTTCGATCGTCGAGAAATTCCAATCGCAATGGAACGAATTGGTCGACGAGGGCTATGCGACGCTCGTGTCCAACGACGATAGCAAAGTAGTGCGGATCGAACTCACCATCGACGGACTCCTTTGCGTTGACGGCTTGCTCCCTCGGTTTTTCGAACCCCACCTCCGCGGAGTTCGCTACACATGAGCGAGCAACTCACTTTCGCGATGGGGGAGTTCATCGCCGAGTTGCCATGCGATCGACACTATATCAAGAACCACATGTGGGCTCTTGAAGTGCAGCCCAACGTCTTTCGATTCGGTTTTTCGGCCTATGCCGTTCGGCTGCTCCAAGATATCTACTTCATCGATTTTGATGTAACCCCCGGCAGCGCGCTGTCCAACCGACAAGAGTTTGGGAATATCGAGAGCAAGAAAGCGGAGAGCGGCATGTACGCTCCCATCCCAGGCCAAATCGTTTCGATCAATGAGCGTTTGCTCGACGACCCGTCTCTTATCAATGTCGACAAGTACGGCGATGGTTGGCTTTTAGAAATAACCCCCCCGACGGGAGATCATCAAGATCTCGGCATCCTCACGCCAGAGCAATATGTCGAACACCTTCACGCCGCCTGGGATGTTGCCCAAAGAACCATCAAAGGCCAAGCCAACACGGACGAAGAGTAGTCTCTTCACGGCCCGTGCGATGGTATGCCCTGAGAATCAGCGGTGTCCGTATCCGTTTGCTCACGCTGCGGGAGCAACTCCCGCTGCCGAAGAAGATTTTCGAGACCGCTGCGGTCCCATTCCATGACTCCAGCGATATCGGTGAGCTCAAGCCCTGTTTCCCATCGTTGTCGCGAGTCGTTGGAAAGGGTCACATTGTCGCCGAGCAATACCAAACCTTCGGAAGAATCAAATCGCTGCACCGGACCATCTCCTGCTCCACGGTAGTACGTGTCTCGAAATACTAAAATCTGACCCAAATCCATTTCACCAAATAGGCAGTGCAACTCCACAGGAGCGACTTGCCCTAGCCCAATCTCGGTTTGTGGAGATGGCTCGCTACCGATGGAAGAAATCTCGCCGAGGGAAACGCGGAGTAACTCCCGGTGGTTCAGACAAAGAATTCCATCACCATCGACGCATGCCCACACAAGCCACGCAGCCTTATCCCGGAAGTCTTGCGAGGGGACGATGGCGTTGGCTTCCGTTCCAAGACTCGAAATCGACCAGTCGCTGCCTGAGACGTCGATGGTCGACATCCACTCCAAGCTTGGGGAGCGAAGGGTGACGCGCATCCCCCACTCTTCGCTCCATCGATCCAGCTTGATAGCCACGCCGATATCCTCGACCGCGACCAATGCGTGCGAGTCGTGAAGATTCCCGATATAGCGGTTGTCGATCCAGCCCCCGTCCGATGTTTGAAAGAACAGATCGGAGTTTTGGCTACCCAGGCTAATCCTTCCGGAGTAGAGATGGGAGCCGTCGGTCCATCGATGGCGTACGGGTAAAGAAGCTGTATCGATAGAATCTTGTCCTTCCGAGGCCACGGAGATCGAAGGTGCTGGATCGTTGGCATGCAGGAGAACCGCCTGCTGTAAGAGCTGTGTGATCGACTTCTTCCAGGGTCGATCGTCGACCCACACGTTTCCCTGCCGGATTTCTACGCGTTCGTTAGGAAACCCTACCACCCGTTTGATTTCTCGCAAAGTTTGATCGGGTGATTGGAGTACCACCAGGTCGCCTCGTTTCAGCCCTTCGAAGTCCGTTGACTCACGTCGACTCGATCGCTTGGCCGCCATGAGGCGGCGCGGCCAATAAGTGATCCGATCCGTCTGGCCGAATGTTTCGAGCGAGGTAGAAATCTCGTTCGGCTCTTCCTTCAGGGAGATGGGGTCGCTCGAAAGGGAACCGCACGTAGGACATCGAAACGGAGTATCGCTCCATACCGAATCGCGCCCGAATCGATGACTCCAGCGACACTCGGAGCAGCGCCAATTCATCGAGGGCCCCAGAAGCGTAGGTTCCATCGAGTTCCCTGCCACCAGCGCGGTCCGGGGCGTCTTGCCACGTCGCATCAATACCAGACCTGCGACCGCTAACGATACGGCGAGGAAGAGCAGTAGACCTATACTGCTGCACAGAAACCATCGGCTTGTTTTTCCGATGGTCGCATTGCCGCGATGTTCGCTGAGAGTCAGGTTACTGGCCAATCCGATACAACCCCTTCTCCGTGCGAATGATCCAGTCCTTACCGAGGACTGCATACGTTGCGAAGATACGGCCAGGGAGTTGATTGCGGTGCAATTCCTCCAATGCCTCGCCGACTCGATACACGATCGCCTCCCCGGTCTCGCTCTGCATGATGAGTTTATCCCCTAAGAGCATGAGCGATGCGGAATAGTTCCCCCCGATGCGTTTCTTCCAGTTCTCTTTCCCTGACTTGGTGTCGACCGAAGCGGCGATACCCGAGTCGCTTACCGTCAAGATTTCATCTCCGTACGGCACGAATGAGGGGGTATTCGGCGCACCACCGCGATAGGACCAACGCAAATGGGTTTGGGTAACATTGCCGGATCCGGTAGGATCGATCGCGAGAATTTTCGGAGTCATGTAGCCTGTGCTGATGTACACGAGACCTTGATGGTAGACCGGACGGGGGATGACCGAGAAACCGTCGTAGGTCACATACCAAAGAACTTTTCCGGTTGCTGGATCCAAACTTTGCACGATATTCGACCCAGGTGAAACGACTTGTTCGGCTCCATTCACAACGATCCACTGGGGTGTACAAAAGGAAAAGGGCTTGTCGCAAGTGATCCCGCGAGGCGTCTTCCAAACTTCTTTGCCGGTCTTCTTATCGAGGGCGAGCGTGTAAGGCTGATCTCCTCCATCGCAAGTTAGAATCAGAAGATCTCGAACCACGATGGGCGAGCCTCCATTTCCGTGCGTGGGAGGGTAGACGTGATCGCGATTGGTCCAAACGATGTTGCCATCTAGGTCGGTACACGCGGTTCCTTGATGGCCAAAGTGGAGATAGAGTCGATCTCCTTCCAAAACGGGAGTGGGACTGGCATGCGAGTTCTTCTTATGAATCGAAGGGGCGTCTTCGGGCTGCTCCAAGATCGTTTTGCTGAAGAGTCTTGCTCCGTTCTCGGCGTTGTAGCATTCGAGCACGAGCTTTTGAGCTCCCGCAAGCGGATCGGGGGATTTCGACGAAACGTCTTGGATCGCCGTCGTCACATAGATTCGGTTCCCGGAGATGACAGGTGAGGACCAACCGAGCCCATTGGTCTGCGCGACCCACCGAACGTTCTTTTCTTCACTCCATTCCAACGGCAAATCGTTGGCAGGGAGGACTCCGTTTTGCAATGGGCCCCGAAACTCCGGCCAATCCGCCGCGGAAGGTGTCGCGAGAAGAGCGCTCGAGATGGCTACGGACAAAAGGCTTGGCAAGTATAATCGACGGTTCATAAGAAATACGTTCTCGGAAAAATGAAGGAGAAGAGCACCTTGTTCACAAAACCTACGGCCCGCAAGTCGCCGATGAATTGGCTTGCTTGCCCTATGCTGCTCGGAGTTGTCTGGTTCGGACAGAATCTTTCCCCCGCGAGGTTGCTGGGACAGGATTCAGTCACACTCTCTTCGGACGCCAAGGTAACGTTAGTCGCCGATGGCTTCAAGTTTACCGAAGGCCCGGCGGCAGACGCAGACGGGAACGTTTACTTCACCGACCAGCCCAATGACCGAATCATGAAAGTGGATTTGGAGGGGAAGGTGACGGAGTTTCTCAAGCCAGCAGGGCGCAGCAATGGCATGTTCTTCACCGCAGACGACAAACTGATCGCCTGTGCGGACGAGAAGAACGAGATGTGGGAGATTCTCTCCGACGGAAAGCACCGAGTTCTGTTCAAGGATTTTGAAGGAAAAAAACTCAACGGACCCAATGATTTGTGGATCGATGGGAATGGAACGATCTACTTTACCGACCCCTACTACCAACGCCCTTGGTGGGAGCACAAAGAAAAACCGCAGTCGAGCAGCTGCGTCTACCGAGTCGACCGCGATGGCAGCAACATCACACGTGTCGACGATGCGTTGGTCCAACCCAACGGGATCGTAGGAGATGCTAACAAACGACTGCTCTATGTCGCCGATATCGGGGATAAGAAAACCTACCAATACACGATTGCGAAGGATGGATCGTTGGTGGACCGCAAACTCTTTTGCTCACAAGGCTCCGATGGGATGACCATCGATCGAGATGGGAACGTCTATTTGACGGGGGGAGAAGGCGTCACGGTTTTCAATAGCGAAGGGAAAAAGATTCAAGTGATCGTGGTTCCTGAACGATGGACAGCCAACGTTTGCTTCGGTGGAAAGGATCGCAAGACCCTCTTCATCACCGCATCGGACTCTCTCTACACCATCCCCGTTCGCACGCAAGGCTTCTAGTGCTTCATAACGCTTCTCAACAACGTCTTGTGTCCCATTCCTCGTCTCGACCTCTTCCCTGTCGCCATAGCTTGACCGAGCTATGGCAGCGTTATGCGTTTGCTAACGACGCGGGCCCTTACCTCTTGGTCCCGCAGGCGGTGCTCCAGCCAGAGAACGAGGTAGAGATTCAACAAATCTTTGCTGCCTCCCAGCGAGAGAGAGTTCCGGTGACATTCCGTGCCGGCGGAACGAGCCTCTCTGGACAATCGGTCACCGATGGTTGGCTCGTCGATATCGGACGTTACTGGCGCAACATTCAGCCCATCGACGGTGGCGCTCGTGTGCGCGTTCAGGGTGGAGCGATCGGAGGTTTGGTGAACGCCAAACTGCGTCCCTTCGGTCGAAAGCTTGGCCCCGATCCCTCCTCCATCGGATCCGCGATGATGGGGGGCATTCTTTCTAACAACTCCAGCGGCATGTGCTGCGGCGTCGCGAACAATGCTTATCACACCGTCGAATCAATCCGATTCATTCTCCCGGATGGATCCGTTTGGGATACAGCCCTCGAACACGAAGCGGATCGCTTTGAAAAAGAGCAAAGCGGTCTCGCATCTGAGTTGCGGGCTCTGCGCCATGCGGTACTCACCAACAGCGACTTGCACGACAAGATCCGGCGAAAGTACTTGCAAAAGAACACCGTTGGATATTCGTTGAACGCATTGGTCGACTACGAGCGGCCATTGGATATCCTCTCCCATTTGCTGATCGGTGGTGAAGGGACCCTCGCCTTCATTTCTGAAGCTGTGTTGCGAACGCTCCCTGATCATCCTGAAAAAGCCACCGCGCTCGCCTTCTTTGCCGATGCACATGCGGCTTGCGGGATCATTCCCGATTTGATCGATGTCCAGTGCGATGCAGTCGAATTCATGGACCGAGCATCCCTCGAGTCAATTCGAAACTTGGATGGAGTCCCAGATGGACTTTCCGACAGGCTGCGAGATCATCAGCAGCTCATGGGATTGCTGTTTGAATTCCAAGCTCCCGACGCGGATGCCCTCTCGGACAAACTGGAACGATTCACCTCGCAGTGTGCACCGAACATGCGTGCCCTGTCTTCCGTTCAATTTACTCAGAACAAAAAAGAGCAGGCCAATCTCTGGAAGCTTCGCAAAGGAATGTATCCGGCGGTGGCAGCGGTCCGCGGACGTGGTGAAGCAGCGATTCTGGAGGATGTAACCTTCCCACTTGAAAGGCTGGGGGAAGCGATCGAATCATTGCAAGAGCTCTTTGCCAAACATCAATACTCCAATGGCATCATCTTTGGACATGCGCGCGATGGGAATCTGCACTTTGTCATCTCGCAGGCTATGAATGGGCAGAAGGACATCGACCAGTACTCTCGATTCATCGACGAAATGGTCGATCTCGTGGTCCATCGATTCGATGGTGCTCTCAAAGCGGAACATGGCACGGGACGAAACATGGCTCCCTTTGTCGAAACCGAATGGGGAACCGAAGCGGTGGAGATCATGCGGAGGCTGAAACGTGCCGTCGATCCCCATGGACTCCTCAATCCCGATGTAATTCTCTCCAGCAAACCAACGATTCACCTGGATCACATCAAAGACCTACCGGTAGTAGAAGATGTCGTCGACAAGTGCATTGAATGCGGAGCCTGCGAGCCCCGATGTCCTAGCCGCGATTTCACCCTTTCGCCCAGGCAGCGTATTGTCCTTCGCCGCGCACGAGCACGCATGATAGCTGCAGGACAAATCGAGCTCGCGAAACAATTGGATCGAGACTACGAGTTCGCCGGAAAAGCGACTTGCGCGACCGATGGCTTGTGCGCACTCGATTGCCCAGTGGCCATCAACACCGGTGATTTGATCAAACAGCTACGAGCCGAATCGAAGACCTCTGTAGAACGAGAGGTTGCTAAATCGGTTGCGAAGAATTTTGGTATCGCGGAAGGTCTTGCCTCGAGCGCCATTGCCACCGGTGCAGCAACTAGTTTTTTTCTCGGCGATGACTTGCTGACCTCGCTGACCTCCTGGATTGCCTACGTTCTACCCGGTTTTCCGCAATGGCACGCAGGGATTTCGCAGGACTGGGATCCAGCCTACCGTTCGCTGCTCAGCGACGCCGAGACCGCGGAATGGATCTATATGCCCACGTGCATGTCCCGCATGTTCGGGGGAACCATAGCACCGCTCGTCCAAGTCGCCGGGAGAGCCAACGCAAAGATTCATATTCCATCGGGCATGCAAGGGCTATGTTGTGGACAAGCGTTTGCGTCGAAGGGGTTCATGGAACCGGCGCTCGCCAAACAAGCGGAGTGGGTTGATGCTATGTGGGAATGGTCCGATCGTGGCGAGCGCCCCGTCGTTCTGGATCTCGGTTCCTGCACGACTTTCTTAAAGACAGGGATGATCGATCTCGATCCGGTTCGAAAGGAAAGATTGCAACGTTTGCGAATTCTCGATTCTGTTGAGTTTGCCGAGGCGATGCTTCCTCATCTTCGAATCCGTAAAATAAGCGACCCGATCGCCATCCATTCGGTCTGCTCGAATCAGAAGAGCGGTCTGGACGGCTCGATGCTCGCGGTCGCGAACGCTTGCTCCGATCAAGTCATACAGCCGCACGAAGGCCGTTGCTGCGGCATGGGGGGAGACAGAGGATTCGAAATCCCGGGCTTGATACTCAGCGCGGGGGCCAATGTAGGCCCCAATATGGAGCAGGCGGGTTGCTCGGTGGGGTACACCAACGCGAGATCGTGCGCGATCAGTTTGTCGAGCAGCAGCGGCAAGCCTTGGCATAGCCTTATGCACTTATTGGAAGAATGCACCCGCGAGGACGATTAAATGGGTGCATCTATTTGTTCCATTCTTCAGCGAATCCGCTCGTGTCGGATAGATGCTCTTGGGATCGCACTTGGAGTGGGATTGCTGTTTTACGGAGCATCGCAGGGGCAAATGGATTGGCAGAAGCTGCCCCCGTTACCCGATCCGCATGGATTCGCCGGTGCTTTCGTCGGGCTCGTCGACGAGGAACTGATTGTCCTCGGGGGAGCCAATTTTCCGATCGCGCCGCCTTGGGAAGGTGGTATCAAACAGTGGAGTCGCAAACGGTATCGCTTGACGAGCCCGGACTCGTCGTGGGTCCAATCAGACGACTTCCGCGAAGAGATTGGGTATGGTGTTTCCATCACGACCGCCGAGGGAATGGTGTGCATTGGCGGAAGCAACGCCCACAAGCACCGCGATGCCGTATTTCTATTGCAACGCGATAGAAGTTCCGATCGCACCAACGCTTTGGAAGAGATCCCGCTTCCATCGTTACCCAAACCACTCGCCAATATGTGCGGAGTGCAATCCGGCGGGTATCTGTATGTGATGGGCGGGAGCGAGACTCCGGATGCCACGCAGTCTTCGTCAGCCTTTCTCCGACTGCGTTGGGAACGCAAAACACTTGAAGCGTTTGCGACGACCGATGGTTCGACCGATTGGCGATGGGAATCGCTCCCAGCCTGGCCTGGGGCTCCTCGGATGCTCGCCACCGCAGCAGCGATCAACGACACAGTCTTGCTCGCGGGAGGAGTCGCCTTGTCAGCCGATGCGAAGGGAAAGCCGGTCCGACGCTATTTGCAAGACGCTTTTATTTATTCCCCACAACGGGGTTGGGAGCAGATTCTCGATATGCCGACGCCGCTCGCAGCATCCCCTTCGCCGGCTTGGGTGCAGCAAGGAGTTCTGCGCATCTTTGGAGGGGATACGGGTTCGCGGGCTTCTCTCGCTCCTTCGAGCGATCACCCGGGCTTTTCTGGGTCGGAGTATGTTTATGACATGGAGAAACGTCAGTGGAGCGTTGGGGGAGAATCCCCCGTGGCTCCTGTCACGACGACGACCGTTTGGTGGCGAGGGAAATACATCATCCCAACAGGAGAAGTCCGTCCAGGTGTTCGAACGCCCAGTGTTTGGGCCGTTGGAAAGGGATCCAATCCATACAAGGAAACGCCCCCGGATCCGGGAAAGTTTTGATTTCAAGCATGGAAACGCGGGGGCGCTGATTTTTCTTACATGGCGCTAGTGGCAACGTGTGACTCTTCGAAGAGTCCTTGGCGGACGAACTTTTGGAAATCGTCGGCGTATTTCGGCCTAGAAAACGATTCACCGCGGAGGGCGAGGAGAGACGCGGAGGGAAGACCTATGATGGGACCAAAGAATAGGTGCCTTCGATTTCTTTAGCCTATCGTCCGCTCACGCCGAGGTTTAAACCGAGCGCTTTGTAATGCCAAATGAATGCCGAAGGCATAGCAGCTTGTAGCCGGCGGTTGAGCGTTAGCGACACCGCCGGCTTGTTTCATAAAGGATATTGCATCCAGAATGGATGCCAACCGATGCCGTTCCGTAGCCTCGTGAACCGGTTTCCTTGGCTTTAGTCCCGGTAAGGACGTTCTGGTCTTAGTCCCGGTAGGGACGGCATAGAATAGCCCAGCCCTTTAGGGCTGGGTAAAAGGCGAACGCCTCTCAAGTCCCGGTAGGGACGAAAGATGGTTTTCCACGCCCCCCGTCAAGATCTCACCCGCACGCGATTCGAATTTTTCAAAGCACCCCGATACCATCCATCGCGTACGGCGCATACCAAGAAGCCACACCCATTCGATATTGCCTCGCATCGTGACGACACAATTTCACGATGCCGGGATATTCTTTCGTCCCTACTGGGACTTCGGGCATGGGTTGCATCCCACCCAGCCCTGAAAGGCTGGACTAGTTTATGCCGTCCCTACAGGGACTAAAGCCACTCGCCACTCGCGGAGCCCAAAGGTTGGGTGTCTTCTCATGAAACCGATTTGGTGGTTCAACCGCGGAGGGCGCGGAGAGGATGCCGAGTCGTTGTTGAGAGCGCGCGCTTTCCGACGCGTTTGCTGAATCGTCGCCTTCTCTTGCGTTCGGTTCTTTTCTTTGCGCCTTAGCGCCTTGGCGAGAAACTGTCCGCTCCAATCTCCGTTAGCCAACATCTCCACACATGAACGTCTGTCTAGCTGGAACCACGGGCTTGGAGGTCCCAGCACTGCAAGAACCTTCATCGCCCCCTCGATATCTCGCGTGTGACTTTCTTGGTCTTCCAATACTTGATCAAGTGCACGCGATGTGGAGGGCTTGATCGATATCTGCCTTGAGGTCTTCGATGTCTTCGAGCCCAACCGAAATTCGGATGAGGGAGTCGACGATTCCGAATTTGGCGCGGGCGGCCGCATCGTAGCTGGCGTGGGACATCGAGGCGGGTTGCTCGATGAGCGATTCGACGGCTCCAAGGCTCACGGCGAGTCCAAAGAGCTTGGTCGACTCACACACTTTCTTCGTCTGAGCGAAATCGCCTCGAATCTCAAAGGATACGACAGCACCAAACCGATCTCCCATCAGTCGCTTTGCCAAATCGTGTTGCGGATGGCTTTCGAGGCCAGGGTAAAGGACCCGGCTGACCAACGGATGGGTTTCGAGCCATTGCGCGATTTCCAGCGCCGCTTGGGATTGCTCCTTCATGCGAAGGTCCAGGGTCTTGATCCCGCGTTGAAGCAGGAAACATTCCAGACCGGCGAGAACCGCTCCGGTTGCATTTTGAATGAAGTAGAGCTCTTTATGCAACTCCGGATCCTTGGTCGCCAACACTCCGGCGAGGCAATCGCTGTGTCCGCCAAGATACTTCGTCGCTGAGTGCATTACGATGTCGGCACCGAGTTCGAGCGGTCGCATGATGGCTGGCGATGTGAAAGTGCTATCGACACCCAACCAAGCACCATGGCGGTGCGCGATCTCGGCGATCGCGGGCAAATCGGGGATCGACATCAATGGATTGCCGATACTCTCGACCCAGACCATCTTTGTGTTCGGCCGCATCGCCGCTTCGAACTGCTTCAAATCGTTGACCGGGGTGAGCGAAACAGAGATCCCGGATCGGTTGCAAATCTTGTGGAGCAATCGGTACGCTCCGCCGTATATATCGCTTCCGGCGACGATGTGATCACCGCTGCGGAGCAGCATCGTCGCGCCGTGAATGGCTGCCATCCCGGAGGAGAATGCCAGCGCCCCGCAACCTCCCTCTAAATCCGCGAGGGTGCGTTCGACACCCGCTCGCGTCGGCGAACCGCTTCGGGAGTAATCGAAAGCCCCCCACGTTCCCGCACCGGGCTGAACGTAAGTGGTAGCTAGATAAATGGGTGGTACGACCGCGCCGGTAGCTGGGTCAGGTTCGGAGCCAACATGGATTGCCCGCGTGCGAAATTTCATGATTCCAATGCTTGTTTCAAGTCTGCGATCAAGTCGTCTGCGTCTTCGATTCCACAAGCCATTCGGATCATGTTGTCCGCGATCCCGAACTTGGCCCGCTCCTCCGGCTTGTAATCGAAATAACTCATGACCAGAGGTTGCTCGATCAACGACTCCACACCCCCCAAACTCGGAGCGATGCGAGGGATTCGGCACGCATCGATGACGGCACCTGTTTCTTTCCAATCCGCATCCTTGACCAAAAACGTGATCAAGCCACCGTAACCGCGCATCGTCCTCTTCGCGACTTCGTGCGTGGGATGCGATTCGAGGCCGGGATAATAAACGTGTTCGATCCGAGGGTGATTGGCGAGGAATTGCGCGATTCGCATTCCGTTTTCATTGTGCCTTTCCATTCGCAGTGCGAACGTCTTCAAGCCCCGTTCCAGCAAATACATGTTGTGCGGAGAATTGATCCCTCCCAGGATCCCACGGAGCTTGCGTACATCTTCCAGTTTCTCTTTGCTACCGCAAATGACGCCGGCGAGCAAATCGTTATGGCCCCCCATGTATTTCGTCGCGGAGTGCCAAACATAGTCGACACCATAGTCAATCGGTTGCAGATTGTACGGAGTCGCCAGAGTCGCATCGATCAATGTCTCGACTTCATGCGCTTTCCCAATCGCAACGAATTGTTCCAGATCGATGCAGCTCAAGTGAGGGTTGGTCGGCGACTCGCTGACGATCATCTTGGTCCGCTCGTTGATCGCAGCCTCCATGGCAGCATAATCCCCCGTTTTGACTTGCCGGGTGACCACGCCAAATCGCGACAAGTGCTTGGCGCAAAACTCGCGGCTTCGGTGATAGCACTGGTCAAAGAAAACAATCTCGTCGCCGGAACTGAGTTTGGCCATCAGTAGTCCGACAATCGCTGCCATTCCGCTAGAATATATGATCGCATCCTCTGCATGATCGAGAGCGGCCAACTTTCGCTCGACCACCTTCTCGTTTGGATTTCCGTAACGACCATACTCCTCACGATCTTGCTTCTCCGTGATGTAGTCGAGGATGCTTTGAGTCGACTCGAAGGTGTAGGTGCTGGCACAGCAAATCGAGTCGGTGATGGCAGCATTAGGCTTTTGACGGGCCTCGCCAGCATGAACGCTGGTGGTACTGAATCCTGCTCGCCGCGCGGTGGGTTCGAAATTCATGCGATCGGTATTGGAACTGGAGGAGGTTTGGGTGGAAGGGTCTTTCTCTTTCGAAGACAACGCGGATTCAGCATTCATGAACGGAGCACCCTTGTGGAGGAACCATGCCTTGCTCGATCGAACAATCAACAAACAAGACCCATGGAATGTTTCCCGAGAAAACGGATCGACAACAACTCGGTGTCTGAGAGCGACTCTCCGCGTAGAAGCTGGTGTCCGAATGGGACGAAGGCCCTGGCAAGAAATCCCTCCAGGCACCCGCGGGTAAGAACGCTGTGGCTCGACCGCAAAATGGCGTTCGGCGAACAACAGTGGCTTTTTAGCAGTGAGGCTGCAAGCGGCCGCAAATCCCTGAAAACATCACTAGTCTACCTCGCTCGTACGAGGGGAGCAAGAAGTTTTGTTGCGGGCCGCGCAGAGAAGTTCTACGGTCGAGCGTTGAAGCGCGAGGACTTTGCCGCCTAGCGAATCCGCGCAAGCTCCTTTTGGCCGGTGGCATTCCAACGGGAAAGTCCCTATCCTTACACTTGGACGGCGTTTCTGCACCGAGTGCAAAACGATCTACCGAGGCCACCCCTGAACGCATTCACGTTTCGACCACCCTATGACCGACGGCCCCCCCGCTTATTCGACACTCCTTTTCGATCGCCCGAAATGGACGCGTGGCTGGATCGTTGGGTGTCTTGGGATGGCGTCCTTTTTCTCCACCGTCCGAGTTGGTCTCGCTCAAAATGGACAAGACGCGGCCACCCCGACGGAACAGCTTGGTCTGGTAGTGCCCCCGCGCGAGAATGCCGAGAACCGAAACGATGAGGAGCGGGGCCAACTAGCGAAGTGGATCGAAGACCTTTCGGCACCGCGGTTTCAGACACGCGAAGATGCCACCGAAGCGATTGCTGCCCTCGGCGAAGATTACCTTTCCGATCTTGAAAACGCTCTCGGTTCGCTCCGCTCTCCGGAAGCCAAAGCCCGGCTGAGTGGAATCGTCGCCAAGCGAAAGGAGGAACGCAAACAACGGATTACGCGTGAATTCCTCCGCTCCCGAGAGCTTAGTCCGACACATGAATTCCAAGGTTGGATCAGCTTTAGCATGGCTACCGGGTTTTCCGATCGGAAGACCAAGGCGATGTTCTTGCAACTGCTGCAACCGTTTCCTTCCCTGATCTATACGAAAATCGAAACGGCCGACGAAGCGTATAAGCAAGCCAGTTTGGTCGCGGGGAATATCTCCCAACGGCTCGACATCGCGGGGGAAGTGACTTCCGAAGATGGCATCGCACTGGCTTACTTAGTGGCCCTTTGCGAAGACAAACTGGATCTGGGCTTGGAACGAACCAGCCACCGCGTTTTCTCCCGGAGTCCCTTCGCGACCTACCTGTCGCTCAACAAACAGACCCCCAACGCTTTATCCTCTCTCTACTCCAAATTCGCCGTCCGCGCCACCGACAAGCGAATGGTTTTTTTAACCTGCTTCAATGGTGAGATTCCCGCGGCCCGGCAAGTGGCCATCGAGTACTTGTCGCAGGATGACGCAATCAAAGATTCCGAGTCGTTCGAACTGGCCATGCAGGCTCTTGCGAAATTCGGGACCAATCAAGACATCCCCATTGCAGAGCGGTGGATCGAGAACGCGACCGTCATCAATCAATTCCAACGTATCGCGTCGCCTGACCCGAACGAATTTCGGTCGGCGAATTACATCATTCAAGCAAGAGACTTGGCCCTCATCACAAGTATCCTTCTTCATCGCGAGAACCCGTACCTCTTCTTTCCCCTCTTTCGCGCCCACCCATTGCGAGGCTTCACGACCGATACCGTCGGCTTTCCCGAAGGAACCACCGAGGAGACACGGCAGCAGATTCTCAAAGACTGGCGGGATCATTTGAAAAAAACTCCGAAGCCGCTTAGCTGACCATGAACGCATTCGAGGTTTTCGGGAAGGAATTGGCAGAGGACTGCCAGTGGTGGACCTCTGCAAACGGGCAGTCCGTTTGGACCTCCCTGCTCGCATCCCCTGCGTTCCAACCTACACAGGCGGGGATGGACAAATCCACGCTGCGAAGACGACTGGATTTCCTGCGTCTGCAACTTTCCTTTCAAACATCGGCGAAGCAAAAGTTCCCAGACCCGGAGCGTTGGTTTTGGACTCGCCAGCTCCTCGAACAATCCAGTGATTTTTGGTGCGCTACGGAATCTGCCCAAGACTTTCCGGCGGGTGAACTCGTTGCCGATCTCTGCTGCGGTGCAGGTGCCGATGCGATCGCGTTAGCACGGCGCAGCAAACAAGTGCTGGCCTGCGACTGTGACCCGCACGCACTGCAATTGGCATCGCTCAATGCAGCAATGCACGGTCTGGATTTGAAATTCATTTTGAATCGTGCTGAGTCGGTAGAACTAAGTCGCGACAGCTGGATTCACATCGACCCTGATCGTCGCGCAGCAGGGAAGCGCGCGACCTTTCAACACGCCTTTGCGCCCGAATGGAAAGACGTCGAGTCGATGATCGATCGATGCCGTGGTATTTCGATCAAGGTTGCGCCGGGAACGCGTTACGAAGGGGACAGGCATCCTCCCGTCGTTCGATTCTTGTCCCGTCAGCGATCCGTCCGACAACAGCGATGGCTTTGGAATTTGGACCGTTGGCCTCAAGACTCGATCGTCGTTAGCGCCATGAGTAGGGAGTCTTGGCATCACGAGATCTTCAGACGATCGGAATGCGAAACGAGCGAATGCCTTGCTGACCGGGAAGTCGAACTCAAGAATTACATCGGGGATTACGATCCAGCCTTCCGAGCAGGAGGTGTCTCAGCCCCATTCGCCGAACGTCTTGGGTGCAACATTCTGTTCGAAAACGGATATCTGACATCTGGAGCACCGCTCGAGCACCCGTTGGTACGATGGTTCAGAGTATTGGAGCTTACCAGCTTGGATCGTAAAAGGCTTGCCGCCTATTCCCGATCCGCAAACGCAAGAACCTGGGAACTGAAGAGCCGAGGTTGCGATATTGACTTGGACTCCCTTCGCAAACAGCTGCGGACCGATCCGACTTCGGACCGGACGCTCACTCTTCTTTGCACCCGAGTCGAAGGCAAAAACCGCGGAATCATCGCCGAAGAAGTCCACGGTCTGCCCGTTGTCTAAAGATCGAGACTATCGAGCTGATCGATCAAGGAATCGAGGGCGTCGCGAGATGGCTTCGTCGCGCCACCGTTTTCTGCCACCAATGAAGCCGCCGTCGCGGGCTTGGAACTGCCAGGAGACGTCGCCGAGCCAACTGCAGCCCGCCCAGCGAGAATCAACTGCTCGTCTCGTTCTCGAGCGGCAGCGGCGACGGGATCTTCATTACGATCCGGTGCACCGAAGAGCTTCGACAAGTCGATTTTGAACGCACCACCCGATTCCACAGGCGCACCAGCGATCGCGGGCGATTTGTGTTGGGGGAAAATGATCGCGTTTTCTGGACAAACGCGGGAGCACGCGGGGCAGCCCTTTCGACAATTGTCAGGTTGCTCGACGAGTATCGTTTCCGCACGATCCACTCCGTAGACTCCGAAGAGGCAGAAGTCGATGCACTCCATGCAGTTGGTGCAACGACTGTAGTCGATGACCGGATACCATCGTCTCGCAGGATGCTCATCGATCCGAATCGGAGTAATCCCGAGAGGAGACTCGTGGACGATGGGAAGTAGATTCTCCTGGAGCGTGCTCGGAGGTGTCGTCGAGGATGTGGCATCGAGCATCCCGAGCCTGTCCGTCGACAACGCGGTACTGTTGGTGGGGTGCAGGAACCGCTCGAGAGTCAGCGTTTCACGATCTTCGGTGGAATCCAATCGCTCCAGATTCAGGATGCGGCGAAACTCCGTTTCAAAGGCTTCTAACCGATCGCTGGCTCGAAGATCGATCGAGTAGATCCCGCGATTCGGACGGGGATGGATTTTGACAACGCGATCTTCCTCCCGTTCGTCGACTGCGTCCTCGGTTTCGTCTTCGTCGTCATCCGCATCCAACTTTGCGTCCGGATTGATCAACTCGACATCCCCCGGAGTACCGCGAATGTCCATGCGATCGAGAATCCAATGGGCAGCGCGATCGAAGAGCCAAGTCAAAATGACGAGTGGACCTTTCCACTGACGGATACGAGCCAAACTCTCGCTGTCGTTCCCAAGGTCGTAGAGATGCGGGACAACGAGTGATACCGTATTAGGGAGCCGAGCCGCCATGTCTGCGATCCCTTCCTCCAAAGCCCGCTTTTCTGGGCTACGGCTTTGCCCCTGGGAGAGAATGACCAGCAGTCCATGGTTTTCTTGGATCATACGTCGCGCGGGGATGGAGGATCGATGCGTTGGAGGGTCCTATAGAATACCAGTGCGCTGCGCAGATGGACAGCGTTTACCGGGCAGAAACAACCGCGAGCAAGGGGAGACGCGATTGATCGGAGACGACAACCCCGCCTGGCTTTTCGATGGTAATAGCGAACAAGGTCGGATCGTCTACTTTCAATTTGGCGTGGATGGGCAATACGACTTCACCTGCTTGATCAATATCGAAAACGCCGCCATCCACCGGTTTGCTGTCTCGATTGGGATCGAGAATCCAAAGCTGGTACTGTTCCTGGGTTGGATCGTTCGGCTTCAAACCTTGGATGCGCATGTAGCCCTTTTGAAATTTGGAACTCCACACGACGTCGCCCAAATCCGAACTCTCCTCCGAAGTCGTCGCCGATGCGTCGCCTGGACGAGTCCACGATACGCGCACCAAATCCTCGGCAGAGGCGAGCAATGCAGCGCGGTCGACCGCCGCTTGTTGGAGCGAACCGGGTCGAGCCCTCCCCCCCGCTATTCCATCGTTCCAATTGGGGAGCCAACTGGCAATCGCCAACGCGGTCGCCGCAACAGCTGCAAACCATCCCACCATCTCGCGCAATTCCATGGAGCTAGTGGGCTGCGTCCGCTGGGTTACTTCCACAGCAGGCGATGATGACGTTGCAGAAAGTGCCCCGCCCAAGGTGGAACGACTGAACAACCGGAGCTCATCGCTCGCCGTGTGGGCGCTCCATGCCTGGGATGAAAGTCGCTTTCGCAAGTCATCAGGCATGGGGGCGATGCGAGAGGATTGGCTTTCGAAAGTGAGCAGGGCTCGAGCCGCTGCTACTTCTGTTCGCTCGACAGCAGACTCCACCTCTTCGGACGAATAGGACTGGAGTTCTGCCATTTCCTGATCGTTGAGATCGCCCAAGACAAATCCCGCGATCAAATCCTCGAATCGTTGGTCTTGGTTAAAGGTCGCTTTCATCGTGACACTCCCTGCCGCAACGCTCTCCGTTCCATACACTCCCTCAGCTGAATCAAGCTTCGGCGCGCGTAAGTTTTTACCGTGCCGAGTGGAAGACCAAGTTGCTCAGCGATCCGTGAATGCGAGTCACCAACTTGAATCGATCGACGCAAAACGTCGCGATGCACGGAATTGAGTCGATCTAAACATTCGAGCGCCTTTTCCGATTCGTCTAAGATATCGACGAGCTCGCTGGAGTCCGCCGCAGGCAACTCCGCTTCCGAACCGATACTGGCGACTTCGAGCGAGCGACTCGACTTTCGAAAACGATCGATCAGCTTTCGTCGCGCGATCATCGTAATAAATGTGGATTCGGCCGATTTCTCCGCATCCCATCGATGCGCTTTCTGCCAAATCTCGACGAAGATTTCCTGCGTCGCATCTTCGGCGTCGGCATGGGTCGACGTGAAGCGATTGGCCAATGACCATACCAGCGATCCATAGCGCTGGATACACTCCTCGAAGGCTGCTTCCTCGCGCATCGCGATGCGTTGAAGGATTGAAGCGTTGGACATCTCGTTACGCCGTGAACCGGACTGTCTCGCCGGCTGCAATGTTTTGGTGCGGGATGGGGGGGAAACTGACAAGGTATCCCGAATCGATAGCGTCGACATGGTGGTGAGGACTCCTTCGCAAGAACCGTAGCGTTCTACGTCAGAACCGAGACGACGGATTCAATAGTTTAGTTCAGCGCAAGCTTTCTCTGCAGTGCTGACGCCAAAAAGTGTGCCAAATTTAACCGTCCAAGTGGCCGGTTGTTCCCTCTCGACCCACACCGCGCAGGGAATCGGGAATACGGGTCCACAACAGTCGGATGCCGTTGAAGACAACCAACAAGGTGCTTCCTTCGTGCCCCAAAACTCCCATCCACATCGGAAGATTGAAAAACGACGAAGCGACCAACAATCCAATCATCGAAAACGAGAAGAACAAATTCTGCCGAACGCGACGGTTCGCCACGCGACCTATCCAAATGGCGATCGGAAGCGCGCTCAAATTATCTCGCATCAACACCACGTCTGCCACTTCGAGCGCCACATCGGACCCCACTCCCCCCATCGCAATGCCGACGTCCGCCGTAGCCAGCGCGGGGGCATCGTTCACACCATCCCCCACCATCGCAATACATTTTTGTCCCTCGCCGAGTCGAACAAGATGCTTCACCTTTTCGTCCGGCATCAGTCCGGCGACGATTTCGTCGAACGGCAATTTTCCAGCGATCGCCTGCGCAACCCTTGGATGGTCTCCCGTCAACAAGACAATCTTCGGAATCGCCAACCCCTTGAGGGTCTTCAGCGTGGAATCGGTGTCCGATCTCAATGGGTCGGTAACGCTGATGATCCCGAACATACCCGGATCGGAGGTGACGACTGGCAAAGCCGTCTCGCCACGCTCGCGCATCTTGCTGACTTGCTCTTGAATGGAAGCAGGGAAGGGGTGGTCATGGCTTTCAAAGAGAGATTCCTTTCCAATCCCAACCCATACACCATCGATGCTCGCATGGACGCCTAGCCCCGTATGGCTATGAAACTCTTGAAGCACGACGTTCGGAATGGGTTCACCCCGTTTCGCGAGCTCATCGAGGATGGGCTGAGCCAACGGATGTTCGCTCTGCGTTTCCACCAGTGCCGCGTACGCGAGTAGTTTGTTGGGGGAGCAACCGGGTGGTGTCCAAATTTCTTGAACTGTCGGTTTGCCCATTGTAATGGTCCCCGTTTTATCCATGGCCAGGACATCGATCGTTCCGAGATGCTCGATATGAGTCCCCCCCTTGACCAGTACTCCATGCCGTCCCGCGAGGGCGATCGCGGAAAGCATCACCGATGGGGAACTGAGGACCACGGCGCAGGGTGAAGCAGCGACAAGCAGAACCATCGCATGGTAGAACGCATCGTTTGCATCCGAGCGATTCCAAAATAGCGTTGCAAAGAAGGTGACCAACGCACCGACGATGACAGCGATCACATAAGGCTGTTGCCACGTATCGACGAATCGTTCGGTGGCCGTCTTTTTGGTTTGCGCCTCGTGAACCATGGCGACAATTCGTTCCAAGGTTGTATCGCCGATCTCTTTGCGCATCTCCACCACGACGGTCCCAGCGCCGTTCATGGTTCCCGAGTAAACGTCAGCTCCTTTTTGTTTGGCAATCGGACGGCTTTCTCCCGTCAACGTGGATTCATCAACCCATGTCTCCCCATCCACAATTTTCCCATCGACCGGATATCGCTCTCCAGGTCGAACTCGAACGCAATCACCTACTGCCAGCGATTCGATGGGGACCGATTCCTCCTGCGGCGCAGTCGATTGACTCGAATTCACGACAAGCCGATTCGCGGTGCTGGGGCGCAGACGAATCAACGCCTCGATAGAACGATTGGTACGGTACGAAGCAAACGCTTCGAGTGTTCCGCTCAACGAAAAGAGGAACAACAGAATGACCCCTTCTACCCAATCTCCAAGGATCGCAGCTCCTAGTGCGGCCAAGATCATGAGCAGATCGATGTTCAATTTGCGATGCCACAAACTAATCGCGGCTTCTGTTGCCGTCTTGTTGCCACCGGCCAGATAAGCACCCACGAGAGGGATCAACGCCCCGTATTGATACTCGGGCGATAGAAAACGTTGAAGCAAAAAACCAGTCAGTCCAAGCGCAAAACAAACGAACGTTTGAATCGCCTCCCATTTCGGTGGCTCGGAATGCTCGCGCTTCAAACTCTTCGAGGGAATAGCTGGAATATTCTTTTCCATTGGGTTATTTCCCTTTTCCCTTCGCAATGCGATAACCGCGGTCGATCAATGCCGATTCGATTTTCGTCTTATGATCCCCTTGGATTTCCAACCAATCCTCGCCGCAGCTACCACCCGCACCGCACTGATTTTTAAGCTCGAGCAGAAGCTGTTGAATTTGCCCGAGTGGGCACGCAAAGCCTGCAACTTGGGTGACGAAGCGTTGATTCTTTCGCTTTTCCAGTCGAACCGAAACGCGCTGTTTGCCTGGGGGAACATCCGGAGGCGGACACGTGCAGACCTTGATGTCTTGATGACAACGCTCGCACAGGACCGGGCGTTCTAATGATGTTCCGTCGAATAAACCCAAAGCAAACCACCGAACTTTAGAATGGGAAACGAACAAAGGGAGCGCGATCGTGCACTCCCTTCATTGTAGCGGCTTCCCTGTATCGGCTCGAAACCGAACTACCTGGTCTTAACGATAAAGATTGTTCGGTTGAGGCAATCCTGTCGCCGTTTGAGGCACATTCACGCCGGGCAGCCCGGTGTTGGGTGCCCCGGTCGCGGAAGGCTGGCTGAAGTCATAAGACGTTTGGCGAGCGGTGCTTCCCGGACGATAAGGAGCAGCACCGGCATAGATGGGTGCAGCATTCTGCTGTGGCGTGTAGGAAGCGGGAGCTGCATTGGGCATGGAACTCATCGTTCCTGCTGGCATGCCTGCTGGAAGGCTTGCCATGTTCGTGCTGCTCATACCAACCGGCAGAGCAGGCACTCCGGCGGGAGCGCTCGGCATTCCATAGGGAGCTGTTGGTTGGGGGGCGCCATAAGCTGACGCGGTCGCCAACGTCGGACTGCTCGGTGGAGGTGCCATACCGTTCGAACCGGCCCCCGGAAGACCAAAACCAGATGGAGCGCCTGCAGGTGCCCCGTTCATCGCGAAGCTACCCGTGGGAGCTCCCGTCGGTACACCAGTGGGTGCTCCCGTCGGTCCATAGCCCGTTGGCGCAGTGAACCCGGTTGGACGGTTACCCGTGCTCGTTACGTAAGGCCCTGTTTGATAGCCATTTGAAGCAGCCGCTCCACCCGCGACGGGACCCGCGGATCCAGCCATGCCAGTTGGCGTACCGTAAGGCGATGTCTTGGCCGTCGAAGCCAACATGTTCGGAGTGTTGCGTAGCGCAGGACTAGTCGGTGCACCCGAGGCAGCTAATCCAGATCCCATCGAAGCAGCCGACGGTGAGCTAATGCTCGGGTTGCTACCAGCCAATGTCGATTCCGATGGCTTTTTGCTCCACGAGAACATGCTCGCACCCGGCATTTTCCATCCGCTCTTGCAACCGACTTGGGTACCGCCCACGATGAGCACAACGAGAGCGAGTTTGTTCCAATTTGCGATTTTCGTTCGCATAGCTAACAATCCTTTGATAGCACTCAACCCCGTTTCCAACCGCGAAGGTTCTTCGTTGTCAGGGCATTCGATGACTTGTGACAGGTCTGCCTGGATGGGCAGCGATGGCGTGACCTGCCACCGTTGCTTTTTCTTATCGGACCGTTGTCTTCGTTTTTTTAGTTACAAACGGAAAAAATTACCAAGTTTACCGGGCGAGCAATATTTCCATCGAGGTGTATAGACAAAGCGTCTCGCACGGGTCAATAGGTTTGCTGGCGAGTTGCCGTTCCATTTTATGGGAAGGGTCTCTATTGTCACGACGCCCCAAACATTTCGGTCCGCGGCATCGCGCCGCATTGGCATCACCCCGATGGACTCCGAACTTTTCCTGCAGGGAACCGAACATGACCATCGTCGTCTTTGAAGATCCACAGTGCGAACTCTTGGCTCCCATTACCCTCGCACGCTTGGCCGCGACGGTGACTTGCGGTAGCTACCGACTGGTCGACTTTTTGGAACTGCTATCCGACGACGTTTTCGCAGTGTCGCGTCCCCACTTGCAAGCGATTCAACGGATCGACTTCCCCTCCCTCAAGTCATTGGAGTCGGAAGCGAACGGGATCGCCGAGGACCGACCCGTCTCGGTATTCCTCAACGCGCGAGTAGCTCCTACTGCAAGCAACTTGGCGACACTTCAAACAATTCTCGATGGGTTGCAGCAAGGGGATGCTCCTCTCCCTCCCAGCGTCATCATGGATCGGGAACACGTCGCGGCGGTGATCGGTCCTCCTTGGTCTCTGCACGATTTGTTTCAGTCCGGCTATCTGGGGATGGAGGAACTCCTCGAAAAGGCAAAACAATTTCACCCGATCGATGCTGCGCTTTCGACGATCGGACTGCCGCACGAATTGATCCAAATTCATATGGATTGCATCCGAGAGAACTTAGACCTGCGGATTCGTCTCTCGCAAATGGAGTCATCCGGCTCCCCGGCGCTGACCCAACTCAGCGATGGATTGTTCGTAGCCGAAGGCGCGACGGTAGGGGATTATGTGTTGAGCGACACTCGAAAGGGACCGATTATCGTCGACCGAGGCGCGGAGATCGGTCCCTACACACTTCTCCGCGGTCCGATTTATATCGGTCCGAAATCACGGATCTTGGAGCATTCGGCCATCAAGGATGCGGTCTCCCTCTGCCATACGACCAAGATTGGTGGTGAGGTAGAAGCATCGATCGTCGAACCGTATACGAACAAACAACACCACGGATTTCTCGGACACAGTTACCTTGGCAGTTGGATCAATCTGGGAGCGGGAACCTGCAACAGCGATCTCAAGAACACCTACGGCACGGTGAATATGGAATACGGCTTTGGAAAATCCCAAACGAATATGCAGTTCCTGGGCTGCATTATGGGAGACTATTCCAAAACAGCGATCAATACCGGGATCTTTACAGGTAAAGTCATCGGGGTCTGCAGTATGATGTACGGATTCGTGACGAGCAACGTTCCGAGTTTTGTGAACTACGCGCGACTCTTCGGTCAATTGGCGAGCCTACCGCCCGAAGTGATGGTTAGCTCCCAACAACGCATGTTCTCCCGGCGCAATGTCCAACAACGGGGATGCGATGTTCAATTGATCTACGACATGTATCGCTTGACGCAGATCGAACGGGATCGACAGGGAGACGCCCTCGCCCTGTGAGGGTCCTAGCCCTTTCTCAACATCCGGCTACTGTGTAGCATCGAGGGATCCCATTTACCCTTTGCAAGCCGGATTTTAAGCATGCCAGTCAGCAAATCAGAGTTCCAGAAATATCTGGCAACTCTCCCCTCCCGGATCAAGGAGGAAAAGAAGTCGAAAGAAATCGACTCCTACCACGCGTCGATGTCTGGCAAGGACAAAGATGCTCTTGTCAAACGGACCCACCGCTCCTTCTGGCAATTGTTCCGAGCATTCTGGCAATTGCTCGCCGGCTACCAAACGAAGATCTATCTCGGTTTGGCTTCTCTGACGATCTCCACCCTGCTAGCTCTGCTCCCCCCGCTCGGTACCAAAGTCGCCATCGATGGCGCGTTGACGAATCCCCCGGCCCCTCTCCCCGACTCCCTTGCACGATGGGTTGGTTCTCCCGAACCGATCACGCTCCTCGTCGGCATCGCCATCGCCGTTGCCCTGGTGACCTTGGTCCGCACCGCGATCCACCTCTATGGACGATGGCTTTGCACGCAAGCGGTCAACCAAGTCCAAATGTCGATTCGCCGCCGAGTCTTCGACCACATGCTCCACATGCCGCTTCACAAAATCCAACAGCTCAAATCAGGCGGCGCTACCAGCTTGATCCGAGAGGATGCGGGCGGAATCGCTGACCTTATCTTCAGCATGGTTTACAACCCATGGCAAGCCGTTGTACAGCTTCTGGGAAGCTTGTTGGTCCTGATGTTGGTGGATTGGCGATTGTTGGCAGCCGGTCTTCTGCTATTGCCTGCAGTCTATTTCAGCCACCGTACCTGGATTTATGCCATTCGCCCGCTGTACCGGGACGTTCGCAATCGTCGTCAAACCATCGATGCCAACACGACGGAAACTTTTGGGGGGATCCGAGTCGTTCGAACCTTTGCGCGTCAGCGGAGTGAATCGAAACGATTTCTTTGGTGGAGCCATGTGCTCGTCCGCCAACAGCTCATGGTTTGGTGGCGAACCAGATTGATTGAAATCGTTTGGGAAGTCATCATCCCCCTGGCTTCGACATCCCTGCTTGTCTACGGCGGATGGCAGATCCTCCAAGGAGAACTGACGCTTGGTGACCTGATGATGTTCCTTGTCTATCTCACCATGCTTCTCGGTCCGATCGCCACGCTCGCGGGGAGTGCGGTCCAGTTCCAGAACAACTTGGCAGGGCTCGATCGCATCCTCGACCTTCTGGCGTCTCCCCGGGAACTGGTCGATCATTCCGGATCCAAACGCGTTTCCCGGTCACAGGCGAACGGCCACGTCGAGTTTGAGAATGTCTGGTTCAAGTATCCAGAAAATGAAAGTTGGGTTCTCCAAGACGTGAGCTTCGACGCCGAACCCGGGACCACCATCGCCATCGTCGGGAGAAGCGGCGCGGGAAAGAGCACGCTCTGCAATCTTGTCGCCCGTTTCTTTGATCCGGACCGTGGATCGATTCGCCTCGACGGGACAGACCTCCGCGATATTCGACTCCATTCCTATCGCCAACTCCTCGGAGTTGTCGAGCAAGACGTTTTCCTGTTCGATGGAACGATCGCGGAGAATATTGCGTATGGACGTCGCCACGCGACCCAAGATGAAATCGAGGAAGCGGCTCAAGCGGCAGCGGCCCACGAATTCATTCTGCAATCCCCCCACGGGTACGAAACCAAGATCGGCGAGCGAGGCTTTAAGCTCAGCGGAGGCCAGCGACAACGGCTGGCTATCGCCCGCGCCATTTTGGCGGACCCCCGTATCTTGATTCTCGACGAGGCGACATCCAATCTGGACAGCGAAAGCGAAAAACGCATTCAAGAAAGCTTGAGTATCCTGCTTCGTAACAGGACTTCGTTTGTCATCGCGCACCGACTGAGTACGATAATCCATGCAGATCAAATCCTGGTGCTGGACGCAGGGCAAATCGTTCAACGCGGAACTCACCGGGAGCTGATGGAGCAAAACGGCGTCTACCAGCAAATGGTGCGACTCCAAATTGAAAGCCCCATCATGCAGGAGTTTGTGGACGAATAATCGATTGGTTGCGTTCTAGCCGGTAAGCCTATGGATATACAACTTGCAGGAAGATGTCTTCTCGCTTCCCCCTTCATGGAGGACAGCAATTTCAGCCGTTCCGTCGTGCTCATTCTGCAACACTCCGAACAGGAATCATTCGGGTTGGTACTGAATCGTCCTACGGACTTTACAATGTCCAAAGTGGTTTCGATGGTTTGCGAATTGGAGTGCGTGCATTCCGAGCCGCTCTATTACGGTGGCCCCGTCGATGGCCCTCTCATCGCGATCCATGACAGCCCCAACGTGGGAGGTCACCCCTTTTCGGAGATGCTCTATGTGACAAGCGACCAAGACGATCTCAAAAAGCTGTTCGTCACCAAATCGGCCCGCGTGAAACTCTTTGACGGATTCTCGGGTTGGGGCCCTGGGCAATTGCAATCCGAACTCGACACCGGAAGCTGGTTGGTATCCGACATTACCGTAGAAGAGATCCTTTCCACATCGGATCTCTGGGACACCATGGTCAAGCGCATCGGACACCAAATCCTGGCTACAGGACTAGACCGAGCACAATCGGTCGCCGACCCGAGTTGGAACTGATCGATGGGACGCGCCCCGAGAGCCAGCGAAGGGGGCTTCCCCTATCTAACGGTCTGCCGAGGTCTCGACGGGCTGACGATCTTCCCCGACGACGAAGCGTTCCAGGCGTTCACGAGCATCCTGCAGGAGTCGCTGGAGCGATGTGAGCCACGCCTACTCGCTTATGCGCTATTGCCGGACCAATGGCTTGCGCTGGTGGTCCCACGCAAAGATGGCGACCTTTCGAAATGGATCGGATGGATCACTTCGGTGCACGCGATGCGCAATCGCCATTTGACACCGGACGCACCGAGTCGGGGCATCTATGAACGCCGCTACCGTTCGTTTCCCGTTCAAGATAACGAGCGCATCCTCGATGCGATACTGTATATCGAATCGCTTCCATTGAGGCTCGGCATTACCTCGGATCCGACAGCATACCATTACACCTCGATGCACCCAAGAGCTTCGGCGGATTCGAAGACATCGAACTGGATTTCACCTCCTCCCGTTCATTTGCCTGCATCCTGGGAAAGCCAGCTTCGAGAAGGATTAGACAACGAGAAACTGGCGGCAATCCAAAAGTGCATCAAACGAGGCGCACCTTACGGAGATCCCGTTTGGGTCGAACGGATGGCAAAGCGATTCCGATTGGAATCGACGCTCCGCCCTCGCGGTCGCCCACGCAAGCCAACCGACTAGCGACTTTAGCCTTCCAACCAGATGCGGAGCATGCGGCGAAGAGGTTCGGCAGCTCCCCAAAGAAGTTGATCTCCCACGGTGAATGCAGAGAGGAAACGCCCTCGGTTACTCGGTTCTAAATCCAATTTTCGCAGTCGACCGACAGGGCAAACGAGTCCGCCCGTTACCGCAGCCGGTGTAAGCTCTCGCATGGAGGCTTCACGCTCGTTGGGAACGACCTTAGCCCACGGATTGGCGGTTGCCAGCATGTCTACGATTTCGTCGATCGGCACATCCTTTTTTAACTTGATCGTCAGGGCCTGACTATGACAACGCATTGCACCGATGCGCACACAGACTCCGTCAACCGGAATCGTATTGGGTGCCAGGCCCAGGATCTTGTTCGTTTCGGATCTCCCCTTCCACTCTTCTTTGCTCTGACCGTTCCCTAGATCTTTATCGATCCAAGGAATCAAACTCCCCGCCAAAGGGGCGCCGAATTGAGAGGTTGGATAGTCCGACGAACGAATCGTACCAGCAACTTGTCGGTCGATTTCCAAGATGGCCGAAGCTGGGTCTGCGAGGAGATTGGCAACGCTGCCGTGCGCGACTCCCATTTGTTGCAAAAGCTCGCGCATGTTTTGCGCGCCTGCGCCCGATGCAGCTTGATAGGTCATGCTGGTGAGCCACTCGACGAGATCATTTCGGAAGAGCCCGTGCAACGCCATCAGCATCAACGACACAGTGCAATTACCACCAATATAAGCGAGGACGCCCTTCTTCAGTCCATCGCGAATGACATGGTCATTCACGGGATCGAGAATGATGATCGAATGCTTGTCCATCCGAAGGGTCGATGCCGCGTCGATCCAAATCCCGTTCCATCCGCTGGTACGCAATTGCGAATAAATCGACGATGTGTAATCACCTCCTTGGCAGGAGACGATGGCGTCCATCTTCGAAAGAATCGATATATCGGTTGCCGATTGCAGAATCCCCGACCCGGACCCGCCGACCTGAGGCGCTGCACCCCCTGAATTTGATGTCGAGAAAAAAACGGGTTCGAAGTGCTGGAAATCACTCTCCGCCGCCATGCGCTGCATAAGGACGGACCCGACCATCCCACGCCAACCGACCAAACCTACCTTCTTCACGATACCCTCGATTCCTCAGGTGCTGCCTGGAGTGTTTTATTGAATTTGGAAGATTGTCTCGACGTTACCCCGTAGGATTTGGCGTCCCAAGTCGATCGCTTTGGCTTCGCTCCACCCTCGTCCCACGCAATATTCGGATGCCAAGGTCTCCGCCAACAGTCGTTTGTACATTCGGAATTTGGGGAGAATGAATTCCAGTTTGTAAGCATCGCTGTAATAGCCGATCTGCTTATTGCGAGGTATGGCTTCGATGCGCCCTCGCAGGTCATGCCGGATGTAATTGGGAGTATTGCTATACCACCAATGTCCGTGTGTGAGGACGTTGGGAAAGATCCACGCGAAATCGACGAGCTCTTGGTTGGTGACCGACGCGAGCACCGAAATCGGGAACATAAGCTTGGTAAATGCATTAAACAACTCGCTGTACTGAACGAGTGAAACGCGCGAGTCATACAAATCCTGGCCTTGGAAAACGCCCCCAGGATAGACCTTCCTGTTCACCCCAATCATCAAATCGAAAGGGAGCCCATGAGCGTCGGAAAGTTCTGCAATCTTCCAAAAAACCCATTCCGCTATCGTCTGCTTGGCGGCATCGGAGGCATCGAGCCCTCGCGAAAGGATTTCGTCCATCGCTTTGGCGGCGACGGCGGAATCATCGGTGTATGCCTTGGGGGAAAACCACGGCGGAAGAGAGATCGCGCAGGCTCTGGCTTGGTTCGCGCAAAAGTGTTGGAACAACTTGGCGATTGCCTGCTTGAGAACCGATAGATTAGAAGATTCCAAGCCGGTCGCTTTGGCCAAACGCTCCCGAACCGCAGGATTCGCCAAGTGAAACACCAGGTCATCGGTTCGCAAGCAAGGGACATAGCGCTGGGTGTCGAAGCCCTTCAGCGAATCATCAAAATCGTTCGTCAGAAAAACTTTTTCCACACCGCTTTTGCGTAGGACTTGTTCTTCCCAGTCAGGCTGTTGCATGCACTCGGACGCGAGGTCATACACCTCTTCCCAGTTCGAAGAATCGATTTCTTCCCCCTGAAACCCGAACAGTTCTCGAGCTAGCTCGAGGAACCAAGACCACTGAATCGTGTTGTCGATGTTTCCTAAGTGCGTGAAGAGACGGGAGACTTTCTCTCGCGAAGAAATCCCCGGCTCCTCAATCTCCGTCTTGGGCTTTCCAGAGGAGTGAGCCAGCTCCGTGTAGTAATGGTACCCGAGCAAATCGGCTAGATCGCGCGACGCAGCGCTCGTGGGATTGATATGGGAGTGCGAGTCGATAAGAACGATCGCGTCGAGCTCTTGAAAAAGGGTTGTGGCCTGAGAATTCATAGGGAACAGCCTTTCAGCCTCCACTGACGGGAGGAATCAATGCGACTTCAAGGTTAGGAAGGTCGGGAGTGATGAGAAACTGGGAATCAACGATCTCGTGGTTGACCGCGAAGCGAGACGAGGCAAGGTAGGACTTGAGCCCTGGGACCTGCGCCCCCAAAGACTCTGCGATCTGTGCAATCGTGACAGGCAATTGAAGTTCGACTTCGACGGTAGTCGCGTCGGCGGCTTCCCTCGCCCCTCCGAACAGCAAAATTCGCATCATGCCCCCAATAAATCAAAATCGAGCGAGGCTCGAGTTGGAATGCTCGAAGTCTTACGAACGGTAGCGACTCTTTCCGGTACCCTCGACTGCCTCCCCGATGACGGAGCAAGCAAGACCTTGCGAGCGAATCAACGCCTGCACGCTGTCGGCATAGTAAGGACTTACAGCAAAGACCAAGCCGAGTCCCATGTTGAACACATGCTCCATCTCGTGCTGCTCGATTTCACCCAATTGCTGGAGCCATCGAAAGACTGGGAGAACTTCCCATGAGCCTCGTACGAACTCCAAATCGACGGTTGGGGGTAGGATTCGCTCGGTATTTTCCAGCAGCCCGCCCCCTGTGATGTGCGCAATCCCGTGCACGACCGACTTCACTTTGTATCGGCTCAAGACAGATCGAACCACTTTGCTGTAAATCAAGGTGGGGGTGAGCAAGGCATCGGCTACCGTGGTGCCCAAGTCAGCCACATGGCTATCGATATCGAGCTTTGCCTTATCGAAGACCACTTTGCGGACCAAGCTGAATCCGTTGCTATGTAGCCCCGATGAAGGGACTCCTATCAACACATCCCCCGCCGCGATGGCATTTCCAGAAACCAAGCGTTTTTTATCGACAACCCCAACACAAAATCCCGCGAGATCATACATGTCGTCGTGGTAGTGACTCGGCATGATCGCGGTCTCGCCCCCGAGCAAGCTGCACTCGGCATCGATGCATCCATCGGAAATTCCTCGCACGATCGCTTCCAAGAGAGGGGGATTGTCCTTCCCCATCGCCACGTAATCCAGAAAGAACAACGGCTCAGCGCCGGTGCAAAGAACATCATTTACGCACATCGCGACCAAATCGATCCCGACCGTGTCATGCTTGCCCGCCCGCTGAGCGACCTGCAATTTCGTACCCACTCCATCGGTCCCCGATACCAAAATCGGTTCTTCGTAGTTGCGAGCAAACAGCGACTTGGCAAAGTCGAGCGCGTAGAGACCTGCGAATCCTCCATCGTTGCGAACGACGCGAGGTGTGAAGGTGCGGTGCATGAGCGACGGCAGCTTCTGCATCGCTTGTTCATAAAGCTCGAGATCCACCCCGCTGTCTTTGTAAGTCGTTGCCATCGGCGAATCTAAGATTTTCTGGTTGGGAGCCGTTCACACGCTGAGCCGCAGCGAAACGATGTGCGAGAAGCAGTGCGACAAGCGATTGGATTCAGGGAACAAAAGTCGGGCTATTATGGCCTTTTTTCTCGCCTCGTGAAGTCAACTCGGGAGACCAACCGAAGAGATGTTTCCCACGCGAGCAAGGACTGGGGCAAAATCGAACTACTCGAGCCGAACGTGGGTTACCCCATGCGCTACCATCCACTCGAGCCAACGCTCCTGATCCTCGGTCAATTCGATTTCCGCGACCGACTCGGCATCCAGCGGCGAAACCAGGGTGAAGATCCCGTCGTCGAGCCACCGCTGGGCGTCCGCCGCCTGAATCCAGTACTCGCTCCGACCGCACGCCGGTGCTCCAGGCGTATCGGAAGGGGTCATGAAGTAAACGATTTCCTTGCGAAATCGCTCCGGCATGTCGATGGAACCTGCCTTCGACTGATCGAGCGAAACGACTTTCACCATGGTGTTCTGGGTTGGTTTGTGAAAAGGGCCTGGAAATAATCAGGCATCGACCGGCAGGGCAAACGCCGACGGGGGCTCAAGATGGCGTAGCCGATCGCGACAGGATCGCCTAAACTTTCGGTTTTCAGGCAAGGTCTCGGGAGAGGTTTCCCGACGGGCTTCGCCGACGTTTCGACGACCTACTCCCGTTCCTCATTAGCGAGTTTTCTGTGGCATCTTACAAGACCAGTGACCTGAAAAAGGGCCTCAAAGTCCAAATCGACGGCGAACCATACCTCCTCTCCGAAGTCCACTTCGTCAAGCCAGGCAAAGGAAACGCCCTCTACAAATGCAAACTGAAGAACTTGATCCGAAACACCGTCCTCGACCGAACTCTCAAGGGTGGTGACGAATTGGAAGTGGCCGACGTCGAAGAAGTCGAAACCCAATTCCTGTACAACCAAACCGGCACTTTCGTCTTCATGGACATCGTTTCGTTCGAACAATTCGAACTGTCGGCCGATCAAGTCGACGAGAACTGGAAATACCTCAAAGAGGGAATGCCGGTGGCGATGGTTCTCTTCAATGGAAACCCCATCACCATTTCCCCACCTTCCCACGTCACCTTGAAAGTCATCGAGACTGAGCCGGGCGTCAAAGGGGATACTGCCACCAACGTCACCAAACCTGCGAAGGTGGAAACAGGGGGAGAGTTCAACGTCCCTGGCTTCATCAAAGAAGGCAACGTCATCAAAATCGACACCCGCACCGGCGATTACGTCGAACGGGTCAGCATGGACTAACGCTTTTTCGTTGTCCTCACCATTAGCATCGTGGATAATGCACCGATTCCCTCGGTGCATTTTTTGTTTCCCTTTCGGAGACTGCCGGTACTATGCGACTCCCCCTTCTTCCCCTCGCTTTCGGTTTCCTTATCGCCATGCCGATCATCACCTCCGCGCAGCCCCCCGGACGTTTCTTCAACAATGACCCCGAAGAACAGTTCCGCATCCTGCGCGAACGACTGATCGACAATGTTCTTATCCCAGGTGGCATCACCGACCAGCGAGTCCTGAACTCGGTAAAGACCACGCTTCGCCATCAGTTCGTTCCCAAACAGCACATCGCCAAGTCCTACCAAGACATCGCGATCCCGATCGGCGAAAGCCAGACCATCAGCAGCCCCTTCATCGTCGCACTGATGACCCAAGCGTTGGAACCAAAGCCGACGGACAAAGTTCTCGAAATCGGAACCGGGAGTGGCTACCAAGCGGCGATCTTAAGTCCGCTCGTCCAGGATGTGTACACCATCGAAATCGTCGAGGAACTAGGCTACCGAACCAAACAACTGCTTGCAGATTTGCAATACACCAACGTCCACTGTCTGGTCGGCGACGGTTTCAAAGGCTGGCCCGAACATGCCCCTTTCGACAAGATCATTGTGACATGCTCCCCTGAAAAGGTCCCGCAACCTCTACAGGATCAACTCAAAGAAGGTGGGGTGATGATCATTCCCGTCGGAGAGCGCTACCAACAAATGCTCTGCCGAATGAAAAAGATCAACGGGGTCCTGGAAAAGGAATCGCTACAACCGACGCTGTTTGTGCCGATGACAGGACAAGCGGAGGCGAGCCGGGAGATCGCCCCAGACCCAGCGAACCCCAAACTTCTCAACAACAGCTTTGAGGAAGATCTCATCAAAGAGTTTCACGTTCCGGGATGGTACTACCAGTTCGGTTGCACCGTCGTGGAGGACCCCGCGGCGCCCGAAGGAAAACGAGTCGCTGAGTTTTCAAGCGACGACCCCAGCCAACCGAGCATGCTGCTGCAAGGCCTGGCTCTGGACGGTCGCGTCGTGAAGCGAATCCGCCTAGGAGCCTGGATGAAAGTCGATGAAGTTCGAATCGGTCCAGACCGCACGCGTTCCCCCTCCGTAGCGATTCAGTACTTCGACGAAAAACGCAATCTGATCGGGTACAACTACGTCGGTGGACTCAAAGGAACACTTCCATGGAAACGCCATGAAGATGAATTCCGCGTCCCCGCAGCGACCCGCGAAGCCATCGTTTCGATCGGCCTGTTCGGCGCCCAAGGTACCGCGCGTTTCGATGGCGTTTTTCTCATCCCCAATACCAAATAACCCCCGGCCGCGACAATTCGCTGAAGCAGCGAGAATGACTACAAGCGTGATCGGGTCACGGTTGCGCTTTGGACTGCTCGGGCTCTAATTTGGGGCTCTGTCTGCTGGCGGGCGCTGGATCGATGGGAGCTACTGGGCCGTTAGGCATGACGGGAGCACCAGAGGAGGGGGCATTAGCCCGATGGAATCCGTCGGCACATGATTCCATGGAACAAACTGCGGCGACGGGGCCGATTCGATCAACGAGCAGCAGCTTTCTTGGCGTTTTCGATGGCGAAATCAACAAGGCGTTGTTCGCGAAAAAATCCTTCCCAAAAACTGTGGCCTTGGCCCGGTGCAACGATGAGTTCCACCAAATCACTAGCACCGGCCTTTTCATAGCGACGCTTGAGCTCGGCAGAGTTCTCGTCGAGTGGCACTACTTTGTCCTCGTCGCCATGGATGAGGACAATCGGGATTTTCGACTTTGCCAGAACATTGATTCGGGAGATAGGATTCAGTTTTTCGTTCTGCGAGACCAGTTCGTCGGATGTGAGTCCATATGCTGGAGCCGCTTTGTCTAATTTGGGATACGTCCTGAAATCGAACACAGGATAGATACCAATGATTCCGCTCACCTTTTCTGGATGAGCGATTGCCCAACTGCTGACCCAAAGGCCGCCACGACTTCTACCAAAACAACAGGCCTTCGGTGCAAAGCCGTGTTCTCGAATCAATATCTCGTACAGCTTAAGAAACACTTGATGACTTGAGGGATTCCCATAGGCTTCCCCAACATTCACGCCCGCGACGGCAACTCCCGCCGTCAAGAACTGTTCGTGCATCCAACGCTCCGCTTCATCGGGGTAAGCGGGGAGAGTAGGAGCATAGAAAATCCAAGGCTGCGGCTGGGAGCGTTTCGACTCTTCCGGCAGGAAAACAAAAGCGCGGTGGCCGTCGATCGTCCACGATTTACCGGGAAGCTCCAGCCGAGGAGGTGCACCGGTTTGTTTTGGTGCGGCCCGTTGCGTTTTGGATTCTCCCGTTTGGCCCAGGACTGCCGACGGATTCGTATTGCTCCATCCCATGACGAGACAGAGCATGCAAATAAGCGAAGAACGCATCAGCGAGGCAACTCCTAGGACGGAGAAAGGATTCGAAAGGTGAGTGCGCACGGGGAACGAATCCCATCCACAGGGGATTACTTTTCTTCTTTTCGAAGCACGTAACTCTGGATCGACCACCCGTCTTCTTCGGTTCGGATCACGCTCCCTGCGGGCATAAAGTAGCCACGGATTTCGTCGAACGGCGGCAACGTATCTCCCTTGAGCTTTTGCTCCTGCTCTCGATTTTTATGCTTGGGATCGAGCAATCGATCGAGAACCGTTGCGAGAATACTTCGGGAAGCGTTCAACTTTCCTTCGCGGAAAAGTTCATATTGCATCTCAAACGACCTGTCGGTTCGGTCGATTTGCAATGCACTGACAGGGCTTCCACCGGAGATGGCATCCATGGTGCTCCGAGCGCGTTGAACGTCAGGCTGCTTGTTGAACTCTGACTCCGAAGGGGCAGACTTCACGCGATCGATAAGCTCTTTGATCAATTCCGTATCCGAGCCGAAAACAAAATAGCCTTCGACGATGCTGATCGCATACTGCTCAAGCAACGGCTCGTCGGATTCTTCTTCTTCCTCCGCATTGCCTGCGGTTTTGGGACTACCGAAATCGAGTTCCACTTCGACTTCTTCTTCGTTCTTGAAGCTCCATATCCGGTAGCCTTCGTAATCCTCGGGAGTGCTGATAGTCTCGTTGCTCCCGTAACGATCCACGACGCGGTTGAGTTTTTTGTCGGGATCGTTCAATCGGAGCAAGACCAAAGAACGTTTGCTCTCCGGCGTGACGGGTTTCACGATTTCGGTGGAGAGGAATAACTCGGTCGAAAGGTAGGGAAGCACCTCCTTGGTTATGTCGATCTGGGGACCCTGTGAGTCATCACGAATCCCCTCCATCATCGCTTCGAAAGTTTTATCGCCGATGTAGGCATCGACGATGTACTGGAACTTGGGGAAGGCTTCTTTCAAATTCCATGAAAAACCAAGGACCAATGCGCTTTCTTTGTTGAGCCAAACCGGGGGCTCCAGCTTTTCGACATTTGGGAAATCCAAGATCTCCACCGAGGGCTTGACCGGTTTCTCCAGCTTCACAAACCCGTGATGAAAGACATCGAAATCGCTTTCGTTGAAATGAACGTGTCCAATGGCACAGCGAATCGCATCGAAGCCTTGCTCTTCGAGAAGCTTGATCAAGTCCTGTTGGTTCTTGGGTGGTTTGCCGCTGATCGAACGAAGGAGTTTGGCGATTCCAATGGGTCGGACGAAATACTCGACTTCGGCCGGGCCATCACCTTTCACTTTCGACAAAGCGTCTTGGTAAAGAGGGGAGTCGGCGAGCGCACCGGTTCGATTCCCACTCTGGGCAGCCAACAACTCGGTCATCGTCGCTACGTCATCGGTCGCGATCAATTGACCACCATGCACGGCATAGTTGGACTCGAGGATTCGATTCTCATCCGAGGGGGATGGGACAAAGTATTGCGTGATCTTGACGCCCTTATCCTCCCATGTCTTGACCTGGGCTTTGCGATCCTTGAGCTGCTGTTCGACTCGCTTGAGAAATTTGTCGGCTTCGTCCGTGTTGTCGCCGATATCGATGACCAACCCGATGGAATAAGGCTTCTCGCCCGTGCGTGCAATCCATCCCAAGGTGGTTTGTCCGGCCGAGAGATGTTCCAAGTCATCGACTTGAAGGCTCAGCTGCCAACCTGCATCGCTGAACCGAGACTGAAGTTCTTTTCGCTGCGTTTCCCAGAAAGACACCAGCTTGTCATCGATGGCGAGCTTTCCGAGCTGGGTTTTGTTCCAGAGCTCCAAAAAAGTGGGGGTGTCGGGAAGAGTAATCAAGGCCTGCGTGGTGTCTGGAAACATCTTGCTGGCCGGAACAGACTCCGCCCATGCATCGCCCGCAGGCAAGCCGAGCGATACAAGCCCCATCGACAAGATCACCTTCCTCAATTGTCGACGAATTTTCCCGTGCGGTCGGATGGCACTCTTATGTGAGCTTGGCACCGATGTCCCTCCTCGTTGCATTTTGTATCGAAATCCTAATAGTCAGCGCGATTCAAACCGTGTATCGTATCGCAAACCCATGGGAGATGGGAGCCCGGCTTGTGGATGGAAGCCTGTCGGCATCCTGCACTCCTCTCTCTCGTCTCGAGCTCGAATCCTCCTTATCTCCCCTCAATCGCGATGGCCAAAGACGAAGAAGTACTCGTAGTGCCCGCACGGCTCCTTGACGAACTAGGTTCCTTTTCCGGATTTCAGCACAATGTCGATCGCTATCTGCCTGCGATCTTGGACCGAAACAATCAGTCGTTTCTTCCCCGGAGCATGGTCGAGGACGACCCCTCGTTCAAACAGCTGATCCCCTACATTATTCTGGAATGCAGCGATGCGAATCAAACGCAACTCTTCCAGTACACCCGTGGAAAAGGACAAGGGGAAAAACGTCTCCATGCTAAAAAATCGATCGGGATCGGAGGGCATATCTCCATCGAAGACACAACGGGAGACGATTGGTACAACACCGGAATGCAGCGAGAGCTAGAGGAAGAAGTAAAAATCGAATGCGGTGGGCAACAACGGGTGGTCGGTTTGATCTACGACGACAGCACCGAAGTTGGTCGCGTTCACCTCGGTGTTGTTCACATCATGCAACTTTTCTCCTGCAAAGTTTCCAGCGCTGAAGAGGATCTTCAATTCGCAGGTTTCCAAACAATCGATCGGATCCGAACCGAAATCGGTCGCTTCGAAACCTGGTCGCAGCTTTGCATTCAGCACCTGTATTCCTAGTTCGGTTTCAATCCAAGACCCCAACCCATCCTGATAATGCCATGCACGACAGCTTGGAATTCGGATATCTGGAGCGTCTTACGATTCAATTGACCGCCGGCGCTGCCCTTCTGCCGGACACGTTGCGAGAGCGGCATGCCGCCTATATCCTACGCTCGCAACGTGAAGATGGAGGTTGGGGAGGACGCGAAGGGAGTAGCGATCTATACTACACCTCGTTCGCGCTTCGCTCGTTAGCTATCCTCGGTGAACTCCAAGGAACCGTAGCTGACAACGCGAGCCGCTTTCTGTTCTCGCGCACCGAACACCAAGAATCGATTATCGATCTCCTCTCCTTGATCTACGGTGCCTCGCTCATCGAAGCGTCCACGGAAGCCCATCCCCTTGCGTCCCTTTCCATCGATTGGAAAGGGCGATTGAGCGATCTGCTTCATCGCCTTCGCCGCGACGATGGTGGATTCGCGAGAATCGAACAAGCCAATGTCGGGAGCACGTACCAAACCTTCCTGGTTACTATCTGCTTGGAACTGCTAGAGCATCCACTTCCAGCCGACGACCCTGCCGTCGCTTTTTTATTGAAACAACGGCGCGACGATGGTGGGTTTCTCGAGGTTCGAGTTGCCAAACGATCGGGAACCAATCCAACGGCCGCTGCCATCGGCGCCCTCCGAACCTTAAACGCTCTCGAACCCGAGGTGGCATCGACGGCTGCCGAGTTCCTTTTGGATGTTCAGACCGACGAAGGTGGCTTTCAAGCCAACACGCGGATGCCACTCCCCGATTTGCTCAGTACCTTCACCGCCTGCGTCACCCTTTGGGACCTGCAACGCCTCGACGACGCGGACACTTTTCGTGCCTATCGATACGGAACGAGCATGGAACGAGAAGCCGGAGGATTCGCCGGTTTTGAATTGGATGACTCTCAAGATGTCGAGTACACGTTTTATGGTCTCGGATTGCTCAGCCTGCTTTCCCCGTGGATCGCCGATTCGCCACTCTGATTGGGCTATACTGCTCATGGCTTCTGATCGCGTCACGTCTCCTGATCGCGGCTAACGCACGCACCTGGCTATTCGAACGTTATCCGGAAGCTCCGAATTTCCTTGCACTCCTCTCCCCTGTCGTCGAAGGCACCTCGGTGAACGCATCGAATAAACTCTTCTTCTGGTCGTTGACATCGGCTCTCGCGGGATTCCTCTTCGGATTCGATACCGTTGTCATCTCCGGTGCAGAAAAAACCATCCAGTCGCTGTGGCAACTATCGGATTTCGAGCACGGTATCGCGATCAGTTCTGCCTTATGGGGAACCGTGCTAGGATCGATGATCGGACAGTTTCCCACGGATCGTTACGGCCGTCGCAAGACACTGCTTTGGATAGGAATCCTGTATCTGGTGTCCGCGGTTTGGTCCGGACTGGCTACCGGCCTCTGGACTTTCTCGATCGCTCGTTTTATCGGAGGCGTCGGTGTCGGAATCTCCACGGTCACCAGCCCCCTCTACATCGCAGAGCTATCCCCTCCGCATCGACGCGGACGATTGGCCGGTCTTTTTCAATTTAATATCGTCCTTGGAATTCTTATCGCACTCATTTCCAATGCATTGATCGCCCAATCCGGGAGCGAACACGCATGGCGATGGATGCTCGGCGTCGAAGCTTTCCCGGCACTTTTGTATACCGCCATGTGCGTTGGGTTACCCGAGAGTCCTCGCTGGCTGGTCGCATTTCGAAACGACACGCAGGGAGCCCGCGAAGTGCTCCGAACTCTCGATCCCGACACTACACCGGAACAACTCGACCAAGACTTGGCTGCACTTACCGCTGGAAGGGATACCTCCCACCCTTCGAATCGGTCGTCCCACGCTCCCTTCTGGTCCCGATCCCTCGCACTCCCTATCGCGATCGCCTTCCTCGTCGCCTTTTTTAATCAGATGTCGGGCGTCAATGCGATCCTTTACTTCGCGCCTCGTATATTTGAATTGACGGGACTGGCGGAGCAAGCTGCATTGCTGCAGTCGGTTGGCATCGGTGTCACCAATCTCATTTTCACCTTCGTCGGCCTATGGCTTATCGATCGATTGGGACGCAAAACGCTGTTGATTCTAGGCTCGTTTGGCTACATCGCATCGCTCGGCCTGTGCGCGTGGGCGTTTTCGACCAAGACCTATTGGTTGGTTCCTGGGTGCATCTTTGCGTTCATCGCCGCCCACGCGATGGGGCAAGGGGCCGTGATTTGGGTGCTCATTTCCGAGATCTTCCCCGACCAGCACCGAGCCAACGGTCAAGCCCTCGGGAGCTTTACCCATTGGATCTTTGCTGCCCTGCTAACGCTCGTTTTCCCGATCGCAGTCACCCAATTTGCTCCGGAAGTGATCTTTGGGTTTTTCTGCTTCATGATGTGCCTGCACCTGCTTTGGGTTTTCGCCATGGTCCGCGAAACCAAAGGTGTGCCCCTTACTTAATACGCTTGATGATGTGCCAACCGAACTTCGATTTTTCGGGATCGTACTCGGCTAATCCATACTCACCTACCTGCAATTTGAACCCGACATCGCCGAACGCGGCCACCATGCCTCCGCGAGGAGAAACCGAACGGGTCGGATCCGCAGGGACTCCATGATTTGCCATCGAGTAGATCCCTGGTGCGGAATCGTCCGTGAATTGACGGACGATTTCATCAAACTTGTCTCCCGCTTCCAGCATCTTCATAAGGTCCTTGGCTAACGCTTCCGCTTCCTCCTTGGTTCGACGCACGGGCTGATCTCCCAAAGAGCCTTGGAAGGCGATCAAGCAATGTTGAACCGTTACCTCCTTAGGCTCGCCATTGGGAAGGAGCTCCTCGGAGGTCGCGGTTGGAGAAGCTGCCGGCTTTTCACTCGGAGGCGTACCCGGGGAGCAGGAAATTCCCACAAATGGAACTAAGATCCATGCACAAACCAGTATTTTTCGATGAGTCATAGTAGATTGAGAAGGGATGGTGCTGAACAACTTTCTAGTAGTGTAGTACTAGTCCCACCATGCGGCAAACAGAGTTCGTTCTCCACCGTGTTTCGCGCCCGCCTCCCCAGTTCCTGACTCACTTTTTCCTTCTTCGTGGCTCCTTTCCCCTATGTTCGCATCCATCCAATACGCCACTGTTCCCTTGCTGATTCTATCCGTTTGCTTGACCACCAACGCTCGAGCGCAAGAGAAGGAACCGAACCAGCTGCGAAGCTTTTTCATCTTCCTCACGACAGGACGCACCACGGCAGGAGTCGAAAAAGAGGAAGTGCAAAAAATGCAAAAACTCCACATCGATAACTTCGTCGCACAAGGCAAAAAAGGTCTGCTCTTTGCCGCGGGTCCCGTCGCCGACCCTCAAAAAACCTTGCGAGGCATTGTCGGAGTTCGGGCGCAAGATCGAGAGCGAGTTCCCGAGCTATTCCGCGATGACCCATACGTCGACCAAGGATTCATGAAACTTGAAATCAACGGTATCGATCGCGAGCTTGGGAAATTCGAAATGATCTTGGATCCGGTCGGCATGGAGGAGCATCGACTCGCTCTCTTCACGAAGAAAGAGTCCGTGGAAGCCCCTTCGCAATCAGAAAGAAACCAACAATGGGAATATTGGCAACAGGTCGCGCGAGAAGGCAAAGCCTCCGCCGCATTTCAATTCGACGATCGTTCCCCACGGCTCTCCGTTGCGATCCTGAAAAATACAGGAGAAGCTTCGGTGCAAGAGTTAGTTCAGAAGGACCCGCTGTTGGGTGGCGGAAAAGTGGATAGTCAGATCATACCTTTGTATGTGTCGAAAGGTGTCTTGAACTATCGAGCCGAAAGCAATTAAACCGCGGTACCACTAGAGAAATGCTTCAATAGCCCGTCGCACCTCGTCCGCACCCATATGCTTGACCGAGCGAACTTCCCCGATTTTCACGGGGAGAATAAGGGTCAGTACTCCATGCTCATTTTTCTTGTCCGATTGCATCGCCGATAAAATTGCTTCGCAGTCCATTCCTGGCTCGCATCGGGTGGGCAACTCCAGACGTTTTAAAAGCTGAGTCTGTCGCTCCCACGATTCGCGCGGCCAGAGGTTGTGTTCGGCAGCCAGCCACCCGGCCATCGTCATCCCGATGGAAATCGCCTCTCCATGCAAATACTTACCATAGGTGGTGATGGCCTCGATGGCGTGGCCAAACGTATGACCGTAATTGAGGACGGCTCTTAGTCCCGTCGTTTCACGCTCATCGCTCGATACCACTTGGGCCTTCAACTCGCACGAACGTTGAATCAGTTTCTCCATCGCCTGTGATTCCCGGCTCAGGATAGGTGCAACGTTTTGTTCTATCCACTGGAACAGCTCCGGATCGAGGATGACTCCGTATTTGACGATCTCCGCGATTCCGCTGCGAAATTCTCTTTCTGGCAAAGATTGCAACACGGTTGTATCGATAAGAACTGCATGGGGCTGCCAGAATGCACCGATTGCATTTTTGGATTGCGGAAGATTGATGCCGGTTTTCCCACCGACGCTGCTATCGACCATCGCCAAGAGCGTCGTGGGCACCTGAAAGAATCGAACGCCTCGCATGTAGGTCGCCGCGGCAAACCCAGCTAAATCGCCCACCACTCCCCCGCCGATCGCAATCACCACGGATTTGCGATCCATTCGAGCAGCTAACATTGCCTCCCATATGGACGACAGGGATGCGACGGATTTGCTTCCTTCACCGCTGGCCACTCGATAGCCCTGCACGCGGATACTACGACTAGCAAGTCGATCGGTAAAGGCTTCTCGCAATGAATCGAGATGCTCGTCCCAAATCAAGAAAGCATGCTGTAGGGATTCCAAGGAATCCAAACATCGCTGCAGGTTCTCTTCCCATTGACCGGTACCGATCCAAATGCTGTAGCTTCGTTCTTGCAAGTCCACTCGGACCGATTTTGTCATGACCTGTGAAGTTGGTTAGAGTGTTGTTTCTCAGTGGCGAGCACGACGCGCGTTCTCGACAAGTAATCATGAAGGGATTGACGATCCTTTCGGAAAATCGCCAAGGCAGCATCGGTAGCCACAAATAGGACTAAGGCCAAATCGGGCCACCTGCCAATTCCCTCATAATAGAGAGTCAGATAAATCACCAAAGGCCCAATCCACGAAATCGCATTGCGGAGCACTTCGCGGGTCACCATCTGTTCTCGACGAGGTGTCAGTCCATTCTCCTCGACAATTCGCAATTGAAACAAATATCTTCCGATCGATCGCCAACCGCGATAAATGAATGTCAGATAGATCGCAGGTACGATGAGCGAAATAAATGCGATGATCGGAACCATCCACTGAAACGCCTTGAACGCCCGATCCCGCAGCAGAAGAATGACGATGGCGAATGGTAGCAAGCACACGAGTAGGAAAAGTTGGTCCACCAAGTACGCCATCACGCGGGATGCCATCCCTGCTGTTGTCGTACTCACTGGTTCGATCGCTTGCAAATCCTCCAGCAACTCGTCGTAGCTGCGATAGCGATCCTCCGGCTTCTTCGCGAGAAGTCGAAGGACAACAGATGCGAACTCTCGAGGGATTTGATTCGGCCACACTTGAGGGAAATCGATGGTGGCAGTGATATGGGTGCTCAAACGCTCGCGCACCGTATCCCCTTGCAAAGCAAAAGGTGTCCTTCCAAAGACCAGCTCAAAAAGAGTCACCCCCAGTGCGTACATGTCAGACTGGATCGTGTTGGAACACTGCAACAACTCGGGGGCGAAGTAGGCCGGGGTTCCAGAGACCGATTCGGTGCGATTCTCAGAGGTCGTATTACTCGAAAGTCCGAAATCGGAAAGCTTGATATTGTTGTCCAAGGTAAGCAAGAGATTTGCCGGCTTGATGTCTCCATGCACGATCCCGAATTGCGACGCGTGATCCAATGCCGATACAACCTGGATACCGTATCGGATCGCGTCTGCGTAAGGAATCTTGCCGTCCTGTTTCAACTTCTCGGCCAACGTAGGTCCGGGCAATAACTCCATCGCGAGAAAAGGCTCTTCTCCCTCGCGCCCGACGTAATAGATTGTCACGACATTGGGATGGTTCAGCCGAGCCTGAGCAATCGCTTCGCGCAGGATAGCAGCCACCCGCGAGTCGACGGTTTGGTTTGGCTGCCGCATGACCTTCACAGCAACGAAACGTTGAAGGGACGTATCGAGCGCTCGATAAACCGAACCCATCCCTCCCACACCGAGCTTTCGGTCAAGTCGAAAATGCCCGTAATGATCTTGGGGCAGCTCGTCGGATTCGCTTAAATCAAAACAACTGAGATGGGAGGGCTCCTCCAAGCCGGTGATAGAGACCGTCGCGCTCATCGCCGTCTTCAACGCTTCCGGCTGCACGTGCCTTTGGCAGTCAGGGCACCTGCCACCCAAATTCAGATCGACCCGAAACTCCGTTCCGCATACGCAGCGATAAAGCAGATTGCGTTGCGCTGCGATGTGCGGAGTGAGATCGGCGGTTTCGGTGGGGTCCATGCCCCAAGTTTACTCGGAGCCCGGATATTTTGCAGTCGTTTTGCAATCGCTACGCAGCTTGCGATAAGCCCCCAGAACGAGAACCTGTGACTTTGGGACGGGACTGCTGCGATGCAGCACTCCGTTTCCAAAGCCCCGCAATCTCAGCGATCAAACTCTTCTTGACCGTCTCTCGGAAGATGCTGTCCGCAGGAAGCCCCGCCATCAGACTTCGGTGGGCTTTCCCCAAATTATGGTAAGGAATGCTCGGGAAAAGGTGATGGGTCGCATGATAACGCGTTCCCGTCGGGCCCCATAATTCGGTGAACCAAGGGCTGTATGGATAATCGCACGAATCTAATAGCTGCTGCTCAAAGGAAAGCTCGGACCCTTCCCCCGTCCAACGGTGCGCACCGAGCGTTCGGACATTGTTCATGACAATCATGGAAACGCTTACCGCGTACGCATAGAACCAAAAGGGATCCCACCAAGTCCCAGCAATCACAGGGCCATGCAACAAGATGAACCACGCAATTGCGAGGCAAGCGACCTCTTGCAACCGCATGATTCGGTAGACTTTCTCGCCCGCCTCAGGGCGGACATAACTGATATCCATAACCATCGTCGAGGCACGCGCGAACGTCCATTGGCGCACAGACGGATAAACCCAAGCGATGGGAGTGAGTATTCCCCAACGGATCAAAGCGACAAACGGCGTGACCAATGTGCCGAGCATGTACCAGACAATGGCGCTCGGGGGTTGATGGCTCAAATTCAGATACTCCGCGTCCTCTTCCGTTCCATAGGACTTCCTGCGGTGATGGTCGATGTGGGGGTAGTAAGTGAATGAAGGAATCATAAAGGGAATCCCGCACAAAGCGTTCCACACGATCCGAAACGCTGTCCAGCCTTCCTTGGGCAAATGAACCAACTCGTGGGTGAACATCGCGGCCCGGAGGTACAGCAAGACATTGGCCGCAAACAATCCAGCCTGGATTGCCCACGAAACCGGGGATGAGAGGTCGAGCCACCTCCAAGAATTCACATTCAGCGAAAAGCACGCGTGACCCGCGATAATAGTCACCAAAAAATCGGTCCAAAAAACCCAAGGCACGGGCCTATGGAGGTCTTTCACAAGCTCTTTCGCTTGTCGGATGGAAAACTTGGGCGTCTCGAGCGAAGTGAGTTCCATGGTATCGGTCCGGAAAAAAGTTCCGCAAAGGAAGAATCACGGCAAAACCATTATCGACCTTCAATCCATTTCCATACGTTCTCGCCACTCCAGGCTGAAATCCTTTTCCAGATTACCCAAATCACGACCACTTTCAGCACCTTCCCTACCACTTTTTTTAGGGGGCTTTCAACATCGCTCGCTGGACCGAACTGCCGCCTTGACGTTGGAATCGAGCGATTTTCGGGACTCCCCGTAAAAAGTGAGTATTTTTGCTACGCTCCAAGACCTTAAATCGTTGAACGTACTCGGCGGAGACGGGAGAATAAAAAAGCTCGGCAACGACTAGTGGGTTCGCCCCCCAAAATCGGTTCCCCCTAAGGTCCCATCAGTTCTGAAACGCAAAAACCATGCTACGACGACCAAAGGATCACACCGACTCCAACCCACCAACTGATCTCCAGCCCGCTCCCGCAGCGGAAATGGGCACGGAAGGTCTCGAAGAGGATGGGGGAGACGAGGAGTCCGGTAGCTGGGTCGATGCGGACACAAAATCCTTCTTGGTGAGCATGCTGGTCCATGTCGCCGTGATCGTCGGTTTGGCCTCGTTTACCGTCGTCACGCAGCCAGAAGTACTGCAAATTCTCATCCAGTCGACTCCGACGGAAATCGAACCCCCTCTTCTCGATGTCGTCAGTGACTTGGCCTACTCCGAAGCCCCCTCCGAAGAGATAGGGGCAAATTCGGAAGGGCTTGCCGATATGGCTCTCTCCACCGCAGCCTCCTTAGCAACAATCTCCGAGCTTCCATCGACGCCTATCGACGTATCCATTCCAACCGGAGAATTGAACGTGTCGATCGATATCCAAAAAGCAATCGGCATCACCGAAGCCCCCAACGCGGTCAAGGGTATGACCGGAGTGGGAGTCACAGGGACCGATGGAGCCGTCGACCGAATCACCTACGAACTCCTGCAAGCGATCGAGCAACGCCCGACACTCGTGGTCTGGTTGTTCGATAGCTCCGTCTCCATGGCGAAACGACGCGATGAAATTCGCAACCGATTCGATCGCATCTACGAAGAACTTGGAATCGTTCAAGAAGAAAAGAAAAAGAGATCCGCTGGCGTCGACCTGAGCCAACCCCTTCTGACAGGAATCGTTTCGTTCGGACAGGACGTTAAATTCCTCACGAAGAATCCCACGGCAGACTTGGGCGAAATCCGTGAGGCAATCGAGGGGATCGAAGTCGATGAATCAGGAGTCGAAATGGTCTTTACCGCGGTCAAAACCGTCGCGGACAAGTACAAAACCATGCGAGTCTCCCGCGGTCCCGATGACCCAGAACGCAACGTAGTCCTCATCACGATCACCGACGAACGGGGCGACGACGCGGCTGCAGCAGACGAAGCGATCGCGCTGTGCAGGAAATTCGGAATCCAATCCCACGTCCTCGGTGTTCCCGCCCCGTTTGGCCGCGAATTCACTTACATCAAATTCGTCGACCCAGATCCCAAATACGATCAGACGCCCGACTGGCGGCAAGTCGATCAAGGACCCGAGACACTCGTTCCCGAACGCGTCCAACTCGGCTACCAAGACAATTACTACGAGGAACCGGTCATCGACTCGGGGTTCGGTCCCTACGCTCTCTCACGCATGTGCTACGAAACAGGTGGTATCTATTTCTCGATCCACCCGAATCGAAAAGTGGGACAGCGCGTGCAAGCAAGCGACGTGGAAGCCTTTGCATCGCGAATGAGCTACTTCTTCTCCCCCGATGTTATGGAGGCCTACCGCCCCGATTACTTGTCTGACTCCGAATACATGAACCGCATCAAAAAGAGCCCGCTGCGCGCCGCATTGGTTCAAGCGGCTAAGCTTTCACGCGTCGGCACACTCGACAAACCTAAACAAGTCTTCATCAAACGAGAAGAAGCGACCTTCATACGCGATCTCACCCTCGCCCAACAAGAGTCCGCGAGACTCGCGCCGGAACTTTTTCAAATGTGCGCCATGCTTGCAGAAGGCGAAAAATTCCGATCCCGCGAGACCTCGCCGAGATGGCTGGCGAGCTTCGACCTCTCCTATGGCACTGCCCTCGCCGCCAAAGTCCGCGCAGAATCCTACAACGCGATGCTGGCCAAAGCGAAACGAGGAATGCCTTTCGAACAGAAGGAGAGCAACACATGGAATCTCAAACCGAGCGACTCCGTGGGTGGCGATAGTAAATTGGAAAAGGAAGCGAAACTGGCTCGCGAACTATTGCAAGGAGTCGTCGATCAACACCCCGGTACCCCCTGGGCACTCCTCGCTTCGCGTGAACTCGATCATCGCGTCGGCTGGGAATGGGAAGAGAGCTTCACCGATCTGAATCCGCCCCCACGCAACAATAACCGTCCCGCCAATAACAATCCGCCACCTCCCGCACGCGACGACGAAGCTCGCATGCTTAAACCACCACCTCCCAAGCGCCCTGCGACCAAAATCTAGCACTGCCACTCTGGGATGTCTTGATAAGATCTCGCCCTACGATCGATCGACCATCCATAGCTCGGCAACTTCTTTACGGACCAAACCGCCAGCTACCAACCTGCGAAGGGACTCGTCCATGGTGACCATCCCTTCGTTTCGACCTGTGAGTATGTAGTTGTCGACACTTTCGAGCTTTCCATTTCGGATCGCTGCGCCGATCGGCGCGTTGTTGAAGAGAATCTCCAGCGCAAGCTCTTGTTTTTCGTTCGGAGTAACGCTCTCGATCAATCGCTGGCAAATGACAGCGCGGAGCGAAGAAGCCAACTGCGATCGGACTTCATTCTGTACCGACTGCGGAAAGAAATCCGCATAACGGGAGATCGCCCCCTTCGCGTCGCGTGTATGCAAGGTGGAAAAGACCAAATGCCCCGTCTCGGCAGCGCTCAACGCCATCTTCGCTGTTTCTTGATCTCGAATTTCACCGACCAAGATCACGTCGGGGTCTTGCCGAAGCCCATACTTCAAACCGTCATGAAACGTCTCCACATCGGTCCCTATTTCCCGTTGCGTCACCAAGGAAGCGGGACAAACGGGAAACCGATACTCGATCGGGTCTTCAATCGTGACGATCCTGGAACCACCCTGTCGATTCAATCGCTGGATAATCATCGCCAGCGAAGTGCTCTTTCCCGCCCCTGTAATCCCGGCAAACAGAACCAATCCATGGGGAAACTCAATCAATCGACGTGCAATATCTTCGGGGAACGATGCCCAAGAAAAGCTAGGGATTTGATCTGGAATGAAACGAATGCATGCACCGACCTTTCCGTTACTCAAGAAGAGATTGATCCGCAATCGAATCGTTTCTTCATCGAATCGAACTGCGATAGCAAGATCGCAATTCTTAACAGAGGCCATTCGCGTCAGCTTCTCGTCGGTGACGATAGGTCGGAGGGCATCGAGAATCCGCTCTTCTGTGAGCGATACATTTTCGATCGGGACTAGCTTTCCAAAAGTTCGAAGCATGGGTGGATAGTCCGCGATCAGGTGAAGATCCGACGCTCCTCGCTTTGCTCCTTCGCCAAACCAAGTGCGAAAATCTCCTTGGATTGAATCCCATTCCCATTCGATGGCCATTTCATCCTCCAGCCGCTCTGCAGCATTTTCGATCGTTGTTTTGTTTGGGCGGGAGGCTATCATAACCGCGTGTCGCCAAGGAGTGCGCGACATGGAGAACGATTCAACCACATGACTATGGCCGATGATTCCTATGGAATACCATCTCCATCACTCGCTAGTCTGGCGAGGCAATTGAGGAGCACTCACTTTGCGGGATGATCACAAGACCATCGAACGATTCAGCCGAGACGAGGAGCATGCCATCTATTGGGGAGATGTCCTGAAAGTCATGGAGGAGTGTGTTCCCGATCAATCCATCGATCTTCTTTTCGCGGACCCACCCTATAACATCGGCAAGCAATACGATTCGTTTTTGGACCGTTGGGAATCCGACGAAGCCTACGCGGATTGGTGCTATCAATGGCTGGCACTCGGGCTCCGAAAACTAAAGCCAACAGGATCGCTCTACGTCATGTCCAGCACACAAGCGATGCCGTATCTCGATTTGTTTCTCCGCAAGCGATCCACAGTGCTGGCGAGAATCGTGTGGCATTACGATAGCTCGGGAGTTCAAGCGAAGCGGAAATTCGGTTCGATGTACGAACCGATATTGCACTGTGTTATGAATCCGAATCAATACACCTTCAACGCCGATGCGGTACGTGTGGATGCCCCCACGGGCTCGGTCCGACGCTTGATCGATTATCGCAAATCTCCCCCCGTTCCCTACAATAGCTCTAAAGTTCCAGGGAACGTTTGGGAGTTCCCCCGTGTTCGCTATCGTATGAACGAATACGAACATCACCCAACTCAGAAACCGGAAGCACTTTTGGAACGGATGCTTCTCGCTAGCAGTCATCCTGGAGATTGCATTCTCGATCTGTTCTCTGGGACCTTCACCGCGAGCGCCGTCGCAAAACGCTTGGGACGCCGATCGATCGGAATCGAACAATCGGGCGAATACGTCAAAATTGGTTTGAGAAGGCTTTCGATCTGCGAAACCTTCCAAGGAGAACTCCTCGTTCCCATCCAAAAACCTTACGTCCGAAAAAATAAGAGCTTGCGTTAGCCGGGAACCTTTCGGAGAAGCATGAGCTCCGCATGAAGCCCAGGGCCGAACGCAATCATAAGACAATAAACCGGGGAGGTAGAAGCGGGATCCAAGCCAGCGGTGATTCGTTCGAGAATGAAAATCACGGTTGGGGAAGACATGTTTCCGCATTCCCGAAGGACTGCTCGCGAGTCCTCCACCTTGCTGGCCGGCAATCGAAAAGCGGCCTCGCAAGCATCCAAAATGCGAGGGCCTCCTGGGTGGATTGCCCAGTGATCGATCTGCTCGATCGACAGTCCGTGCGAAGAAAGCCAATGGGAAACCGGTTCATGCAAGCTGTTTCGGAGTACGCTTGGCACTTCGGGGGAAAGCTGCATGACAAATCCATGGTCGCTGATCTTCCACGACATGGCTCGATCGGTATCAGGAATCCAAATCGAATGGGTCGATAAAATCTCCCACCCCTTGTCAGCGGCCGTCACGGCGTGATTACGATGGACCACCATTACTCCTGCTGCTCCATCCGCAAACAACGCATTGGCGACGAGTTGCTGTGGGTCGTCCGTGTATTGCTGATGAAGGCTACAAAGTTCGACGGCGCCGACGAGCGCAATCGCGTTCGGATCGGCTCGAACAATCGCATCCGCTGTTCGCATTCCGTTGATCATACCGTGGCACCCCATAAACCCAACGTGCGTTCGGTGAATGTGGGGACTCATTCCGATCGCACCCATAAGCCGATGATCGATACCAGGCGCGCAAAATCCAGTGCACGAAACTGTGATCAAGTTGTGTATTTCCGTGGGATGGATACCGGCATCTTCCATCGCGTTTCGACACGCAGCTTCCAACAACGGAGGCGCGAACTGTTCATAGGCTGCCATGCGTTGACTAGTCGATGGGCCATTCGTCGATTCGGCCCTAGGTAAATAGAAGTCCTGGGGAACTGAATCCGATTCGGCTTGATCATGAAGCAAAACGGAGTAACGATGACCGACTCCCGACTTTCGATACAAAGCAGGTATTGCATGATTCCACCGCAAACTGATCTCCAGACTGCTCGCGAGACGCGCGGCATCCTCCTGATCGATTCCGATCGAAGGGAGCTGTGTTCGAAACGACCGCAGACACGCCGTCATTGCATTGCCTTTCTGACGAGAAAGCGACGAACTGGAGGGAATACATCCAGTCCTCGCAAAATCCATTTGCATCGATTGGGTTTTCGCGCCTGCGCAGCAACCCATGTCGCCACCCAAGTCTTCGTCGAGCGTTCCTGCCGCGCCCAGTCGTTCCAATGCTTGGCTAATTGCATCCATCCTTCTTCTTGAGAAGAACCAAACAATGCAGCCAATCGCTTCGCACTAGCGAACGCCCAGGACATGCCTTCTCCCGTGAATGGCTCGACGTAACCGAGCGCATCTCCAACTAAGAATGTTCGTCCGATCCCCACCACGGCAGAGCTACGGGTCAGGGGTGGAGTTGCGAACCACTCTGTATGGAGTCTCCCAAAGAGGCTATCGCGCTGGCAATCTTGAAGAATGGAATCGACCGTCCCCCCGATACATTGCCGGTTCTCAATTCTATCGGGATCGATGGCTGCAGCGAAATCAACATATCCGTCATCCGAGAGACAAATCCCCAAATATCCGGACTTGCCCACGAGCATATGAAGCTGCCTTTGGGCGACGAGCGATCGCAACCATTCGCAGCTTCCAAGCTGAGAATGCAAATCCGATAAATGACAAAGAGCGTGTACACCAATCCTAGAACGATCTGAGATCTGTTGATTCCATCTCGGATCCTTTTGAATAGGAGAACGGGTCAGTCCAGCCGCGACGGCCACCATCCCTGCGTGAACAAATGTTGCCGCACGTGTCTCCCCTTCCTTCTGCAATTTCACAGTCGCTGGTCCCGATTCGCCTGCCTCCACGACTGTTCCGCGTGTGTTCCAGCGAATCTCGCATCCCGCAGCAATGGCTGTCTCTGCCAACACTTGATCGAGTGTCGAACGTCGAATGCTAAGCATGGTGGGCACTTTCCACGAAGACAAAGTCCCTTGGCAATCAACGACGAGTTCCTCGATTGGAGTTCCTAGCGCCATGACCCGTCCCAGGATTCCTAGTTCTTTCAAGTGCCCTTGAGCACGACGGTTCAGACAGCCACCACATACTTTTTCACGTGGAAACGTCTTTGCCTCCAGAATCAAAACCCGATGCCCGCCTCGAGCCGCTCGGATCGCAAAACTAAGGCCCGCCACTCCAGCACCGATCACGACGCAGTCCCAATCAGTTTCCAAAATTGGATGCGATTTTGAATCGTGGGTGACTGCCTCCATTACTCAGTCCGCTCCCATCTTAAAAGGAATCGCATTGGCCAACATCTTCGAACGGAGATGGGATGCAGTCCAGCATCCGCAGCGATCTCGCGAATTTCCGAGATAGTGAACGCGGCTCGAACCGATTGCGGACCATCGAAATGAACGATCGGAGAACGGGAGAGCAATCGGCACCCCGATTGAGCTAGCAGCCAACCTCTTCTCGATCGGATCAAATCGTCCACGACCAAAGCATGCTCCGCGAGCGATGCCATCCGAGCTAAAAGTTCCAACGATTGCCCATCGGTAAAGTGATGCAAAAACAGCGAGCAGTAGACGATGTCAAACGGTCGAGGTTTCTGCGCCGCTAAGCTCGTATCTAACGCATTGCGACATTCGAATCGAACTTCGCATGCATGCTTCGTTGGGGCAAGTCTTCGATCGCGATTTGCGGTCGCTTGCGCGACGGCCGTTTCGCTAAAGTCCCATCCGGTTACCGATATGGGATGGTGATTTGCTATCCGACTTGCAACGTCGCAAGCGATGTCGCCGCTCCCGCACCCCAAGTCGAGGATACGGCAATGTTTTAGCTTCCTCATCTTGATCAATGCGTTGATTTCGGCGGCGATGCGCTTCGCCGTTCCACTCCATTGATTGATGAGTCTCAGACCAGCCAAAGCCAATTGGTGTTCGGCGATGTCCAGCTCTGGATCGTCCATTAGCTCGGGGACTAGGTGACGTGTATGCATCTACGCCTCGACCGCAGGAGATAAGGAATCAGGTTTTCGATTGGGCGCCACCCAATGACCGAATCGCGTCTGTAACAAGGCAGGGAGCAAACAAAGGTCCCCTACCAAAGCGAGGGATAGGATCGAAATCATCAAGAACGCGAACTGTCTGGTTGGGTTGAAATCCGCAAACAAGAAAGGAAGCATCGCGCAACATGCGATCACCGTCGTTTGGATCATCGCTTGCGCACACGCGACGAATGTGCGTTGGACCGCGTCGGCAGCAGAGTAACCAGCCTCTTTCTCCTTGCGATACCAACAAATGAAATGAAGTGTATCGTCCACGGCAATTCCAAGTGCGATACTTGCAGTCAAGATCCCGGCAATGTCCAGCGAATAACCGAGCCACCCCATCGCTCCAAACGCCATGGTTACCGGAAGTACGTTCGGCACCATCACCAACAATCCACCCTTCACACTCCGCACGATCCACATCATCACCGGCGTGATCAATGCAAACGCGGAAAGAAAGCTGTAACCCAAATCGGATAGTAACGCTACTTGTGTTTCATGCATCACGGGTGCTAAACCCGTAACCGTGACGACCGCATCGGATTTTTCCTGGTCGAGACACTTATGGACAGCGGCCTCCAATCGATCGGTCGCCTCTCGATAACTCATCGATGTTAACGCAGAGACTTTCGTCGCCAACCGCCACGAAGTCGCCGTGGGAGAATCATGCAGGAAGCCACGCTCCTGTAATTCCGAAAATGCCCCTTCGATCCTCTGCTTGTAGACACCCCGTTGGGCAGCACCTCGCACCCCCCTAGCCTCCCCGATTTGCGGTAGAAAGGTCGCCGCGGAGAGGGTCGCACCAACCTCCGAGAGCTCGTCGACTTCTCGTTGCACTATCGAAACCAATCGAGCTTGCTCTAAAGAATTGGCTGAACTGTTTGCGTCAAATCGAAGTACAATCTCCACCGAAGCAATCGGCCCGAGATGATCTTCAAACCAATCCATATCCTGCGACACGGGGTCCGAAGGTGGGAATAGATCGCAAAACTTCGTCGATGCATTCAACTGTGTCACTCCCTCCAATGAAAGACAAAGCAACAACATTCCGACTGTAGAAATCCACGCCGCGTTCTGCGACTGCCATCGTAGGTAGCGAATGGCGAGGAACAAGAACAGCGATGGTCGCCCGGTATCTTGCGACGTATCTTGAGGCGTATCTTGAGGCGTATCTTGAGGCGTATCTTGTGACGGGTGGGAGGGCCTGGCAACGCCGAGCAAATACGGAAAGTAAACGAGCAACATAACGGTCGCTATCCCAAGGGCAACTGCAGACAACCCTCCAAACTCCCGAACTGGGGAAAGCTCGCTCACGAGCAGCGACCCCATGCCGAGCATGGTTGTCCCTGATGAAAGGATACACGGCCAAAATCCATGTCTGACCGCTTCCCATCCCGCTCCCTGTTTGGTGGGCTGTCTGGAATCTCGCTGGTAGTTCACAAGGTGAATGGCCCCCGAGAGGGTCAGCATAAAGATCAACGTCGGCAAAACGATGAGCACCGCACTGAATTGAAATCCACCGTAGTAGACCAAGGAGACCGATACCAGTTGCCCAGCCGTTGCCAAGAGGAATGCAATCAATGCGTAACGCCAACTTCTTAACAACAAGCAAGCCATAACAACCGCAGCGATCGAAGATGGGATCACCAACTGCGATAGACTCTTTGCCGATGCGACATCGATTGCGTATGACTCGTACAAGGAGCCTACCATGCGGAGCGAATCACTCCCTAAAGACTCCGTCTCGTCTGCGGCCCGTCGCACGCGCCGGATCAATTCCGCGTGATGATCGACACCAGTAGGCGAAGCGATGAGAAACAACGCACACGTCCCATCAGCACCTAGCAACGTTCCCTGCAACCGCTCTCTCGCCTGCTCGGGGCGAAGCCGCAGTGGTTCTCCTTCGAGAGTCGCCAACACCTCGGGAGTCGTCACCATCGAACTCACGAAACCATCATCCACCACGGAATCTTGAAGCTTGGATGCCAGTGCCGGAATGCGAGGATCATCGATAGTCGCACCGTCCCAAGAAACCAATAATGTCTGATCGCTGCCGAATTGTTGCTGAAAGCGATCGTACGCTCTTTTTTCTGGACGGGAGGAGGGAAGCCATTCATGCACCCCAGCCGATCCTATGGGCAAGTGAACCGTGGCATTCAGTGCAAAGGGGATCGCAACCATCGCAATGAGCGCGACGATCCAAGTACGATGACAAAAAAAATTCACGGTCTCTGCTTTTCCGACTAGTCAATGATGCCGACTGCATGCTAACGTGATCCGCATACTTCTTTTGCAATCAGGCGCTCCATTGCAACCAGTCTCATCCTAACGACGAAAGGATTTCGAGGTGAGAGCAAATCTATTATTCGCAAACACTTGCAAGCAGATCGCATGGCTCAAGGAGTCATTAACCCAGAAGCGATCAGTCTTGGCGTGCAAGATCACAATGTCTGTCCTTCTGCTGCTAGGTTGGTTTGTTTCCCACGCGACCGCGCAGAACGGGACTGAAAAAAATTGGGTAGCAGGGGAAATCAACACCGAATTCAGCCGCGTTTTCATTTTTGTAGACAAGGCAGGTTTGGTAGGCCATCAACACGCAGTCGAGGGGCGACTAAAGGATGGACATCTAGTTATTAATGATGACAAAAAATCGTCCATTACCTTTGATATGAAAAGCTTTGATGCGGATACGCCTCTTGCCAGGAAATACCTGTCAATACAAAGTGAAATTGATGAAGAAACAAGAAAGAAGGTGAATGAGAACATGCTTGGTCTCGAAATACTCTCGGTCGAACACTATCCTGAAGCGACGTTAAAAAACGTCAAATGGAAACCGACAGGAAAGACCTCGAAACGGAATCTGCCAGAGTATTTACTGGAGGGTAACTTCACGTTGCATAAAACAACACGACCTATCCAGGCGGTATGCGATGCCGAGCTCAAAGATGGTTGGCTGCATGTCCGAGGCGCATTTCGCATTTTGCAGTCGGACTACAGAATCAAACCATTCAGCAAAATGATGGGGACTGTCGGAGTCAAAGATGAGCTTCGAATCTACGGGGATCTTTGGGTCGTTCCAGCATCATGATTGAGTGTCCAGCGATTGAGAAGCGAGTGATCCAAAGTCACTACGATGTGAGCACCTTGTTCTATCGACTCTTATGGGGGCCACACATCCATCACGGCTACTGGGAGGGGAGCGAACCACCCGCCACAGCGCAACTCGCATTGACAGAGCGCCTCGCCGGGCTCGCGGAAATACGGAATGGCTCCGTCGTCTACGACATTGGCTGTGGAATGGGTGGTTCTTCTATTTGGTTGGCTCGAAAGAGAGATTGCCACGTTACAGGGGTTACGCTCAGCCCGGTACAGAAGCATTGGGCAACCCTCGCGTGCCTGGGCCGTTCGTTTCACAACAGACCCAAATTCCGCTGTAGCGACGCGGAATCCATCCACTTCGACGCGCAGTCGGCTGACTATGTATGGAGCATCGAGTGCACGGAGCACTTGTTCGATAAGCCAGCTTTTTTTAAACGGGCTGCAAGCTGGCTTAAGCCTGGTGGGAGATTTGCATTGTGCGCATGGTTAGCGGGCTCACCACCTTTGGATTCCGATCGTGTTTCGCAAGTCGTAAAAGTGTGTGAGGGGATGTTCTGCCCATCGCTCGGTACCCAAGACGACTACGTACAATGGTTTGAACAAGCAGGTATGCGCGTGGTGCACCAAGGTCTGTGGACTCGCAATGTCGAACGTACTTGGGAGATTTGCAAACGCCGTGTCGAACAATCGGGTGTGCGTCTGATTGCCAAACTACTTGGCCGTAACCACACGCTGTTTCTGAACCATTTTGATGCCATTCTCAATGCGTATCGAAGTGGAGCCATGGAGTATGGATACTTTGTCGCGGAGAAGGTCGGATGATACGTTTGGCAGGGATGCTTTTCGGAATTGGGACACAATTGCTGTTTCTCTACACGGTTGTTTTTCTTTTTCTCTTCCTCCGATATGGGACCGAACAGGGCTTCGCCTCCTGGTGGTTGACGGATTTGGTGCTTGCAATCGGATTCGCTTTGCCACACAGCCTGTTGTTGGCACCACCGGTTCAAAAGCGGATCAAAGTTTACCTCCCTGCCGCTTGGATTGGATGTGTTCACTGCTCGGTGACCTGCGTTAGTTTGCTGGTCCTGTTTCACTTTTGGGGGCGCAGTGACACCTACATCTGGAATCTGCACGGAGCTAGCGAGTCTGTCGTTCTAGGGCTTTTTTACCTTTCGTGGGCGGCGCTTTTTTACAGTCTTTGGTTAACGGGGCTTGGCTATCAGACGGGATTGACTCCTTGGTGGTATTGGCTCCGAGGAGAGAAACAACCCCAGCGACAATTTGTTACCCGCGGAGCCTTTAAGTGGATGCGGCACCCTGTCTATATGAGTTTCCTTGGGTTGATCTGGTTCACTCCCCAGATGACCTTGGATCACGCAATCCTGACGACGGTTTGGACTTTCTACATCTATCTGGGTAGCTACTTCAAAGATCAGCGATTGATTCGTTATATAGGGCAACCGTATGTGGAATATGGAACGCGAGTCGTCGGATTCCCCTTGATCGGTTTCGGTTCATTGCGGAAACTACCATCGACGATGAAAACCGAATCGTAATTCGCATAGAACCTTTCGGAACATGACTCTGCTCCCAATCTGCCATCGCGGTCTCAAACATGACCGATAGGCTCGACCTGACCCCGTACCCGGTTAAGCCCCTTAAACTTTACGCGATCGTCCTGTTGCTCTCCTTTGGGGCGGAGTTCGTCGTGATGTCGCTCCTGCCGTACATCCTCCCAATCGGTAGCAGCGTGGTCTTCGAAGCAATCATCGACTCCTGCCTGCTGACCCTTCTTTTAGCACCTGCTCTTTGGTTTTGGATGATCCGACCCATCCAGCAGCTTGCACAAAGCCGCATGCTCTTTTTGCGTCGGTCCATGTTCGCGCAAGAATCCGAGCGGCAGCGGCTTCGGCAGGAATTACACGACGGAATCGGGCAATCGATCACCAGCGTACTCCTCCACCTCCGCGCTATGGAGGAATCACCGCAGTCCGCCGAAATTCGCAGTGAACTATCGGAAGTCCGAAAAACCGGAGCCGATATCCTCGTTGAATTGCGTCGACTCGTGTCGGGACTTCATCCTGCCGTTCTCGACACTCTAGGGTTGTCGCAGGCGATTGAAAAGTTGGTTCGGGATATGCAGCCATCCTCCAAAGCAATTATCTCGACGGCATTCAAGGGAATGGATACCATCTCGTTCGAACGCAACTACGCCACAACGGTGTATCGAATTGTTCAAGAAGGGCTGGCGAATGCGATCAAGCATGCAAACGCCGCACACATTCGCGTAGAGTTGTCCAATGATCAGCAAGAGCTTCACGTCCGTGTGCAAGACGATGGTATCGGCATGGCTCTTTCTCGGGCGCTACCGACGGCATCCGGAAATGGCCTCATTAGCATTCGCGAGCGAGTCATGTCCGTGGGAGGGCAGGTGGAGGTCTTGAGTTCCGAAAAAGGGACTACTGTTCATGCGGTCCTACCCGCTCGCACAGAGGACGTATCATCGTGACGCAAACGCAAGTGCTACTGGCAGACGATCATGCCTTGGTGCGGGCAGGTATTCGACTACTTATCGAAACCCAGAGGGACTTCGAGATCGTAGGGGAGACGGGATCGGCAAGCGAAACGATCCAAGCAGCCCAGAATTTGCAACCCGATCTGATTCTCTTCGATCTTTCCATGCCTGGTGGAGAACCATCGCAGACGATCAACCATCTTCGATACCAAAATGCGAAGAGCAAGATACTTGTTGTGACGATGCACGATGATCGAGAAATAGTAAGAAAGATGCTTGCAAGCGGTGCGCACGGGTACATCGTTAAATCGGTAGCCGATGTCGACCTCCTCAATGCAATGCGATCGGTGATGGACGGAAAGCTCTATATCAATTTGGGAATTGCAGCCGAGACCCATGAAAGAGCATCCAGTCAAGCTCCAGAGAAAGATCCATTGGAAGACCTCAGTCAACGAGAGAAAGAAGTTCTCGGACTCTTGTTGCGGGGATACACGAATCAGGCCATCGCAGACCAATTGCGTGTTGGTGTAAAATCGATCGAGTCGTATCGATCGCGCATGATGACCAAACTCAACCTTGCTTCGAAATCAGATTTGATGGAATTCGGAATCCGCCACGGATTGATTTACTAGCTTTGCCCCTACCCGCTCTCGTTTTGCCTCCCCACGGAGTCACCAACGTCGCGCCATCGCGACGAAAAAAACAGCCCTTATAACTTGTATTGAGCATTTTCCAAAGCGACATCAATCAAGGTTAGTAAGCTCCCCTGGCCCGAATCAGCTCCATTAGATGGGTGCCTCCCAACGCTGGTAATGATTTACGAGAGCATGTTGTTTGCGAGCGATTGAAGCTGGTCGTTGATCGAGCAAAAATTGTGGGTGTCTCCTATTCAACTCCCCCCTCAAAAGGTGGGTGCCTCTTATTGAGGTGTTGCGTCTTGGCGCCGTTGCGAGAAAACTCCCTCCATCCTGTTGGATGGGTGCCACACAACGCTGGTAATGATTTGCGAGAGCATTTTGTTTGCGAGCGATCGAAGCTGGTCGTTAATGGGCTTTATGTTCGGCTCGCCGGTTTGACGCATGCGTTTCTTGCGTGGATAAGTGCGGCTGTTCTTTTCGCTTTGCCGGGACGACTCGTCAGCAAGAACACACAAAGACAGTTGCCTAGAAAGATCCACCTTGATACCACTCAATCGAGAGACCAGCTCCATTAGATGGGTGCCTTCTATTTCCCTCCCCCCAATCTCCCCCCGTTAGGTGGGTGCCTCGAATCCCCGCCCCCTCAAAAGGTGGGTGCCTCTTATTTACTTATTTAATCGAGGAAGGTGCGACCATGGTCCGCCTTGGATCCACACAGTTTCACTCTTCGATGGTGTCCTAATGCCGATGCGTCTACGCCCCCCAAAAGGTGGGCGCCTCCTATTTCCGCTATTTCCGCCCCATTAAGTGGGTGCCCCGAATCCCCGCCCCTCCCCTTTTGCGTCTTGGCGCCTTCGCGAGAAACCCTCCCCCCCATTAGGTGGGTGCCTTGAATGGCACTGTAATCGATTTGCGTAAGTCGTTTCATTCAAATCGGTTATCGCCTTTATAGAGTCGCTTTTGGAGTTGTTTTCTGGGTTCGGTCATCAGCGCGTATTGGTCGCGGCGTCGCTTTACAACTCGCGGTTCAATCCGCCCCGGACGGTTGCCAACCTTACAGTTCGCAATCCGCTCGAGGAGAAATCTGGCGTAACGCTCAAGTTGCTTGCCGCGAAGATGAGCCGTCACCTCCTGCCAACTCGCTAGGATGTACTGGCTAGCACAGACGAAGCTGATCTCTCGCGGCCGCTTTCCAGAGAGCGAAGCGGCAGAGCAAATCGTTGTTCGAATCAAGTTGTAGGCAAGAAGCGTCGTCCATAACTCTCGCCTGACCATCTCGGGCGATAAGCATCTCACAAAGTTTAAATTCATAAACGTCTTGATAGAACGGATGTCAAGTTCTGCATTCCAACGAAAGCTAAACAGATCGGATATCTCCTCATAGCTAACACCCTGGTCACCCTTGTGCTCTAGCAATGTTGTCACAATGATAAACGGGCCTGATTTACGGCCCGGAGCTTCGACCGTATATCGCAACTCCCGTAATTCGATCACGAGCGGTAAGGATTGGTACATCTCGTGGCTCATCCAGGCCGGACGAGCGGGACGATACCACTGAATCAAGTGATCTTGTTTACCCAATCGCTTTCCAGTTCGAAAATCTGTGTGTCCCTTCTTCCTGCGAAAACAAACATGAACGTTCAATTTCATGAACATCGCGATCAACCAGTAGTTACAAAAGAAGCGGTCAGCAATCACGATATCTCCCGCTGAAAAACCTTTGAGCAACCGACGCAGAAGACTGGTTTCGCCCGTTTCTTTTCCGCTGAAGGGACCGACCGTTGCATCAAGCAAACAACCTGTGGCCAACGACATCACAGCCAAGACACGAGCAATAGGAAAACCAATCCCTGGCTTTTGGGCAGTATGCTGCGGATACTCTTTCTGGTTCTTTCGCGTATCGGGCATTTTGAAAGTAAATCCATCAATAAGCTTGGCATGCATAGACTTCCAGAGCCATTTGGACTCCACCTTGGCTTCCGCTTCAGAGGCAACACCAAGGCATAGTTCTTTCAAAGCGTCCTCGGGAAGCTTTGCTCTTGCGCGACAGTAGTTCCCCGTATCGGCCCCGGGTGCTGACTTCCCGTGAAGAGTAAAGAATGCCGTAATACGAGCGACGGCGGACTGGCAAGCGGCTTCTTTCCCATCACGCATAATTTGCGACATGAACGCCCACAAGACAATTGCGGTGGAATAGATCCCATTCATCGTGCAACCGTGCTTGCGAAAAACATTTCTGATGTGCTGCTCGCAAAGAATCGATGCAAACGGCAGTCCGGGTTGCAGCAGGAAAGCCTTGATGGAATCTCCAAAGCTGAAATTGGCTTGAGATCGCCTTGGTGGTATAGAGACCAAAACAAAACCCTCCTTGGTTTATGTTTAGGCAACTTAACCAAGGAGGGACGATCAAAATCATAGCCAAGAAAATGGGTTCATAGCCAGAACAATCTTCAAGGCGAGCGAGATTCTAAAGAAAATTCCCGCTCTGTCGCTAGGGGGAACTGCGCGATCATTGGAGATTACAGTGCCATTCGTGGGTGCCTCTCATTTACCCCTCTCCAAAAAGTTCACCTATTTGGTTGCATCCCTTCCTTCAATCCCATAAGGTGATGGGATCTACACCCCGAACTTCTTGGAGAAATCCACCATGTCCAGCACGCTCCGCTGTGAGCAGTTCGTCAGCGACGAAATCTGCCTTGTTCATTGCTACCATCGCTGTGTCCGTCGTGCCTTTCTTACTGGCTTCGATCAGCTCACCCAGAAAGACTACACCCACCGCAGAGAATGGATTCGCCAGCGCCTGGAGTCCCTGGCCTCTGTCTTCGGTATCGACGTTCTCCAATATGCCGTCCTATCCAATCACCTCCATGTCATCCTCCGCAATCGCCCCGATGTCGTGAAGACTTGGTCCGACGTAGAAGTCGCCACCCGCTGGCTAAGACTCTTTCCAGGCACCCGAATCCTCGATGTCTTGGCCGAGCCCAACGAGGAGGATGTCCGAAGCGCTGTAGCCAATCCCGAGAAGATCCAAGAGTATCGCAGCCGACTCTCCGATATCTCTTGGTTCATGCGTTCTCTCGCAGAAGTCATCGCCAGGCGAGCCAATGCAGAAGATGAATGCAGTGGCTGCTTCTGGGATGGCCGATTCAAAGCGAAGCGGCTACTCGATGAAGCGGGTTTGCTGGCCTGCGCCATGTATGTGGATCTCAATGTCTTGCGCGCGAACCTGGCCGCAACAATCGAACTCTCGATGCACACGTCGGTGTTTGATCGAATCGAGGCTGCCAAGGGAGCGATGATCGAATCCTCGGCTCTGGATCGTATTCCCTTGTCCCGGGAGGAATCGATCGCGAGGAGGACCAAGATGACGCTCGAGGAGCAGAAGAAGGCTCGTAAGCAGACTGGCCCCCGTCCACTGGTCCCCCGAGACGCCTGGTTGGCCCCTTTGACGCTCGACCCCGAAGTGGACGCGTTTGATCCGCAGGCCAGCACCAATGGTCTGCGCGCCAGCAACCGAGGGTTCTTGACGATGAACCTGGAGGACTATGTGAAGTTGTTGCAATGGACAGCTAAGCAGCAGGATCATCCGCCAGGGAGCGTGTGTCCGGTTCCTGAATCCTTAGAGCCCTTGTTTACCGGCTTGGGAGTGGAACCGAGCATGTGGTGCGACTTGGTGTGGAACTACACCAAGTACTTTGGGACAAGCCGTTGTAGTGGGAATCCCAAGGCGATGATCGCCGACGCGGAGCGGACCCACAAGCGCTGGAGTCGCGGCCAGCGCCAAGCTGCCGCTTGCTTCGCCTAGCGGGCAGCGCTTCGCGACAACTGGCCAGTAGCAAGGAGCAAGTAGCAAGTGGCTCCGCTAGCTCCGGTTCCCCACCTTGGAGCCTGAGCCAGAACCCCGCTCTCCAGTCTCCCGCTCTCCCATCTCCCTCACTTCGCCCTCCTGCATCTTCGGGGCCGGTTCGCCGCTGCGCCCATCCGAGCCCAATCCCCCCGAATTCCAGCCCCCCAGGCCACTTCAGCCCCACCCCCCTCCGTCCCCCCCAAAAGATGGGTGCCTTCTATTGGGAATGACTGCCTTGGTTAGGTGGGTGCCCCGAATCCCCGCCCCTCCCCTTTTGCGTCTTGGCGCCTTGGCGAGAAACCTCCCCCCCCCCCATTAGGTGGGTGTCTTCTATTTAATTAGGTGGGTGCCTCTCATTTACCCCCTCCAATCGCTGGGTGCCTGCTATCGGGAATCGGGGCCGGAATCGGGAATGGGTGGGTGCCTGCTATCGGGAGAAGGGCTTAGGCTGATGCGACCAAAGATTAAAGTCACGAACAATACGGTGTACGGGTTCTTTCGACCGCTGCAATAGGTGAGTGCCTACTATTTGTTTGGGTGGGTGCCTACTATTTGAAGAGCGATTGCGCCGCAATGAGTGGGTGCCTCGGATTTGGTGATCGCGTTTCGTTGCGTCTTGGCGTCTTTGCGAGAACTCTCCCTCCAAAAGATGGGTGCCCACTATTAAGCCTTGGAGTCTGAGCCAGAACACTCGCTCTCCAGTCCCCCTCTTTCCCATCTCCCTCTCTTCGCCCTCCTGCATTCTCGGGTCCGGTTCGCCGCTGCGCCCATCCGAGCCCAATCCCTCCGAATTCCAGCCCCCCAGGCCACGTCAGCCCCCACTTCCACCCCAAAACCCCGTCCCCCCTCCATCCCCTCCCTTCAAAAGATGGGTGCCTACTATTAAGCCACTTCCGCATCCACTTCCACCCCACCCCCTCCAAAAGGTGGGTGCCTGCTATTGGGAATGCTATCGGGATAGATGGGTGCCTCAGATTTGGTGCTATTGAGAAGGTGGGTGCCTGCTATTTGCCTTTGGGATGATTGGATAAGGTGGGTGCCTGCTATTGGGATGATAAGGTGGGTGCCTGCTATTGGGATGCCTTTTTGAGTAGACTAGAGAATGAATTGATCCTCGCTGTACGCCCTCCCTCCCACTTGTACCGCCTTGCCGGACCCTTCATGCGATTTCTCATTACTGGATGCATTGTCTCCATCGGATGTCTTGGCATCCTCATCAGCCAGCCATCGCTGGCCTCCGGAGCGCCCCAGGACGCACGAAAACCTAATGTACTCCAATCCGATTCGACCAGGCTCGAAAAACGGGTGCGAGACCTATTCGCAGGAAAATGCTTGGAATGCCACGGCACAGATGCTCAAGAAAGTCATCTGCGACTTGATCGACGTCGATCCATGCTAGAAGGTGGAGATTCGGGGGAACCGGCAATCGTGGTCGGCGATGGTGCCCATAGTCATCTCATTGCGTTGGTTCAAGGAAAAGAGGCTGGCAGGATTATGCCGCCAGAGGAATCCAATCGACTTTCCAAAGAAGAAATCGAAGTCCTCATCGCGTGGATCGACGCTGGCGCGCCATGGCACTCTCCTGACTCCGAGGACCAAAAGGATCCTCCACTTCCCAACCATTGGGCGTTTCAACCTCTGCAGTCTCCCGAACCACCTTCGATCGCCAGCCCCTTTATCGCAAATCCAATCGATTCCTTCATCCTCGAACGACTCAACGAACAAGGCATTGCACCGAGCCCCGTCGCATCTAAACGCATGCTGATCCGAAGACTCTATTTGGATATGCTGGGGGTCCCGCCCACTCCGGAAGAGATTCTCTCGTTCGAACAAGATCATTCACTAGAGGCTTATTCGAATCTCGTGGAACGAGTGCTTCAAAACCCCCATTACGGGGAGCGATGGGGACAGCACTGGCTCGACTTGGTTCGTTTCGCAGAAACCAATGGCTTCGAAACCAATCGCGAACGCCCCAATGCTTGGCCGTACCGGGATTACGTCATCCGCGCATGGAATGCGGACAAATCCTTTTTTCAATTCGTTCGCGAACAGATTGCGGGAGACGCGTTGGGAGTTCCGGAGGCGACTGGTTACTTGGTTGCGGGTCCCTACGATCTTGTGAAGAGCCCCGATCCTTCGTTGACGCTCATGCAGCGACAGAACGAGTTGGACGATATGGTCGGGACTACGGGGACCGTTTTTCTCGGGCTTACTGTCGGATGCGCTCGTTGCCACAATCACAAGTTCGATCCGATCCGACAAACCGACTACTACGCGATGCAATCGATCTTTGCGGGCGTCCAACATGGGGAACGAAAGCTATCCTTCAGCGAATCAACTCTGCAATCTCTGGCGCACATCGACGAGCGATTAGCAGAGCTCCGAGAAAGCTTGGCCCCCTTTTTAAAAGATCCCTACCGATTTCGCCCCCCAGTGAACGCCGCCAGAAATACGGAATCGTTTCCTTCGGTGGAGGCACGGTTCCTCCGCTTTGTAGTTGAAGATACCAATAGCGGAGAACCTTGCATCGACGAGCTTGAAGTCTTTTCCAAAGAAAAGAACGTCGCTCTCTCCTCCGAAGGATGCATTGCGACCGCATCGAGTTCCTTACCAAATTACGAGATTCACCAGCTCAAACACATTCACGACGGCCGGGGGGGCAATTCTGCGAGTTGGATCTCGAACGAACCCGGTAAAGGGTGGGTGCAGTTGGAGTTCCCGGGGGCGATGCGGATCGATCGTGTTGTTTGGGCTCGCGATCGAGACGGGCGATTCTCCGATCGGCTGGCCACTCGATATCGAATCGAAATCGCGGAAACGCTTGGTAATTGGAAACAAATCGCTTCATCCGAGGATCGCATGCCTCCCTCGGACGCAGCGTGGACATCCCGTTACGATTTCGGTCGCCAGGCAGAAATCGACGCCCAGCGCGGAAGAAGCTTGCTCGACGAATCTCTTGAATTGGAACAACGCCGTCAGCAGTTGATCGCATCGCGGACCGTGTACGCGGGAGTCTTCGAACAGCCCGCACCGAGCCATCGCTTGTTTCGCGGCGAGCCCACATCCCCACGCGAGCGTGTTGCACCTGGCACGATAGCAGCCTTAGGTAGCCTCGCGATCGACGATACGACACCCGAACAATTCCGCAGGCTAGCACTGGCCGACTGGATCGCATCGCCGGACAACCCGCTAACGTCTCGCGTCATTGTGAATCGAGTCTGGCAGTACCATTTCGGAAAAGGGTTGGTGGAAACTCCCAATGATTTCGGAGAAGCCGGCATTGCACCAACGCATCCGGAATTGCTCGACTATCTCGCTCGGTATCTAGTGAACAACGACGGTTCGCTCAAGCAGCTGCACCGGCTCATCCTGCATTCCTCCACTTACCGTCAGAGTAGTGAATCGCGAGCGGAATCGATGCAAAGGGACGGAGGGACGCAGTGGTGGTGGCGATTTCCTCCTAGGCGATTGGAAGCGGAAGCGATTCGCGACGGTATCCTCGCAGTTACCGATTCACTAGATCGTCGCATGCACGGCCCGGGTTTCAGCGGATTCGAAGTCGAATTAGAAAACGTACGCCATTATTTCCCAAAACAGAAATACTCAAGCGAAGATTGGCGGCGTATGGTCTATATGACCAAGGTCCGCATGGAACGAGAATCGGTCTTCGGTGCATTCGATTGTCCTGACTCTTCTATATCGGTTCCGAAAAGAAATCGATCTACCACACCGATGCAGGCCCTCAATCTGTTCAACAGCCCTTTTGTGCTGCAACAGGCGCAGCTTCTGGCGAATCGATTGAATAAGGAATGTGGTTCGGATCTGGGATCTCAAGTCGAACGAGGATATTGGCTGTGTATGGGGCGGCCTCCTTTGCCGGACGAGTTGCAGGATGCTCTTTCATTCATCGATGCAGAAGGAATCGTTCCCTTCTGCCGGGTCCTTTTGAATTCAAACGAGTTCGTCTTTCTCCCTTAAATCGCGTCCCAATCGGTACCAAGCATGTCGACATTCACGATCCCGCAAAGTTCGCACTTGCTCGAGCGAAGGGCATTCTTGGCTCACTCAGCAACAGGACTAAGCGGAATCGCGCTGGCAGCAATGCTCTCCGAGCAAGGATTGTTACGAGCTGAAGAAGAACTCGATTCAACCGTTAGTGGGAAGGCTCCAATTCGTCCGCCGATCGATCCTTCCAAACCCTTTGCAGCTAGGCCGACGCACTTTCCTGCAGCGGCCAAGCGAGTTCTCGTGATTTTCTGTTCAGGGGCTTGCAGCCACCTTGACACCTTTGATTTCAAACCCGAGTTGATCCGACGTCACGGGCAGCCACTCCCGGGCGCCGACAAGTTGATCACATTCCAAGGAGAGCAAGGGAATGTGACGAAGAGTCCTTGGACCTTTCGTCCCAGGGGAGAGTGCGGAAAGATGGTTTCCGATTTGCTACCGCGTTTAGGGGCGTTGGCCGATGACATGTGTTTCGTTCACTCGGTACATGGGAAGACCAACACCCATGGACCTGGAGAGAACTTCATGTCCACGGGCTTCACGCTCGATGGCTTTCCTAGCATGGGGGCGTGGACAACTTATGCATTGGGGACCGAGAATGAGAATCTTCCCGCATATGTCGCCATTCCGGATCCAAGAGGCACCCCACAGAATTCGGTCAACAATTGGGGGCCAGGCTTTCTCCCGGCTGCATACCAAGGAACCGATTTCAATGCCTTAAAGCCGATTCGCAATTTGGCGATACCCGCGTCCGTCTCACCGGAGTCCGATCGCCGTGCCCGCGAGTTTTTGAAACAGATGAACGAGCGGATGCAGGAGCGTTATACGGGGGACAGCGAATTGGCGGCTCGCATTGCGAGCTACGAGTTAGCGGCTCGAATGCAACTCAGCATCCCAGAGGTGAGCGACCTTTCGACGGAAACCGCCGCAACGCTTGCGAATTACGGCGCCGACGACACCACCCATCCCTTGAAAGCCTCTTACGCCAAGAACTGCCTTCTCGCTCGAAAGTTGCTCGAGAAAGGAGTTCGCTTCGTGCAGCTTTTTAACGGTGCCTACCAAACAGGAGGAGAGGGAGTAAGCAATTGGGATGGTCATAAGGCACTGGAGCAACAGTACAACTTGCATGGCCCAGTGCTCGATCAACCGACAGCGGCGTTGATCCAAGATTTGAAACAACGAGGAATGCTTCAAGACACCTTGGTCGTTTGGTGCACGGAGTTTGGGCGAATGCCAACCTTTCAGAAGGGAGCGAGTGGTCGGGACCACAACCCCGAGGGCTTCACATGCTGGATGGCGGGTGCCGGCGTCAAGGCCCCATTCAGCTTCGGTGCAACCGACGAATTCGGTTACAAAGCCGTCGAGAACAAAGTATCGGTGCACGATTTCCATGCCACCATCTTGCACCTGCTGGGATTGGACCATGAACGTTTGACGTTTTACTACAACGGTTTAGAACGTCGCTTGACCGATGTGCATGGCCAAGTCATCCGCGAGATTCTGCGCTGAAGTGAACTAGGTTTGCGTTCCGCCGATCCAGTTGCGAAGGAGGGTGGCTGCAGCGTCCGGATTTTCGCGAACCATGGTTGTAAGGTTTCCTTTCAAGTCACCGCCGGTGATCTTGAATTTAGGTGGCACTCCTGGTTCAGAACTATTCGATGCACCCGAGCCCAATTCGTCATCGTCCCCTGTGAGGCTTGTCAGATTAAGGTCGATTGCGTCATCGATCGGGATATCAAAACCGTTCTCAAACGGTCGGTCGTCGGTCGATGGCGCAGTTTTCGCGAAGCTTCGCATCGACACGATTGCGGCGAGTGCGATGGCAGCCAGCATAAGTGTCTGCCACGACTGTTGGAGCCAATCGACTGTCTGCGTCATGACCGAGGGGCCTGCTATCTCTTCGCCGGGGAAGTCGACGTAGTGGCTGACGGTGATGTTTGGGACTTTGGCCTCTCCTTCGACTGACGTTTGAACGATAGCCGTCAATACGCTTTTGACGTTTGCCTCAACCTTTTGCTTCACTGTCGCCAGCGTGGCTTCATCGAAGGGTGGGGCATCTTCGGTCTTCTTGTCCGGGTTCAGTTGCATCCATTCCCCGAGGTAAGCGGTTCGATAGTAGGAAAACGGAAGGAGGATCGAGAAGGATACTTGTTTGGTTTGCAAACCTGCTTCGCGAATGGTGGAAAGAGTGCTACCCACGACTTGTTTGGAACTTTCCGTCGACTCCTTTTCCTTATTGATTTGTTCGGGAGTCGGGCTGATCGATGCGCTGCGATTGGCCAAAGCGTTCGGTTCGGTTCCGGGTCTTCCCCCTGGCCCCATTTTTTGTAGATCCGAATCCCGTTTCGATGTGCTGGATTGCACTGTGGTCGGTTTGGGATCGTATTTGATGTTGCTTGTTTCTTTACCCAAGGTCGGATCGATGTCGACGTTGACTTCGATTCGAACATTTCCGTAGTCGGTAAGTAGCTGTTGGGCCCGCCGCTTGAGGTCTTGCTCCCTTTGTTTTTTGATCTGGTAGTAGCGTTCTTGTTCGAGAGCGAGTGGGTCGTCTTCTCCTGTCCGTGTTTGCCCGGTGCTTAGGTCGAGCAGAGCAATGTCAGCGGCACCGAGTCCAGCGATGGACTTTTGCACGTACTGCATAATGCTTCGGGACTGATCGTTGGTAAGTCCCGTGTTGTGTCGAGGCAGGATGGCGATCGAAGCTACTTTGGGACGTTTCGATGAGAAGCCTTCCCTTTTTTCATCGAAGGTCACAAACGCTTTGTGAACAAAAGGCATCGTTTCCAAGGATCGCGAGATCGAGGAGAGTTTGGCTGAGAGTTGCTTGGCTTCGGTTGTTCGGGTCGATTCCAGGAAATTGCTTTCCTTCAATGCCTCATCTAGTTGCGAGTGGAGGCCGCCAGGCAGAACTTTTGCTTCCGCGACGGCTTTCAGGTATTCCGTTTTGTTAGCCGCAGGAATTTGGATCCGGTATCCCACGCGGTCCCATTCGCGGAGCCCAGCGGCGCTAAATGCCATCTCGAACCGGCTAAGCTGTTCCTCGCTGAAGCTCTCGCCGTCGAACAAATAAGTCGTCTCGCCACTGCCGGAGCGGTAGTTCGTGGCGAGCATCCCTACGCTGGCCGCGATCGCGGCAACGAGAAGAACGGCGAGAACCCGAGCTTGTGCCGTCATCCCTGCAAACAGGGTTTGCAGTTGTTGCGAGAGCTTGGTGAGTTGATTCATGTTCTGCGTTTCGTGTTATGTCGGCGGTTCTTTTGGTTCGATCGGCGCGGAGCCGGTGGCTCCATCCGCTTTAGACTCGTATGGAATTCAATTCTTCGTAGGCTTGCATGAGTTTGTTTCGGATTTGGACCAGCAGGCGAAAGGACATGTCCGCTTTCTGAACGCTCGTGAAGACTTCCGCTTGGTTGACGTCGCCGCCTGAGAGTAGCTGTTCGACTAGGTCTTGAGAGTCCAATTGGTGCGCGTTCACACGACCGATTCCTTCGGTCATTAGCGAAGCGAAGGGAGTCTCTTCTTGGGGTTGATCGTCAACGATCTTTTGGCGTGACGCGATCTGATCCAGTAATTGCTGGACTCGATCTTGGTGATGGGAAAAGAGTTCCTGGCCTCGCAACTGCATGATTAAGCCAGGATGCTCAGGGTTTGACGGGTCATCCCTTTGGTGACTTCAATCACCCCGACGTTTGCCTCGTAGGCGCGCGACGCTTCGAGGGCATCGACAAACTGTTCATTCATGTCGATATTCGGGTAGGCAACATACCCCTTCCATTTCCCTTCGGTGATAGCCAAAGGGTGATCGGGTTGGTAGCGGTATTTGGGCTCCGATTGATCGATCTCAACCTTGTCGATTTTCACACCAGCCGCTCCTCCTTCGGCTTTGTCTTCGTCGGTTTTGAAGACCACGAAGCGAGGTTGATACGGTTTGTTTTCCCCCTCTTCGTTTTTCAACGTCGACATATTTGCGATATTGCCGGAGATCGTGTTCAAGCGGACGCGCTGCGCCACCAAAGCACTGGTGCTAATATCCAATGGAGAAATCATGTCGGCCTCCTGCCATAGTTTGCAATCGACGGCGGTTCAAACTCCCACCCGGTCACCGAAGCGGCTCGGAAGTGGGGAAGTCGGTGCAAAGCGCACCGGTTTGTTCGAGCTTTAGCAAATCCCAGAAAAATTTCCAAGATGCCTTCTAGAAGCGTGGTAAATTGGGGAGACTGAACAAGCAGAGAGGTTGCATCCAGGTATGACAGAACAAGAATTTTTGCAGCATCACCAGCTGACTCGGAATCCATTTTCCGACGAAGACGCTCAAACGGACGCCGTTTTCCGGGATTATTGTATTTCTGGGATTTTTCATCCGTCCTGGAGCAAGGTCGTTGGCGACGCTAGCCAACCCGCCACCTCGATCGTCTTCGGCCCGAAAGGCTCAGGGAAGACCGCCATCCGGTTGCAACTGAAGAAGCATATTGCTAGCCACAACGAGAAAAACCCGAATACGAAGGTCTATTTGGTTGAGCTCGATGATTTCAACGCTTATCTAGGACCGTTCCAGCAGCGGTTTTCCAAGCGGGTTCAGGCTCATCCAGAGAAAGTACTGCAGGGGTTGCATCTGTGGGACCATATGGACGCAATTCTGTCCGAGGCCATGACGCCCCTGGTCGACCAGATCCTGGGCGTTCATTCTTCGGTGCGACCGATTGAACATAACCTTGCCATCGATATGTTGGCGACGTTGGACCGCGGGCAGAAACGGGACCTTTTGTTGTTAGCGTCGGTGTATGATCGATCGTCGGTGGGAACGCATGCCGATCGAGTCCAGCGGCTTCGTTCCAAGCTTCGATTCTACTCACTGTCGACATGGCTCCCTCTTATCGTCGGCGTTTTAGGGACGTTGCTGGTCATTGGACTTGGTGTCTTCCTCGTGCAATCGGAGGTGCTTCAGCTCAAGCGGATGCTATGGTTCATCCCCATTGGACTGGTCATAGCTTGGGCACTCTACGCGCTTCGATGGATTCGATGTTTTCAGTTGGCTCGACGCATTGTTCGCAATCTACGCGTCATCCCGCGAGACGTTGGGCAGCTTCGAGGGTTGATGATGCGATTTTCCGGCAAGGAGCTTGATGAACAGCCGCTGCCAGTTTCGAATCGTTCTGACGATCGCTACGCGTTGCTAGAGAAACTGCAATTGCTGCTCCGGTCCCTCGGTTACCCAGGGATGATTGTGATTGTCGATCGGGTCGATGAGCCCGATTTGGTCAATGGCTTGGCCGAGCGGATGAAGCTTCTGGTTTGGCCGCTGCTCGACAACAAGCTGCTCAAGCACGATCATTTCGGAATAAAAATGTTGCTTCCGAGCGAGTTGCAGTATTTCGTCGATCGGGAAACTCGCGAGTTCCATGAGCGTGCCCGGTTGGACAAGCAGAATGTCGTTCCATCGTTCGATTGGACAGGGGAGGCGTTGTACGATTTGCTCGCCGCCCGCATGAAAGCTTGCTCGAATGGCGGCAGTCCGGTAAGCCCCAAATCCTTGTTCGAGAATGGGCTAACCGAGAGCAGAATGATCTCTGCGTTTCAGTCGCTGGGAACTCCTAGAAACCTTTTCCGCTTCATGTACAGGCTGATCACGGAACATTGCAAACGATACCGTTCGGAGACACCGCAGTTTCAAATTTCCGTTGAATTGTTCGAAGCGACGCTCGCCTTGGCTATTTCGGAAGAGAAGCGAACGACTGGCTGAGCGGCGTTCCAGTGGAGCGAGAAAGAGGAATCGGGTATTCTAGGAGGTGATTTGGCACGAACGAGTCACGGACTCTTCGCCTTCACAATCCTTCGGATAAATCTCTTCGCATGAACGATGAACCTGATGATAACTCCGAGTTGGAGTTGGATCGAGCGCTTCTAGAATTCATGCGCCGCTATGACGTGGGGAATCCCGAGGATCGCGAAACGTTCCTGCAGCGTTATCCTCAATACGCAAGCCACCTCAGCGAGCTTTTGGATACGGCGGACTGGATCGAATCGATGGCCGGACCGATGCTGGCCCAAGCCGAGGAACTGGATCGAGAGTCCCGCGCGCCGAAGCCAATCGAGGACGAGAGCTTGCCGTTGTCCCAGTCGATTGCGGATCCGAACGCAGTGACTCTTCCTGGCGTCGGCAGTGGGAACCTCAACGCGAGGTCCTTATCCCCGGACGAATCAACCCTTCCCCCTCCTACGCGGACGCTTTCGCGGCAAGGTAGCTTTTCGGCACTCCCCAATCTCGACAATACACAAGCCACGTTGCCGTAACCGTTCACGGGTCGCGCCAACAAAATGGAAAAACTGATCTAGACACGGAAGAGGTGTTTGGGACACGACATAGATTATCGTGTCTCCACCAACATCATCCCATCCGCTGATCCCTGCTGAAATCGACGCCGAGATGACTCCGGCGGTTCGGGCTTTTGTGCACGCGTTGATTGCTGGCTTTCAGTCCCAGATCAACATCCTGCAATCGCAGATCGTTGATTTAAATGCGAAAATCTCGGATCTCGAATCTCAAGTCAAGAAACTGACCCCTCAGAATTCCTCAATACCGCCAAGCAGCGTGCATCCCCACGCCAAAGCTCTTAAGAACAAACCCAAGAGCGGTAAAAGTCGTGGTGGACAAAAGGGACACCCTCGCCACCAGCGTGCGTTGGTCCCGGTTGACCAATGCGACTCTATAATTGCGCTGATGCCTTCGACGTGCCGTTGTTGCCAAAAACCACTGTCCGGCGAAGATTCTTCACCTATCCGTCACCAAGTTTATGAACTTCCGGTCATCAAGGCTTTCATCACCGAATACCAGCGTCATCGACTCCATTGCACCCGATGCGGCACAACAACATGTGCTGAGCTTCCAATAGGTGTACCGAGTGGACAGTCCGGACCGAGGCTGATTGCATTTACCGCATTACTGATGGGACACTTTCGCCAAAGCAAACGCCTAGCGTCGGAATTTCTACGCGACCTACTGAACATTCCCTGTTGCCCTGCAACCACCGTCAAGATGCAGGACATCGCATCGGCAGCGCTCGCCAAACCGCACGAAGAACTCCGGCAATCGCTTGCATCAGAGCGCAACGTCTTTATGGACGAAACCCCCACTAAGCAGGCCAACACCAAGGCCTGGCTGTGGACGGCCGTAGCAAATCAATTCGTCGTTTTTTCTGTTTTCGCCAGTCGCGCAGCAACTGCGATCGAATCGCTTCTAGGTTCTAATTTTGAAGGCATCATCAACTGCGACCGTGCGAAGATGTACTATGTTGCGAAACATCTGCAATGGTGCTGGGCTCACTTGATTCGCGATATCCAAGCGATGATCGATTCGAAGGTCCCGGATCGTGTCGGATTCGGTACTCAAGTCATGAAAGAGGTCAAAGAAGTTTTTCGTCTATGGCATCGATTCAAGCAAGGCCAGATCGAATGGGAGGAATTCCAGAATTCAGCGATCCCAATAGCCAAGAAGATCAATGAACTTCTGTACGCAGGAATGGGAAGTCACGATTCGAAGTTGCGGAATCAGTGTAAATCGCTGTATGTGCACCGAAACCGGTTATGGCTGTTCATCAGCAATCAAGGGCTTGAACCAACGAACAACCGCGCCGAACGAGCGTTGCGCAAGGCTGTCATTTATCGAAAGTTATCTTTTGGAACGCAGTCGGAAGGCGGCAGCAGGTTTATCGAGCGCATCTTTAGCGTTGCAGCAACATGCCGCATTCAAAATCGAAGCGTCTATCAGTACCTTGTTCGAGCCATCGAAGCCAAACTAACAAATCAGCCAGCCCCCAAGATACTCCCCACCCCGTGAACGGTTACCGTTGCCCTGCCGTTTCGGTGACTATGTATTAGAAAAGGTATTAGGGCGAGGTGGTATGGGCGTCGTTTACTTGGCGACCCAATCCAACTTAAGTCGCCAGGTCGCAGTCAAAATGATCCGTTCGGGTGCGTTGGCGAGCGACGATGAAGTCATCCGATTCTATGCTGAGGCCCGCAGCGCAGGGAGCTTGATGCACCCTTCGATCATCACGATCTACCACTGCGGGGAGCACGAGGGACATCATTTCTTTTCGATGGACTACGTCCCCGGAACCGACTTGGCCAAAAAGCTAAGCGAGGGGCCCATGAACGTCCGGGAGGCTGTTCGGTATGTTCGAGATGTCGCTCGGGCCATCGATTACGCACATTCCCAAGGGGTCGTTCACAGGGATTTAAAACCGGCCAACGTTCTGATCACACAGGATGATGAGGTCGTCTTAACCGACTTCGGATTGGCCAAACGCATAGGCGCCGACGAAGGCCTCACCGCGACGGGGGCGGCTCTAGGCACCCCCAGCTACATGTCACCCGAGCAAGCCGCGGGGAAGAGCGAAGAGCAGGGCGCGTCGACCGATGTTTATGCGATGGGGGCGATTCTTTATGCGTTGCTCGTAGGCAAGCCCCCTTTCCAAGCCGAGACGGTCCTGCAAACCATGATGCAGGTCATGAACCGTCCAGCCCCTAGCGTTCGTTTATCCAGGCCGGATGTCCATCCCGATCTGGATACGATTGTCATGAAGTGTTTAGAAAAAACACCATCGCGACGCTATGCCACGGCCCGCGAATTAGCGGACGATCTCGAACGCTTCTATCAGGGGTCTCCCATTTCGGCGCGCCCCCCATCGATGTGGAGACAGGCCAAGTACTGGCTGTCCAACGTACCGATCATCGCGGCTCTATCGGGATCGCGAAATGTCGAGCCCACGCGTTCCCAACGCATGACCCAAAATATCGTCCTCTTCCTGCTCTTCGCCGGATTGGTGACTTGGCTCGTCGGTCCCCGAATGCTGGAAGTCGTTCATGACAACACGCTTCCCCGACGCGTCACGATCGCCTCGGGGTCCCCGGGAGGGATGTATTTCCAGTTTGCAGGTCAAATTTCTGCCGAAATCGAACGCGAAACTGGATTGCACCCCAATGTGATCCCAACCAATGGTTCCCTAGATAATTTGAAGCAGCTTCAGGACGGCAAGGTACACCTAGCGATCATGCAGGAATCTGCCGTACGATCCGATCAAGTCGCGGTGGTTGCACCTTTGTTTTACGAAGCAGTGCATATTTTGGTGAGAAAGGAATTGGGCATTCGTCGTATCGAAGATATCGCCTCCAGACGCGTCATGCTCGGTTCCAAGGCCTCGGGTACTCGACAAGCTGCGATACGTTTGATTTCTCATTTCGATATGGATGTCGATGAACTCTCCACCATCGATGGCGATTGGTTTCAAGAGGATCTGCGCCGCCAAGCGGAAGTGGTGGTCGTTGTGGTGAAAGTAGGGCAACAGGGCGTACGGGATATGCTGCATGCAGAAGGCTTCGAAATGTTACCTATCAGCAATGCGGCAACACTGGCACTTGAGGAGCCGATGTTCCGCCCGTACGAGATACCCATGAAGGATTATGGCCTCGACGGGGCAGGTTCGGTGCAAACGCTTGCAACGACGGCATTGCTCGTCGTACGACGAGATGCACCTTCCAGATTGGTCAGCGAGTCACTTCAGGCGATCTATCATCAAAGCCCGGCCGGCGCGAGTATCAGTGGCCTGATTCCGTTGGAGTTGGCTGTCAACTGGCAAGGTCTCCCTTATCATGAGGCAGCGCGTCGATTTTACCAGCAGTACGAACGTTGATTCGAGGTTTCTCAGAGCTTTCGCTCATTGGATGGTCTTATGCCCCGTAAACCGAGAGAGCGATGGTACAGCCTGGATGGCCAAGCAAAATCCAGATCAATAGCCTACGAGAAATCGACGGGAACGAGGCGATTGGTCTCGCTCGCCATGCTGCTTGCCCTGGTGATTATTTTGATCCAGCGTGTGTCCGACGTGAAGCAGATTGAGAAAGTAGGGCGTGCGGTCGGACTCTTTCCGGCCTCCTCTCCAACTATCGAAGAGTCCCTCCCCACTGCTACGGCGTCGGATTCGACTCCTGTATTGCCAACCGGCGATTTGGTGAATGACTCACTTGTTTCGGAATTCGAGTCACTGCGTTTGCGGAGCCGAGCCGCAGCCCTGCAGTCCCGAGTCGAAATGTGGACCGCACTCTTGAAGACTCTTTCCGATGAAGGCGTCACATCGATGGCGACGAAGCGATGGGCCGATGCCGATTCCGTGCAGGAACTGTCGCCATCCATCGAGGTTTGGAGAGAAAGCAGCCTCTCGAAAGTGCGACAATGGATTCGATCGACTTCGAGTTCCGATGCGGGGGAAACCGAATTACACCGGTCCGCCTACCACGAAATCGAGGCGTTACTCGAAACGGCCGATGGATGGAATCAAGTATCCCGACCGTTGCAACTCGCCCTGGAGCTTCGTGTCTTGCAGGAGTTTCAAGATAACAGTATTTGGCGACCGTCGGAGCAGATCGCATTGCTCCGCACCGGGGCGCGGGCTAAACGTCTGGCAGCCTTACTACAAAAAGAAGCATGGCTTTGGAACGATATCCCTGTCGTTCAAAGCTCTCAACTGATGTCCCCGTTCAGCGAATCAATTCGAGGGGTGCCGATTCGGTTTCGAGGTGTCATTGGGAAAAAGGACGAACGGATCGGAAAGATCGATCGACCAGGCTGGGAACCATTGGAATATGAGGTGCTCTGGGTAAAACCAAATGATGCGAGCAGTCAACCGATCGCCATTCTCCTTCCTAAAGACGGAAAGAGTCCGCTGAAAACTATTCAAACTGGGGAGAGCATCGACGTCGTCGGACTTTATTGCAAACGATTCGCATATCAGTCTCAACGAGGCAGCGAAATTGCACCTGCCATCCTCGCTGCAGAAACCCGAAGTGATTTCGAACAAACCGCTGCACCACCAGGGCCCTATGCCGTATGGCTTCGCAATCTGCTTAGCGTCGGAGTGTGGAATCCGCCCCAGGACGTAGAAGCTCCGTACCAGGCGATTTTGGGTGCAGTCGCACCTGTTCTTCAGAATGCGACCGAAGAAGATTGGGAAGCGAACGAGCAATCGCTTTCCAACGTCGTCGCGTCGTTATTGGTGGAATCGCAGCGTCTGCATGATCTTGCAGACACACTTCTGACCCTCCACTCCCCATGGAGAATCACGAATGAAATCGAGCTCGCAGAAAGAATCGGCATTGTAGTCAATGTCGAGCGAATTTCTTTAAGCACTGCTCCCCTATCAGAAGCAGCGTCTTCGAGTGGAATGGCTGCATTGCTTCGATCTGGTATGGATTCGGCATACCGATTGAGAGTGCAGGTTACGGGCCAACTCGAACAGCGGACCCAAAACGAACCGTCTGATGCACCGAAGTCCCAAGAGATGATCGTATATTGCAACCAGATCCCCAAAGAATGGACTGCAGGCATCCAGGGTAGTGTGGCGGCAGTACGTCAACCGGTCGTTCTGCGTGGATTTCTTGGCAAACGCACGGGTAGTGATTCGATGGCGGTAACTTGGTTCGTCGCCGACCATCTTCGTTGGCAGATACCCCCCGATCGGTTATCGAATCATGAGTACGACGGTACGAATTGGATACCGCCCCTCTCTCGAGCCACGCAGCGGCTTTTGCAAATGGGTTGGTCGCTCGATCGCAAGGAACTCGTTTCCCAATTGCAGCGTCCTCCTCGTGCCCTTGCAGGCTCCGAGCTACCTGCTTTGTATTCATTGTTGCGGCTAGAAACCGAGGGAGCATCCAAGCAAGACTCGGAGTGGGATTTCAAAAAACTGGAACGGGAGGACTTGGCAACTTTGCTGAAGCGATCGTTGCGCAATCAAAGGGAATTGGGCGACGCGACTTGCATGCAACCCGTGAAATCAAGTGGTCGGATCGTTCGCATTTCCAAGATCGAGGTCGAGGACTCGTCGCAGCGAAAACTTTTGGGACGAGACCACTACTACCAACTGGATTGCATGGTGGATATCGGGAATACCACTTTTGAAATCCCTACGGATCGGGACCCGATACTTTATCACCACGAATACCCAGCGACGGGATTGGTGAGGGACCTTCCAGAGTGGTTGAGTCAAGCTCCATCGCCGGATCGGGGCGGAACGATCGGAGACGAGCTTCTGGATACCTCGATGAGCTTTCCGCGGCTTCGTTTTGCGACCAACGCTTGGCTCTATCGATTCTGGAGTTATAAAACCGAGGAGATGACGGGGAGTATGGGACAGCAGCATAGGCAGGTCGTCCCCCTCCTTGTGATTCATGACTTCCAACCGACAGCGGTCGGTTTCGTTCCCACGGCCTCGGTACCTGACTCGTCGGCCACTCTTTGGTCTCGCACGCTGAGTTGGATCATCCCACTCCTCGCGATTGGTGCCATGTGGTTTTACGTTCGTCGCTATAGCAAGAATCAGCCCCAACGTCGCCAGCTCAAACCATAGGTGGTGAGGACGCTGATTGCTACGAGGCCGAGCGCCAGCCCGGCATCTTGGTTCTGGACACCGTAATGGAGCAATTCGAACATCCGCATCGAAACCGGTGTGACGCTAGGTGGAAGCACGAGCAAGTAGGATTCGAGATTGGCGAATCCGACAAAGAATGCAGCGAGAACTCCTACGCAAAATGGCCGTGCGAGCGCTCTCCAATGGGCTTTGCGCGCCGTCCCGTCGAGAGCTCGTAGATCACCGAATCGTTGTTCCCATCTCCAGGCAGCAACCCAAATCGATCCGAAAAGAACCGGAGCGCAACGGGTTTGAAGAGCCAGGACGGGAGCGGCGAGCGTGTCGTTTCCCATCCAACCGAGCCAACCGGTTTGATCCACGAGGCATTGTTGAATCGACCAATTCACCAGCGGGCCGGGGAGTGCAAAGCAAAAGGCGAATGCCGCAGCAATCCAGGCGCTTCGGTAGAGAATCGAAGTGCGAGACCCGGCGAATGCAATTGCGATTGCAATGAGCGAGATTCCGATCGCCAGCAAGGTCGTATAGAAACTGATGGCCAGACTCCACTGCAACTCGGGAATGAACTCTCGGGTTGCAATAAGAGAATCCAAGACGGAGCGGAGACTCCAAGTCCGTTGGATGGTGCCGTCGATTTGAATGACCTGCCACCCAGCCTTGATCACCAGCGCGAGGACAGGCAAACCGACAAAGCAAAACGCGATGCACCATGCGAGAATGCCAGCTCCCCACTTCATCGAGCGAGGGGATAGGTGCGAAACCAAGGAATGGTTATCGAATTCTCCCCCAATGCGCGTCGCCAAGGAAAGAAGTGTTACTCCTGTCATGATGGCGATCGCAGCAGCATAGAGGAACATACCCACCATGGGTGCCGATCGCGTTTTTTGAAATTGAACTTGCTGGTAAAGCGTTTCCGTCCACGTGGGAACACGAAACAAATTGGTCACTACCATATCGTTAGTCGTTAGCACGGCGATCAAGAGCCATGCGAGAGCGATCCAAGGAAAGGAGTCCCGCAAGGCTACTCTCCAGAATGCCGAAACCAATCCTCGTTCGAGCAGCGCAAGTCGAAAGGAATCGTTGAGGGACCGTTCGAACGCGATGGAGACGAGCAAGAAACCAAGCGGCAGCCACGAAGCAGCTTGAATCCAAATGCAAGCCAGGATGGCATAGCCAGGATGAAGCGCCGCGGTGACTTGATTCCATCGCAGCACACTTTGATCACCGAATCCAGCGCTCCACGCAGTCGCTTGAACGTAGAGGGGAACCAACACCAACGACAGAATGGCTGGGCGGAGCAATCGTCCTCCAGGTATACCGACAATCACCGTAGCAAAGGCCAACACGACACTCAGAGCCAGACAGAGCGTCGCGGTTCCTAGACTCACGTACAACGAGTGAAGCGAAGCATCGAATGCGGGTGTGTCCCAAAGCATAGGGTTTTCTGCAATTGCCAGGACGCTCCGCCCGGAGCGTCATCAGTCTTCAGTTTCGATCGGTCCGCTTGCAAGAAATCGGGTCGATTCTTCTTGGAGGAGATTCGCATCTCCAGCGTCGCATTTTACTTCTGCGCGGAATCGATGCACCCCTTGCTGCGAAGCTTCTGCAAAAACACGGAGCGTGAGCTTGGTCCCTGCGTCGACGCTACCGATCGGTTCAAAGAGGACTTGCCCCGGCTGAATTCGCCCTTCGGCACCTTCAAATCGTACGGGTTCGATCCCTTCCGAAAACTGTGCAAGGACTTGGACACCGGTGGCTGCTTTGCTTCCACGGTTATGGATCTCGATTTCATAAACAACAGGCTGCCCCACCGGTGCGGGCGCGATCGGATCTTTGACGGTGAGTTTCAAATCGACAATCGAATCGATCAGTGTCGTATGCGATGAAGTGAGTGGCCGTCCGTTTTTGCAAGCAGCTGCGAACTCCAAAACATTCCCTCCTGTTTCGCTCATCGCAAGTCCGAATGGAAATGAGACCGATTCTTGCGGTTGTAATCGTTTGATGTCCCAATGGATCGTATTCCCTTTGCGAATTGCCCCGGATGGCAAGTTGGATGGGCTCGCGCCGTCGGGAATTCGCAAGGTGCATTCGGTGTTTGAGGCAGCGACGTCACCTCGATTCACGACCGTGACTCGGTATTCTGCGGCAGTTCCTTGGAAAAATTCATTGGGGCCAGTCCACGAAGCTTCGAGAACAGCCTGTTTGACCTTCACCTGGATTTCCCCATTGGCCTCCAGATTGGCAACTTCACTTCGCGCCGTCGCCGCGACAGGAATCGTACCGTTTTGTTCGAACAGCAGTTCGACGTCGATCACCTTCTCGTCACCGGGTAGAACATCACCTACCTTGGATTGATTGCTGCCGTAGTTACCAGCCTGGAGAACCACTTCTACATTCTTTGCCACGGCGTTGCCTGGATTGCGGATTCGCAATCGGTAATTTTGAGGAGCTCCAAATTCGGCTTCGGAAGGTCCTTCGAGAGCAACTTCAAGTTGTGGTTGTTGTACGCGGATCGCGTATTCTTGGGACTGCGGGACGGCGGTCCATTCGATTCCCATGGCGAAATGCTCGGGTTTGACCGTGCGCAGGATCATTCGCAGGGAAACTTGCCCACCCGCTTGGAGCTTTGGGATCTCCCAACCAATCGCATTTTCCTCGGGTGCATTCTCTGGTTCCGATTGGCCATGTGAAGCAGACAGTTGTCCGACTTCTACTGAGGCAGGGACGGAAATGCGGAGCAGGAGCCCATTCAAGTCGACGTTTCCTTCGTTCTTTGCCAAGATCTCGAAGGCCGCATCTTGTCCCACCAACAATGCATCAGGGCCTTGTACGGATACGCGAACCCCGGGCAGTTGCATCATGCCGAGAGAAGGTTTTGTATTCCTGGTGTCGAGGTTTGATCCTTTTTGGGGCGATCGTTGTTGGGGCGGGGACGCTTCAACTGGATGGGTAGTCTCTGTAGTCGTATTTGATGGAATGGAAGTCGTCGTGCTTGTTGAGTGAGTCGCTGTAGGGAGAGTTGCCTCGCCCTTTGCTGCACGCGAACTGATCGGTTGGGTAGGAACTTTGGTGTTACTCGAGCGTGTGGTGAAGACACGAGGCACCTCTAGTTCGTCCGCCCTCGCTGTTTCGATAGGTCGTTGGAGCGGTGTGGTAGTGTTGGATGGATTTTGGTTGGTGGTAGCTGGAGAACGTTTCGAATGGGAATCGCTCGACAGATCGATGAGGCTGGGCACTTCATCCTTTTCCCTATCGTTGCGAACGGAAGGGCCAGGAGTAGGAGCGAGCGGCATGGAGTCCGAGCTCCGGCGCGACGAGTTGTTCACTGGTAGACGTGAAGCTGGCGTACTGCTGGAAACCGGTTCGGAACGCGTGGAGACATCGGACTTATTGGGGTTGCCAGCACCTCGGTAGGATAGCGGGGAGTCGTCTGCATCCGGTGTTGCGAAGGTACCGGGCGTTGAGAAGGTACCGGGCGTGCTCCGACTTACGACGGGAGGTGCGACCTCGAGTGGCGAGTTGGATTTGGGTGAACGAGCAGGAGTTGGAGGAGGGATCACGATTTCCTCCAGTTCGATCTCGCTTTCCTCACGGTTGGGAGCTAAGCGGGGCCGAGGGAGATTTTTGAAGGGCTCGCGGAAAGGGCGATTGGGTTCCTCGGAAGCAGCGGATGGCGTAGGTGGAGTGAGCGCCGGGGTATCGTCCGTTGGATTCGGCTCGTCGACATTTTGGCGAAATACGCGGTTGGTGAATGATTTGAGGGGTACGAGCAAGCCGCCACGGGTTTCGGGTTGGGCCGCGGCACCTTCCTCTGGCAATGAGGGTTTGGTGCGTGCGGGGCGAAAGAGGGTCGAACCGGGTTTGAGTCCAGTGGCCGGTCGGGCGGGTTTCGGCGCCGGTTCCGAATCATCAGCAGGTTTGCGGGCAAAGAGTTTGCCGAATGGGTTGGAGAATGAGGGCTTCGGCGAGTCCAGTTCGTTTGCCCTCGCGTCGGGGGCGTCGTCCGATTGTGCGGGGGAGGCCGAGGGAGAAGATGCCACCAGGAGCAAGGCCACGATCAAGCATCCTGGCAGGGTGCGCGAGCGAACGGGGGTGTTTCCTAAAAGCGACATCGATCAACTCCGTGATTTTTTCTGTTGCGAAGGGGGTACCTCAACAAAGAGTCTTGATAAGGAGAGAGCCCTTCCTCTCGTCCTATCGGGAATCGGGAGTGGGAAGCTGAAACGAATAGGCAGAAGTTGCCGACTTTTCCGAAATCGCCGGCCATTCCCGCGTACGATATTGCAACACCCCGCACAATCAACAGCAGCAAAACGAGCCTTCAATCTTTCCTCCGCGGGGCTTGCAAATCCCCTCTTCGGTTTTCCAAGTGGTTTTTGGTGGGCAGCCGAACTTTCTCCCCAGATTTTCCATTTTTGGAACGGAATACGCAGTAGCTTCCTAGAGCACCCTTATTCCGCAGTTCCTTTTGGCTTGACCATCCCGCCTCGCCGGGGCTTGGCCCTGTCACGACGCGGCTTGGCAGCGACATGGGGATCGGAGGGGGTGTTCAAGCGTCTAAAGAATGCGTCAACCGGAGGTCGATCGCGGAAGATCGGCTTAGGGTTGGGGCTGTTTTGTTAGGGAATTGCGATGTTTTTAATGGCATCCGGCCTTGGCGAGAAATACGATTAGACGGTAGTTGGACCAATTTCTTCTCATCCATTCGAGCCGGTTTGGAGCGAATCGTTATGCGACTGTTTCTGGGTATGAATCGAGCTCTTTTGCTCGGCGTCGGGCTTCTTTGGAGCTGTTCGGCGTTGGCAGCGGATCAGAGTTCACGCATGCTGACTTTTGAGGATCGTGGGCAGACTCATTTTGCGTTGAGTTTGACGACTTCTCAGTTGGAAGCGGTACCGGGCAAAGCGAAGCGTGTTGCGGTGGTAGTCGACACATCGGCGTCGCAGAGCGGGACCTACCGCAGCGATTCGCTGGAGCTTGCCGAGCGAATTTTGGCAGGTTTGTCGGACGCATCGGTGGTCGCGTTGTTAGGTTGTGACATCGAACCGTCCGTGTTGGGGGTGGGTGCTCCCGGGAGTGCGGAGATCGCTTCGGGAATTGAAAAGCTGAAGCAGACTGTTCCATTGGGGACGACCGATTTGGTGGCAGCGTTGTCGAAGGCGCGCGAGGTGTTAGGCGAGGGGAACGACGCGAGTATTTTGTACATAGGGGACGGGTTCCATCGTTGTAATTTGTTGGAGCCGAAGGGATTTGAGTCGTTGATTCGGACGTTGCGAGAGACCCGAACAACGGTGAACGCGATGGCGATTGGGCCGGACGCCGATGTGGAGTTTTTGGCGACGATTGCGAATCACACGGGTGGTATGGTTCACGTCCATCGCAATATTGCGGGCGCTTCCAATCAGCAGATGGCGGTGCAATTGGCGAAAGAGTGCACGGCTCCCGTGTTTTGGCCCAGCGATGCGACTTGGCCCGATTCGATCGAGGTAGCGTATCCCGAGATGGTCCCTCCGTTGCGAACTGACAGGGATTCGATTTTGGTTGGAACGCTAAAGGGACCGACAGCCGAGGGTCGAGTGTCTTTGCGAGGCGTCATCGCAGGCAAAGAAGTAGGGTTGGACTGGTCGGTTCAAACCGAGGGGCTCAATCCCGACTTAGCTTTTCTTCCGAAGGTGGTTGAGAAGGCTCGACTGGACGGTGGATTGCTTTTGCCGACGGCGGGCTCGGACGCGTTGAAGTCCTTGGGAAGTGTTTTGATGTCCAGTTCGGAAGAATTGGTGAAAGACGCCCGATATGCGTTGGGGAGCGGGGATCGCGAGTCGGCGATTGCGATTGCGACCGAGGCATTGAAGCGTTCGCCGAACAGCCTCAGTGCTAAAAACGTTTTGGACGCCGCGATGGCGATGGAGTCGACGGATAATCCTGCGAGACGCCCCGCAGCTTCGAGCGACGCATCGAAGGGGGCCGAGCTTCCGAAAGAGAAGCCCGTGAAGGCGCCGAGCGCCAGGCCGAAGATTGTGAAGTTTATCGCGTTCCAGGCTGGAGACGATCCGTTTGGTGCACCGGCGACGCAGCCAGCCCAGGACCCTTTCGAAGACGACAAGTCAGCGGCTCCGCCATCGAATGTTGTCCCGCCATCGACTCCTGTCGTTCCAGCGGAACCGGCTCCTGCTCCTGCTCCGGCGTTGAGTTCGGATGCTGGCAGTATGCTGGGCGCTCCCGGTGTAGCCTACGATGAGCTTGCTGATGCCGGAGAGCTTTTGCGAGAAGATGAATCGTTGCGAAGAGTCGCAGCCCAGCAACTGGAAGCACAGGTCAAGGCGGAGATTGCCTCGGCTCGTCGCGCCAGCATGCCGGGTGCGCCGTCGACAGATTACAGCGCCATGAAATTGTCCTTAAAGGCGTTGCTGGACCAAGTGAGAAGAGCTCCTGAGCTGGACGCAGGGAGCCGGGTTCGGCTTGAGAAGTCGGTTGCGGAAGCGATTCAGCGGGCGGCGCGCGCTGAGGCGGCCAAACGGGAAGAGATTGCTCGGGAAGAGGCAGTTCGATCCGCGCAGTCAGCGACTCAGCGCCTGTTGGCCGAGTCCGAACGGCGTGAAGAGACGATCAAGCAGTTGGTAGACCGTTACGATTCGCTGATGCGACAACAAATGTACTCCGCAGCGAATACAGAGGTTGCCCCCCAGATCACCTCGTTGGATCGGGAATCGGTGATCGACGTGGTGACGAACTTAGAGTCGAACATGGCAGCAAATGCCCGTCTGATCGAAGACGTCATCAACCAACGCAACAAAGCCTTCGTCGATTCTCTTTACTTGAATGAAGTGGGCTTGGTGCCGTTCGTCGACGAACCACCTATCCGTTATCCACCGCACGATGTTTGGCAAGCTTTGAGCCGTCGTCGCCTGGAGCGATATGGTTCGATCGATTTGTCCGGCGGTAAAGAATCCGAGCGCAAGATCTATAGGTCTTTGGATGAAAAGGTCAACGTGGACTTTAACGGTCTGCCCCTTTCTGCGGTTCTCTCTCGGTTCGCGGACGATCAGGGTATTCCGATCGTTCCCGATGAAAAGGCTTTGGAGGAAGAAACGATTTCGTTGGACGAACCTATCACTCTCCAGTTGGCCTCAGACGTCTCCTTCCGATCAGCTCTCAAGCTGATTCTCGAACCGTTGAATTTGACTTATGTCATTGAAGACGAAGTCATGCGTATCACGACCAAGCAGAGCTCGGCCAATGTTGTCCGTGTTTATCCCGTCGGTGACCTTGTCATTCCCGTTCTTCCCGGCATGGCTGGTGGCGGGATGATGGGAGGTATGGGTGGCATGGGAGGCATGGGCGGTGGCATGGGAGGTATGGGCGGCATGGGTGGAATGGGCGGCATGGGAGGAATGGGCGGCATGGGCGGCATGGGTGGTGGCATGGGCGGGATGGGTGGCATGGGGATGGGTGGTATGGGAGGTGGAATGTTCGACGTGAACGACACCACCCAGAAATCACCCTCCGCTGCGAAGTCGCCCGCTCAACTCGTCGATGAGATTTCTTCTGACGATGAGAACGTAAAGTTGGCTGCTGAAACCGAGCTCTCCAAGTGGGTCTTGTCGAAGATGACGGCTGGGAAGAAGGAGATTGAGGCGGGGAACACCCAAGAGGCTACACGTCACTTCCAAGAAGTAATCGACACGGTCAACGAGGCGATGCGTCGCTCACTGCCGGCAGCTTGGATGTATGACGCGCTTAGCACAGCCATGCAAGCCAACGAGTACTCTCCGCAATCGATCCGTCGTGTTCTCCTGTCTGCTCTCGATTATGGCGCGGGAGAGGAGGATGCGATCAAGATCGCTCGGTACCTGAGCGGCGCGGGCATGAAAAAGGAGGCATTGAAGGTGCTGCGAGACGTCCATGTCTCGAGTCCGATGAACAAGGATGCCCTTTCTCTAGCACTGGCGATTGCCACCGATACCGAAGACTTGGATGGGATGCGTTGGGCTTCGGCTGGCGTGCTGCGTCAAAGCTGGACGGATGATGCATTGCCATTGATCGAAAAGGCCCTACTCACTGCGAGGGCTTGCTATATCCGTATGACCGACAACAAAGAAACGATGAACGCGTATACCTTCGAGCAGGAGCTCAAGGATGCACGTACCCGCGATTTGATTGTCCGAGTTGTTTGGACCGGGGATGCCGACTTGGATATCTCGGTGGAGGAGCCTGCTGGAACGGTTTGCGATCAACAGAATTCGCATACCGCATCGGGAGGAGTTCACTTGGGTGACGGTTCGTCCTTGGGCAAGTCTGCGAAGGACGGCTACTCTGAGTCGTATGTTTGCGGTCAGGGGTATGCAGGAGCCTACAAGATCATCATCAAGAAGATTTGGGGCGAAGTCGCGGGTGGTAAAGTGACCGTCAACATTTTGTCGGATTATGGTACTCCCGAGGTAAAGGTGATCCAACAGGTCGTTGAGATGGGCCCGACCGCTCCGATGGCGGTCGTCATTGCCCACGTGAAAAACGGTCATCGATCTCAGCCGATCGAAGAGGCCTATTTGGCAAAGGTGAGAACCGCGAAGAATGCGATGGGTGCCGCGATTCTCGCGCAGCAAGCAGGGAATGCAGCCAACAATGGCGCCCCGAACAACGGTGCTGCCGGCGCGAACAACAACGCGGACGCCGGGTCGCTCAGCGATCTTGAGCTCTTTTGGGCGAGGTATTGGGCAGCCCAGAATAACAATGGCGGACTCAACAACGGTCGACTGCCGTTCTTCGGGCGCGGCGCCGTCGGTTACCAGCCACAGATCACCGTTATCCCGTCGGGTGCATTCATGACACCGCTGGCGGTCATTTCAGGTGATCGACGATACGTTCGAATCGGCTTTTTGCAGCCTCCTAGTTTCAACGACATCATCTCGGTGGATACGTTCAATATTTCCACTGGAACGACCGGCAACGGAGCGGGTGGTGGATTGGGCGGTGGAGGTCTCGGTGGCGGCGGTCTCGGCGGTGGGGGTGGTCTTGGCGGTGGTGGAGGATTCGGAGGAGGCGGGTTGTTCTAACCCCTTTTCGACGAGTTCCCCGATCGGGAGATACCTTCGGCGTGTAGATCGACGCCGAGACGTTCAATTGCTTTCATAATGAGGGCTCGGGTTTTCCGGGCCCTCTTTTTTTGCTTGTAGCAGGAGAATCGGACGCCGGAAGAAAGAACGAACGGGGGGATTGCTCGTCCGTCCGCCTCGAGGTGTTATGATAGGAGCACAGAAAGTTAGTTCGGAGCGTCAGGAACTTTTCCGATCTCGCCGTGTTTCTAGCTAGACCCCAGTTGCAAGAGCAGACAATTTGAGCGATCAACCCAACCCGACGGAAGCAGCAGCTATCGATCCGGACGTAAGTCTGATGCTGCGCGTCCGCGAGGATGATGCTGTCGCGTTCGAAATGTTAATTGACCGGCACCAAGGGAAGATTATTCGATTTATGCTGGGTTGGGTTTCCAATCCCCAGCAGGCAGAGGACTTGGCACAGGACGTATTCCTTCGAGTCTTCAAAGCTCGGAAAACGTATTCTCCCACCGCCAAATTCACAACTTGGCTTTATCGTATCGCCCACAACATTGCCTCGAATCACCTTCGAGACAGTTCCCACCGAAAAGAATATCAGCTTTCCAAAGGAGCGGATACATCCACCTCCGGCGTTATGCTGGAGAACATGGCTGTTGCTCCTAGTGGATTTCAGCCAACCCGCTCCATGGAAAGCAATGAGAGATCCAACATTGTTTTGCAGGCGTTGCAAGCGTTGGGAGAGCGTCAGCGCACCGCTATCATGCTAAGCAAATTCGAAGGAATGAGTTACCAGGAAATCTCGGATACCATGGGAATGAGTGTGCAGGCGGTTAAATCATTGCTGAGCAGAGCCCGAGTAAACTTAAAGAATTTACTCGAACCCTACGTTTCTGACGGTTCCCCGCTCGGCGCGACCTCCGTCGAATCCGACGAAATGCCCCAATCCAGTAGCGAGGCATCGCGAGAATGAATCCGAATCTCGAACCCTCTTTTGCCGACGAAATCGATGAGCAGCTCACCGCCTACTTGGATGGTGAACTCTCTGCATTGGAATCCAATCGACTTGAACAGAAGCTCGTGCACGACGAGTCGCTTCGTTTGCGTTTAGCGGAGCTTCGACGAGCTTACGATCTCCTGGATGATTTACCCGAAACGCCTCATGATCAGAGATTTACTCAGAGCACGATCGAGCATGTAATTCAGAAGGTTAAGGAATCGCCAGGGTCAGACGATGCCCTTGGTTCGGTTTCCGATGCATCCGGACGCACTGACTTCTGGAGAGCCATGGTTTGGAGCAAAGTGTGGGGGAGGTACAGGTTACCCATCCTCCTAACCACCTCGGTCCTGATAGGCGGATCCGCAGGATTGATCGCCAGAGGTTTGGTCAATCAGGCAGAGCTTCGCCGCTTGAACCTAATCGCGAATATCTCAGGTCTCGTGGACGTCAACGAGTTGGACGTTGCCAAACGGCTCAGCCAGGAGTCCGTAGCAATTCGCTACTTGAAGGCACGTTATTCGGACCGGATTACTTCCAACGTTCCTGTAAGAATTCGAGAACTTTCGGGCTGGATCGAGCAGCTTACCCCTGTGCAACAAGCCCATTTGATGAGCGAGCGCGAGATCGTTCAACGCATGAATCCCGAATCGCTTGAAAAGTATCGCGAGCTCGAGGATCGAATTGAAGAGCTGCCCAACGGAAACGATGTTCAAGAAGTGGTGAGGCTCATTGGTCTCGTTATGGATCAGCTCGCTAATTCGGAGCGCCGCGCTCTAGACGGAATGCCCATTGAAGACCGCATCCAACATTTGAAGGGTCGAATTTATTTCAAGGCTGCGGACTACTATTTCACACAGTCTCTTTCGCACGCGGACCAACAAGCGATCACCGATTGGAGCGCCAATCATTTAGAGCCTGCTATTCTGTCCAGCAACAACCGATTCAGCGAGCGAGACATCAAGAAACTGATCAATGGATTCTTTATGTTCATGATCCGAAACTGGGACGAGGAGCGGCAGGCATCGCTGGTAGCTCCCTTGATGGCAAACCTCTCCGATGACGCCATTGTGTTGATGTCGGGATTGAAGCCGATGGAGCAACTGCAGATCCTGTTCAATAACTTGGCCCCGAATCGTCAACCTTCAAGAGAACAGATGCTCGATTCTTACAGTCGCATTCCGCCGGCGAATCGAGAGGATTTCGATCTGAAGGATCCCACGATCAGCCGTATGTATATTCAGAGAACTCGCTAGGTCGCGTTCAATTCTCAGGTAGCGAAACTATCTTTGGCGTCCCCATGAAACCAGCGCCATTGATTGCAGCGATCGCGATCGCTCGCGGTTCCTTCCCTGCTTCGCCATCGACATGGTAGTCCCGTGTCGCGCCCCCGACGATGGTGGTCCTCCAGGCTGACTGGTACAGGACATACACACACCATTGCCGGACCGCATCCGGATTCGATGTTTTCCACGTCACTTGATAACCGTCAGAAGGATGGCTTTCGATTTGAACCATGGGGGCTTCCAATGTTTGCCCATCGATCCACTTGCATTCGGGCGTTAGTGCCACGTTCGAGTAAGCGTTCTCTCGTAATCGATCGCTAATCCCTTCTCGATTTCCCATCAAGGCCTTCATGCTGAAGTGAATGGCTCCATGGCTGCCCGGCATGTATCGGGAGAGAAAGACTTGGTTCTCAATCTGCTCGGGCGAGTAAGGACGTCCCTTGTCACCGATGCGGCCCGTGTAGAGACCCGGCGCGAGATGACGATTTTGTAGGTTTTCTTGGCTCCACCAAGCGAGTAGTGCTGGAAAGCTTTGCTGTTTGGCCGTGATAGACCAGTACAATTGAGGAGTGTAGTAGTCGCACCATCCTTCATTGAGCCAGAGCTTCGCATCCGCGTACAGTTTGTCATGTTGGGAAAATCCCGCGACGCTCTCCGGATACCCGGGTTTCCAAATACCGAACGGGCTGATTCCAAATTTCACGTGCGGCTTCGTCTTTTTGATCTCCCCATAAAGTTGCTTGATAAAAGCATTCATGGAATCGCGTCGCCAATCGTCTCTCGCGAGTTTTCCTCCAGCCGATTGGTATGCGTTCCAAGCAGGATCATCTGGAAAGGGAATATCGTCGACGGGGTAGGGGTAAAAGTAGTCATCGATGTGTATGCCATCGACATCGTAACGACGAAGTACGTCTAGAAAAACAGCCAACGAATGCTCGCGTGACTCTGCCTCACCTGGGTCCAGCCAAAGGTAATTCGTCTTATCGTTCCCATATCGCTTCACGAGCTGAGGCTTGGTTTGGCTGATATGGCTCGAGCTGTCGGCATAAGTCTGTCCCGAGTTTTTTGCCCGGAAGGGGTTGAACCATGCATGAAGTTCTAACCCGCGGCGATGCGCTTCGTGAATCCAAAACTCCAATGGGTCGTAATAGGGATCTGGCGCGGCGCCTTGTTTTCCGGTCAAAAAGTAGCTCCAGGGCTCCAGTTTGCTTTCGTACAACGCATCGCAGCTGGTTCGCACTTGAAGCACTACCACATTCATTCGCAACTCCGCGACCTTGTTCAATATCTCGATCGCTTCTCGCTGTTGCTCTTGAGTAGATAACCCTGGTTTGCTCGGCCAATCAATGTTTGCAACGGTCGCGACCCACACTCCGCGGTATTCGCGTTCGACTTTGGGAAGGTTTGGAAGCTTTGCACCTTCGCCAGCACTTTGGGGCATGGCCATGTTCTGAAGTACTGCGAACGACAGAAGCAAATATAGCCACCTAAGGAAGCGGTATGAGTTCGAATTCATCGTTATCAATTCCTAGGATTTCTTTCGCATTGCTTTGGTAAGGATTCGATCGAGGGCGGATGCAAATGCCGTTTTGTCTTGAGCGCTATAAGGAGAGGGCCCAGACACTTCCATCCCCGCCCCACGCGCCGCATCGAGCAAGTCTCTGGCAGCCAGACGACTGCGGACATTATTGGCATCGAGGATCAATCCGCGAGGGTCTAAAACCAATATTTCTCGATCAACCAGTTGGGAGGCTAAGGGGATGTCTGCGGTGATCACCAAATCACCCGGGCACGCATGGTCGACGATATAACGATCCGCCATGTTCGCACCACTCGCAACGGCGATACTTTGAACTCGTCCGCCGGAGGGTGGTGCAAAGATACTTTGATTAGCGACGAGACGGACTGGAAGACCCAGCCTTTTGGAAGCGCGGAAAACAATTTCTTTGACTTCGCGAGGTGCCGCGTCTGCATCTACCCAAATCGTGAAGGCAATGCTCTCTTGCAAAGGAGTGTTGCTGGTATCGTCGTTCATCGATCTGCTAACTCGTTGAGGTAGAACTCTACAAAGGTGTAGCCAGCGTGGCGGTCGTCATCCGATTCCCCGTGAGAGACGACTCGTTGGCCATCGAGCGGGTCCATAGGATTCAGCCGATGCTGAAGTTCCCAAGCGTCGGGCATTCCATCTTGATCGGAATCCTGGGGAGGAGCAGCCTTCTCGAGACCTTGTAGGAACCAATCGTCGCTCGGTGCCGGGGGAGCGCTGCGTCCCCAGCTGCCAGTCTGAGATCGGACCTCTTCAATAGTTTGTTGGGTCACGTGATCTCGAGGCCAGCAGCCTGCTTTGCGGAGTACCAACTCGTAGGCATCCTTCGGTCTCACAAGCTGGATCGGGGGCGTAGCAGCCGGAACATCCAACTCACCTCCGTTGTTGTTGAACTGCAACCATTTCGGCGCGCTACCCGGCTGAGTTCCCCATTTCCAATACTTGGGATGCCCTTGGACGCCCCAATCTTCGAAGTAGTTCTCGTGGACGAAATAGTTCATCTTGGGTGATAAAGCAAAGGGATAGATCCTATCCTTCGTTTGAGGCCCCCGACAATAGTAGTTTTTGTGAAGGTTGACAGCACTTTTCGCGCGATCGCCGTGACCATCGTCGGTGTAGCCACCCCTGCAGTTGTAGATCACGTTGTTGCAAAAATCGCCTGCAGCATCTTTGCGGTAAGGTGCCATACAGGGGACCCTTCGAGCATGATGCGCCCACAAATTGTGGTGAATGGAAACGGCGCCGCTATCCTCCGCTGCGGAAATAACTCCGTAGTTGTGTTCTCCTTTATCATGCCCTTGGTTATCCGACTGTTCTATGGTGCACCATTGGACGGAGATATGGTGCGCATGATAGAGGTCGATCATCTCGTCGTTTCCCCAACTGAGCGATAGATGGTCGAGCATGATGTTGTAAGTGCCAGTTTTTCGTGGGCCCTGGCCCCCTAGTTGGATGCAATCGCCGCCGGCTCCTGTTGCGCGGCGAGGACGCACCCGCAGGTGTCTCAAAATCACGTCGTGCACCCCGTGGTCATAGCTGGAGACAACTCCTTCAATCGTGATCCCGGCTCCCGGGGCAGTCTGTCCTGCGATCGTGATATTGGGGTGGGTGATCCGAATGTCGCCTCGAATAACTCCGCTCACTTGGAAGACAACGATGCGAGGTCCCTCCGTGCGACAAGCTTCGGCCAGGCTTCCGGGCCCCGAAGCGTCGAGATTCGTAACGGCGATCACTTTGCCTTCTCTCCCACCTCGACTAACGGCTCCCCATCCCTCTGCGCCGGGAAACGCGACGACAGCTATTTCCGCCCCGCCATTCGCTTCGGTGCCGAGTGCGAAAAACGATGCCAGCCCAAAAACAAACGAAATTCGAAATGCATCGCGGACAAGCATAGGACAGATCCCACCACAAGTTGCATAAAAAACGGTTGGAAGAAAATTAGGAGGGACAACTCAACTCGAGGTTGTAGGCATCGCGATGGAATCGATTGGCCCGCCGTTCGTTTGGCTCTGCATGCCGTTGAACCGTTTGAACGCGAAACCAATATCAAGACGTGGCATTGTAACGTATGCGAGTGGCTTCCAGCGTTACGTCCGAGTGCCAACAACATTGGAAACTTGAACAGAACCGCGAGCTCTGATAGAAAACGTCGAGCCCATTCATCGAGCCGTGACGTCGAGCCTGTTCGGTGTAGCAATCAAAAGCCCCACGATGGTTCGCCATCGCATCCACTACTTCTGCATCCACTACCATCATCCATGATTGATCTTCGCAGCGACACCGTAACGCGACCAACAGCCTCGATGTTGAAGGCAATGATGTCCGCGCAGGTAGGGGACGACTTGATCGATATCGATCCGACGGTAATCGCATTGCAGGAGAGGATCGCATCGATGCTTGGAAAGGAAGCAGCGATTTTTATGCCCAGCGGAACGATGACCAATCAGATTGCGCTGCGATGCCACTGTTCGCCGGGTGACGAGTTTCTTTGCGAGAGCCAGAGTCACATTTACAACTACGAGCAAGGAGCATTCGCTCAGTTGAGTGGACTTGTCGCGCGGACATTGGAAGGATCGAAAGGATTGCTTGCTGCTTCGCAATTGACAGGAATTCGGCGCAACGAAGACGACCATCTCGTATCGACTCGACTACTTTGTTTGGAGAACACGCATAATCGAGGAGGTGGGAAGGTATATCCGCTCGAGCTGACGGAAGCGATTTGCACTCAAGCAAAGCAGCAAGGAATCGCGTGCCATTTGGACGGTGCAAGGCTCTGGAATGCGAGTGTCGCGATTGGCTGCACGCTGGAGGAATTATCGAAACCATTCGATTCGGTCAGCGTTTGCTTCAGCAAGGGGCTCGGTGCACCTGTGGGGTCTTGCCTAGCTGGGACCAGAGAGTTAGTCCGAAAAGCAAGACGTGCGAGAAAGTTGTTTGGGGGTGGGATGCGGCAATGCGGGTATCTCGCGGCGGCGGCACTTCACGCGCTCGATCACCACATCGAGCGGCTCGTCGAAGATCATCATCACGCCGCGATGCTCGCCGAATCCATTGCTGGAATTCCGTTCTTTCAACTTTTGGACCCGGTTCCAGACACGAATATCGTGATTTTCCGAATCGAGCAGGAATGGGGGAGTGCTAAGGATTTTGCCGATCGATGTTTGGAGCACGGGGTAAGGGTCATGGCATTTGGACCGCAGAGCGTCCGGTTGGTAACTCATTTGGATGTAACGAAGACGGAGATTGAAGCGGCATGCAAAGTATTTCGCCAGGTTTCGAAGATGGCTTGACGAAGCTCGGATAGGCTTTAAACTTCGTCGATATTGTAGCAATCCATTGCGGCCGTGGCGAAACTGGCAGACGCGCTAGCTTGAGGGGCTAGTGGGAGCAATCCCTTGGAGGTTCGATTCCTCTCGGCCGCACTGATAAATCTGGATGCGAAAAGAACGGTAGTTCGAGAACTACTGAATTCAACATGTTTTTCCCAATTTTGTCCGTTTCACTGGGCAGGACACGCCTGCCGTTTACCAATAGATCAGTGATCAGCCAAATCTCGAAAACCGTCAGGCGACGGTGCATTTCTCGATCTGGCTTCAAGGATGGCGATCACTTCATCCAATAAGGAAGGAGTTCGATGCTTGTGAAATCCATGCGCATGTATGTCGCGTTCACGCGCGACTGGACGTTTGGCGAAGTTTCTACCCAAGAAATTTCTAAGCGCTCGTGCTGTGGGGATTCTGCTAGTCGCAGTCATTTTTATGGCGAAGGAATACGCCGTCTCCTTCAATTCAAATCGCTCCTCTTTGGGCACGGAGGCGTCTAAGTGTCAGATTCTAAACCACTAAGCTCGAAGTCTACGGACATAGGTAAGACTGCTCGCACTGACCGAAGTCACTCGAAAGTCGAGTGCTCTGAAAGATCTTTCGAAACTGGTGCGAGTGTTATGTTCGGTAAGTCGAACCAAGCAGCCCTTCATAACTACGAGATGGTAATAAACCGAAGTGTTGGCGATGGGTTATACGAGTGTCTTTGGACGGACCACAAATCCATCTTCCGCTCTCACGTTTTTCACAGGTCCCTATTGACGGAATACGATGAGGACGTGGCGACTCAGCTTGAGGAATATGACGAGGAAAATCCACCTGTCGGGTGAAGAGTTACGTGATTCGGAATTTAGCTAGAAGAAGATTTGCTCGTTCAATGTTGATGGCTATCCTTAGGGGATGATCGAAATGTCAACTGCACTAAGCCCCTCAAGTTCAACCCAGTGCTTCATTCGTGGTGTACGGGTCATGATGGGGCACAAAGGGATTTCAGAAACTCAGCTCGCGAAAAGCTGGGGGCGCACAATTCAGCAGGTGAATCAATTCTTGCTCGGGAAGAATGGTAACCCTTCCCTCAGAACCTGCGATCAGCTCGCGGAGGCTTTGAACGCCACGACAATCGAAATCCTCCAAGCCGGGGCAAAGGAAATCGAGGACTAAAAAAAATCTTTTACCTCCCCTTGCATCGCTAAATAAATTCTTTTAGAACATTGCCCGCTGAATCTGATTCAGCGGGCTTTGTTCGTTTCTGGGCCGCGTGGTCCGCGAGCTTTGCCTCATCGCGATCGACGCACTGGGCGCGTCAACGCGATTTCTGAATCAGGCCAAGCCCCGATGACTCCAATTCGTATCGGGTAGCCGCCTTAGCTCTGTCGGTAGAGCAGTCCCTTTCCTCCTACTGGGACCGGCGCGGGTTCGACTCCCGCAGGTGGCTTGGTTTCGATTTCCATTGTCGAAGATTCAACATGCTCACCAACTCAGAAACGACCGGTCTGAAAGCTTTTCGGGAGGCGATGCGATCTGCAGACGCACCGAGGCCCGAACCACCAAAGCGGAGCTCGCAATCATGCGAGTCAGTCTGTGTCGTTGCTAGTCGGGGAACGTCGGTGCAGGTCTGTTCCATGAATCAAAAGACGATCGGACTTCGGGTGCCATTTGGTGCGATGGGATTCCGTCTCGTCGAAGTTTCGCTGCCGTAGCTCAGAAGGAAGAGCGTCCCCATTCTTTGCCGCGCCAAGGGCCGAAGAGGGGGAAGGTCGCAGGTTCGAGTCCTGCCGGTGGTTTGCCCTCAACACGCCAAGATAGGTTTCGGGCGTGACTAGCGAAAGCGTGTTGAGGGCTTAACTCCTAGTTGCACCGAGTGCAACTTGCAAGCTGCATCGCCAGTTCGTAAGGACTGGCGATGCAGGATTTTCAGAGTCCCCAACATGGAGGAGGCGTCATGCTATCCCTTAGACGCAGGGTAGGTCAGTCGATCATCTTGGTCGCTGACGAAATCCGAATCAATCTTAGGTTGATCTGCAGGAACGGCGATGAGGTCTTGCTGCAAGTCAGTGCTGTCGACGACTCGGCCGCTGGAGACGGAGAAATTGCTGCGGTCGTGAAAAGGGTCCGCAAAGAAAGCTTTCTCCTGAAGATCGGAAAGATTGATGTGACGATCTGGGTCGTCAATTTCAATGACCAGGGAGTTCTTCTTAGCTTCGATGCTCCTCCCGAAGTTGTTATCTATCGTCGCGAAATCACGCGATCCGTCGCGGCAGGAGGCAGCAATGGAAGCTCCTCGTGACGCCACACAGTCCCAAGCTCGCTGGAGATGGATGCTTCGCTCCGACATCGAGGCAGTCGCGAGAATCGAACGTAAGGCGTTTCGCTTTTCAAAGCATCCTTCGTTCCAACCATATTCGCTGCAGCAGATCGCCAGATTGCTCAGAGAGGGGCATGTCTCCGGATGCGTGCTTTGTCAGGATGGCTGCGTCGTAGCCTATTCGATTCTAGGGCACTCCAGGGACTACATCGCCATATACAGAATCGCAGTCGATCCGGACCATCAACGGAGCGGTCTGGGAACTCGACTCGTCCAGGGGGTCAAACGATCCGTGGAGGCCTGTAAACGCAACAAGATCCTAGCGGCAGTGCCCGATGATTTGGTCCGAACACAAATCTTCTTCCGCTCGATGGGGTTCAAGGCGTTGCATCCCAATGGAAGCGACCTTTATCGATTCATCTGGCTGAATCCACCCTCTCGAATGGAAACGGAGGCATTTCATGCAATCATCAAGAAAGCGTTTTAATTGTGGAAGATCAAATGGACATCCCGCAGCACGAAGTCAGGTGGAGACGGATGCTTCTCTCCGATTTTGAGCTAGTTTCCCGAATTGAGCATAGGGCTTTTCTCTCTCCAACGCATCCGTATTTCCAACCATATTCGCGACAACAGTTCGAGAAATTACTGCGAGAGAGATTTGTCTTTGGCTTCGTGCTTTATCTGGGTGAGTGCGTTCTGGCTTATTCGATTTGCAAGTTCAGCCAAGAAGATACTTTTATTTACCGAATCGCAGTCGACCCCGACCATCAAAGGACTGGTGTTGGAGATCTGCTTGTCCAACTCATCAAAGCATCAGTAAAGGGATCCGGACGCCACGATGTGCTGACCGTTGTGCCTGCCGATCTACTCGTGGTGCAGTTGTTCTTCCGCTCAATGGGCTTCAACGCGTTGCGTCCAAGAGAAAGTGACCTTATTGAATTCATCTGGCTGTACCCACCCTCTCGCATGGAAACGGAGGCATTTCATGCAATCATCAAGAACGCGTATTAAGGTTGCGGTCGAACCGCCGATTCCGATGGCTTTCGCTGTCGAACGAGTGTCCAAGTCATGGCTCATGGAAATCGGTGGTTCGTTGGGCTCCGACCGATGGAACGGTTTTCAATACATCGATTTTGGGATCAAGGAGACGGATGAAGCGTTTTTGTGGCTCCGTTGCGTTCTTAGTCATCCCCTGGAGTTTCATGTTCTTACAAGTCGTAAGATTTTCCCGATGCCCAGCGGTCTAGCGCTCGGCGGACGAAAGTATCGAACACGTCGCGACGTCATCGAGCTCTTGAAAGCCCTCGGTGCGAAGGTGAAGCCATGAAGCGTATCGCAGACGTTCAAAAACAATTGATCGCGGCGAGCGATGTCCTCTTGGTGGCAAGACTCAAGCGGGGAGATCTCGTTTCAATATCGGTCTCTGGCTGCTCGAAGTCGCTCACAAGAGTAAACGTTGATCCCGACGCGTTCTTGAGATTGCTGAAGACGCTGGCGGTTGATGTGCGAAAGGTTCACGTGGAGCATGAGAACGATTTCGTCTACGCGAATTTCGAGTCCAAAGGGTTCCTTTGGGCGACGTGCGCCTGGAGCAAATCCAATTTCAATCGTGCCGCCTGGGAAACGCTCTCTAACGGCGTGGGCGCCCTTCTCGAGACGCAGCAGGCCAAGCTCGTCGATCGTCGCAATCTAGCTCGGCTGCCGGCACCGGAGGTAATCGATGTTTTGCCGTGACCAACGACATCAAATCATCTTTCGCCACTACTGCGGTCCTCGCGAGGGTAGACAAGACACGTTGAGCTTGGGTCGATTCCGTCTCAGCGATCGCGAATGGTCGGGCATGAAGCGACATGTGGAGCGGATACTCGAGGCGCAGCGATCGGAGGCTCCGGTACCTCGATCCACCGCGGACTGGCTCAAATCGATTCCGCGGAAACAGTTCGAGTATTTGCAATCGCGCCTTCTCGAGAAGCAATCGAATGGGTGCGAACCGGCTCGGCTTGCGCTAGCGGAATGGATCGACGAATACGAAGCAGCTCGGCAGGAGATGAACACGAGCGTTGCAACGGACGAGGCAGTGCTTCGCGATGTTCGCAAGCTGCTTCGCTGCGGCAACGACGTAAGTCACATCGATGAAGGGTGTCTCTCTGATCTCATGGTCGACCTCGGTGAAGAGAACCATTATGTCGAGAACACTCTAGCTCGGCACGCGAAGCATTGGAATCTATTTTTCGAATGGCTCCGTACTAACAACCCGGACGCAATCGACTCCAATCCTTGCGAAGCTCTCAATCGATCGATTGCACCTCGCGAGAAAGATACAGTGCAGTGGGAATGGATTGACCAACTGGTCGCGTCCTGCCGCACGGTGGAGGAACGGTACTGGCTGCGGTTCGTACAGTGGACAGGCTGCCGGCTGCGCGAGGGGCTCACGCTGCGTGCTTGCGATGTTGAGTTGAATCGCAACCGAATCCTCTTGCAGGAGAGCAAGAACAACCGAATTCGCATCAACCCGATCTACCCTGCAATTCGCGAATATCTGCCCGATCTGCTCAGAGGGCTGGGCCCAGGCGATCGGGTGCTCTCGAGGATCACCGAGAACAACTGCTACGAATGGCTCTACGAATTACAGGATCGCGTGGGTGTGCCAAGGTGGAAGCCTCCTTACAACGCGTTTCGCGCGACTCGTGCGAATCAACTCGCTGCAGATCCTACCATCACCGAGCATCAAGCTGGATTGCTCCTGGGGCATTCTCCGGCCGTCGCTAGACGCAACTACCTATCGATCGACGATTCGCTTCTCGAGAGGTTAGCGTCATGAGCAAGACCCCGCGACAGAGAGCTTTCGAGCGAGACGATTCCGAATGGCAGCCGGAGCTAGGAACGGTTGTGTTCGTGCGATCGAGGCAACGTCATCTTTCGCGAGTGTGTGGAAGAGGAACGGTAACAAACCAAAGTTTGCTGATAGGCGACTGTGTTGAGGTAACTATCAAGTCCGGAACGAGGGTTCGGACTGAAATCTGGTGTGTTGATGATCTACGACCGGCGATGAGTCCGGGAGGAAAGATTTCTGGAGGTAACGAATAACATGTGCGAATTCACTTCCGAACGGATGGATCCACATCGTGTCGAAATCTATCTATCTGCGTTAACGCACTCGGAGCTGAGCAAGCGAGCTCTGTCCCCAGAGGAGTCGCGATTCATCGCACGAATGCGATCGCAGCATCCGGATCAGTGCAGGCGACTCGATCGACAAGTAGAACGAGACCTAAAGCGCAAAAAGGAATCCTCACCGTGGTAGCAATGGACATTCCTAAGGACGACCCGCAACGCGAGCTATTCGCACTGTTGAAATCGGCGTCCGTCGTCGTGTTAACGATTGGAAGCGGTGATGACGTCAGTCCCGCGACTGCCATGCAATTGGGCGTTGCCGTCGCATACGACAAACCGATCGTCGCAATCGTCGATCAAGGAATCAAGGTTCCTACAAAGCTATCGAAGCTCGTCGATGTGATGATCTACCGTGGCGACAACCCAATCAAGCTGGCTGAATCGATTCAATCGGCAGTGCTCGCGCTATGCAAAGGAAAGGCTACTGAACATGGGTAGAACTCAGACTATAGATTCCATCGCATTGATTCTATCGAAGATCCAGTTTCGCGACTGGGAGTTCAGCGTTGGACCGAGCGGAGAGTCATATCTCATGCAGGTTTGTTTCACCGCGATCGATTCAAAGACTTCCGTTCCGGCAAAGCAAAGCGGCCGCAAGTGGTACATATCGAGGTTTGCGACCAAAAGCGAAATTGTACAAACAGCGCTCAAGGCGGTTCTGACCGCACTCGAACACGAGGCGAGGGAAGACTTCAAGTACCGCGGCGAGACAATCTTTGCTCCCCATTTCGACGTGGACTCGATGGTGGAGGGATGTTTTGATATCGACGTGAGAATACCTCCCGGAGCGATTTTCTAGCAGCACCTCACATGCGCGGACAAGAAAGGAAGCATCCGGAATGATCGATGAACGAGTCAATCGAATTGCTCACGTGCTCTGGGCAGCTAATACCGCTCCTATATTGCGCATGGAGTTCTACTGCATCAAATCAACCATCTGTCATCGCCTGGGAACCGACGATGGGTACGACGTTCAGCGGATCGATCACGAATGCTGGACGTGTGGAGGCGATGGAATATTTCATTCGTTTGACGCTGCCTTTTCCGATGAATGCTGGAAGTGCTGCGGCACAGGAGTGTACAGCTCTCTATTCGTGGAACTGAAGCGATGGAAGCTAGGGAAGCATGTGTTTCACGAGCCAATACGGCGTCTCTCTAGAATCGAGGCCCAGCCTCGCAATGTCAACATTCGAGGCAAGGTCCAGCATGCGAGCTGCTCCTGGTCACAATCTGCCAATGTGGCGATAGGCCGGTTATTCGATCGGTCGTACTACTGGAACTGCATGGGCACATTGCCCGATCAACGCTTTGGATTGGCGCTCCGCCAATGTGAAGCACTCAGCAGATGGATATTCGGTGAAGATTGGAACCGAATGTATGTCAACGTACCCGCAGCCACGACATGGCTTGAAAGGAAGGAGGTGATCATGAGCCCCTAGCGATCGAGTTTCGCGACGATCAATCCGAATGAGCATTCCTCGCGTGTTCGAAAACGCCTGAGTGAGATCGCGGACTGTTCGGACAATTCGACTTCGGTGAACAACGGTGTTCGCAAAAACTGAGCTTCGGCTTGGACCGTTCGTTGTGTGCCACTGACTCAGGAAGCTTTGCTTTTTGAGACCGCTAAAGGCACGTCTTGATGTGCTTAGCATGCTAGTTCAAAAGTACTGAAAACCATAGTCCTATTCAGACTATGGTTTCCACGGATTAAGCGTTGAAAAAGTGCGACTTTACAACGCGAGTTACAACACACCATTCCGACACGATGCCGGAGGCAAAAACGATGAAAGAGCAGAATCTCCCGCTCTTCGAATACGCAAATGGATGCGCTCGCGACAACGAGGTTCAGGAAATCGCGAGAAGCAGCATGATCTCTACGACGGAGGTCGCACTGGACTTCCTAGGCATTGGACGCGAGGACGCGGCAGGGAAGCTGCTGAGGACGGTAGTGAGGCTTTGTGGTCTTCGACCATTCACTCGGACTCGGATGCAACTACTGAAGGAACTGGATTGCAGCCAAAGAACGCTGCAGAGAATCCTGCGACGCCTCCAAGACTCCGGGTTGGTTCGAGTTGGCCATGTGGCTGGCAATCAAAACATCGTCGCCATTCAAGCGGTGTGGACGAACATCGTTGAGATGGCTGAACAGACCTCCGAAGTCATATGGGCATCGGATGCCCGGAACCATTCCAAGGAATCTTCAAAGGTGGCTGTGGGGGCGACATTTGACGCGACATCGACCGCGACATCAGGGGCGACATCGACGCGACACGAAGCCGGCATCGACGCGACACGAGAGGCGACATCGGAGCGACATCGCGACGACATCGGAGCGACATTTGAAAATCCCTCTTTATATAACGCTAATACGCTTAATCGCTGCCGCAGTCGCTTTGAAGAAGCGGCGACGACGGCCGTTGATCGAAACATCGGAAGACAAGAAATCGAGGAAGCATTTCACCAGATCGTGAAATGCGTACCCCGCCACCAGCAGACCTTGGTTGCCGACGTGGCATGGGAACTCGCATTCGTCTGCCTCGTCGCGCAACAACTGACCGGTTGCGATCACCTCGCCGAACAACGTGATTCGATCCGCTCCAAGGAGCGACTGACTTCCCCAGCGAACTACCTGCGGAACAGCGCTCGTGGGATCTGCGATGACGTAGGGCTCGGATACCTCGACCTACGGTCTAGGTGCCCCAAGCGGCCGCCCAGCCCCGCACTGGAGCGACGAACGCTCTCGAAGCCGCCGGCGAGTCCAGTCTTCGTAGAACCACCACAACGAGCCACCGGCTTCAGCGACGAAGAACGCCAACTAATCGCGAGCTTTGGCCGGCGAACCCGCGACGCGCCTACCTAGCTAAGAACTCCACGTTTCGTCTCATCAAAAAAGGGCCGTGAGACTTCACCTCACGACCCCCTGGCATCCCCGAAAGGACAATTGAACTATGGCATCCACGACAGCAAAACGCAAGACAACCAAGCCGACCACAAACAAAAGCATCCAACCCCGGTGGGAGGAAGTTTCCGGATCCGAACAGCTGCACGAGCTCACCCAAGCGAATGAAATCCAAGACATACCGTTGTCGAAGATTCGGCCGCATGCGAACAACCGCAAGCTGTGGAATGATAACTCGATCGACGAGCTCGCCGAGTCGATACGCGAACTCGGACAGCTGGAACCAGCGACAGTGCGAGCTACGAATGATCCGCAGTATCCATACGAACTGCTGAGTGGCGAGCGACGATTTCGAGCGCTAGGCAAGCTTGGCAAATCATCAATCAGAGCGACGATCGTTTCCGAGGAAACGCCAGACGCCTTGGTGCGCATGGCAGCCGCAAACAGCAACCGTCGTGACCTGGATCCAATCGAAAGGGCAGAGCTTATCGTCCTGCTCATGCAACCTATCGAAAAGGGCGGCTCCGGGCTCGATAGACTCGCCGCAGGCAAAGCCGTAGGTTTTCAAAGCGAGAGTGGAACCAAGAATGCACTCCGAATGCTTCGGCTTCCGAAGTCGATCCGTGACATGGTCAAGAACGGAAAGCTAAGCGAACGAGCTGCTCGAAAGTTGATTCCATTCGTCGACTATGACGACTTCATGCGTGAAATTGAATCAGAATTGCGGGACGACGATTCAAGGGCTGATCTCATCGCGGAAGATGGTTGGCCCTATTGGCTCACGCGACTGTTCGATCAACACACGCGGCCGATGGATGAACGCGAGATATCAACGGGAAATCTCGTCCACGGGTACTGGGGGCGTCACAAGATGCTCTTCACTCCAACTGAAGAGCAAATGGTGATGCTGGCTCCAGCGACGTTCAGCGACAACGGCGAGAAGATGATCGTCACATTCAATTGCGACCTTTGGGACAAACTACAAACGCCTTTTGTGAAGAAAATCTTCGAGAAGGGAAACCGACTCCCCAATCGTAAGGCATCCGCGACCGAACCAGAGAAGCCCCTTTCACCGGAGGACAAGGCTACAGAAGAGAGCTTGAAGAGGATCGAAGCGAACAAGCGACTGAAGGACTACTCGGCAAAATGGGTGTGCATGGCACTTCGGCTGCAACTCACTCAAAGCGCCCTAGGGGCGGACATGATGACAACGTTTCCGTTCGTGCTCCGGGCGTACCTTTACTCAAACCGATTCGATCACCTCGCTGATTGGGCGTTTGCCGAATGTGACATTGAAACAAAGCCCATAAGCGGCCCCTGGGGACCACCCACAAAGATGCCCATTACCGCCAACACGACAGCCATGGTTTCGATGTGGAGGCTCATGCTTTGGCCGGTGAGTTCGAAAGAGCGATCGCATGAGGGACTGGCAGCGAAAGGGAATCTCCCTGATCTCGACAAGCTTCCGCACATTCAGGATCACCTTGTGAAGGCACTCGCCAAAAGATGCTCGGTGGGCATGTTGGACTTCTGGCGAGACGCTGAGCATGAGGATGGCCCACAAAAGCGACTCCTCGGAGTATGGCTCGGCCGACATACCACTGAGCAGCTGCTGAAGCTTTGCAAAGAGCTAAAACTTCAGCCTTCGGTGTCTAAGAAATCGGAGCTGGTGGAATTCGTGTTGAGCTCGCATCAATCCAAGAAGTCTCTACCGATTCCAAAGGCAATTTCATGTTGAAGCAGATTCGATTGCGATATCGAGTCCTCGCCAAGAGAGGCGGAAGGGTGCTCTACACCGGCGGATTTGGTGGACCAAGATATGGGACCATCAAGTCCGCTCGGAACGGGTATCTACGCATTCTCTTGGATGATGACAAGTGGGCAGGAAGCTACCATCCGACTTGGGAGCTGACCTATCTTTAATCGTCGCTCAAATCGATCTCCGACTAATCGCAAATCTGTTAGAATCCGAGGCTTCTGGTTCTGACACGCAAGTATGCGTTTTCAGTTTTGAATTGCCCGATACATGCCTTGCCCGGAGAATAATCGTGATCGACAAGAGTTTCAATGAAATCACCGGTTCTGATATTCAACGACTCGTCGACGAAAGAGTTCCAGAGTCACGGATTCTAGACTACAAGGAGTGCATCAATTTCAAGTCAATTGACGAGAAGTTGGAGTTTCTAAAAGACCTGTCTTCATTAGCGAACTCCATCGGGGGATATCTGATTTACGGTGTGTCAGAAGAAAGATCAAAAGAAGGTAAACCAACTGGACTCCCGAAAGAAACTGTTGGCGTGAACGTTTCAGAGGCCGATAGCATTATCCAACAACTTGAGAGCATCGCGCGAGACGGGATCGAACCTCGTCTGCCCGATCTGCATTTTCGGGCGGTTGCGATAAATTCAACGAGTTCTGTCATTCTTGCCCGTGTAGGTGAAAGCTGGTTTAAACCCCACTATGTATCCTACAAAGCGAGCAGCAGATTCTTCATTCGTACGAGTTGCGGCAAGATGCCACTAGATTTCCAAGAGGTAAAAAACCTAGTTATTGGCTCGGAGGAACTTCCAAACCGTATTCGGTCTTTCAGGAACGAAAGGATATCTAAAGTCCTGTCCGGAGAAACATTACTGCCGATCAGCGAGAAGTCACCAATCGTCGTCTTTCACATAGTTCCCGTTAGTTCATTCAGAATGAAGCAGGAGGTCGACTTTACCAAGTTCTCGACCAATCTACAACTTCTGCCGACCGCTACGGGAATGCAACACTTCTGCCGCATGAATCTCGACGGTTTAGCACGATACGAAGTCGGTGGGACGGACTCCAGGCTTTATGGGCAGGTACAGCTCTTTCGTTTTGGAGCTGTCGAGTTCGTTGATGCATTTACAATCGCGGACAGCGACAGCATCCCACAGCGAATTGTTCCGGAAAACGAAATCGAAAAGAATCTACTAACTTGGATGAAGAGCTCCTTCAACATGTTTAAGACTCTTGACATAGAAGGTAGGTGCTTCTGCTTTTTATCAATCTTGAATGTAGACGGGTATCGTCTTGGCGATACACGTAGCATTAGCTTAGGCCTTAACTTCACTACAGACAGAAGGCACTTGTTCATTCCAGAGCTTGAAGTGGACATTGCGGATCGTTGCGAATCAGCGGTAAAGCCTCTCTTCGACGCGTTTTGGCAATGCTTTGGTTTTTCTCAGTCTAAAAATTTCGATGGTGCTGGAGAATCGCTTTGGAAGTTTTACTAGCTGTACCGATTGAGCCATCGGAGTCTTGAGGCTTCGGGAATGTGGTCGTAGTCCTATCGGTTTCAACTTTCATCTGACTCCGGCTCAAGATACACACAGGGCATAAGAATTGTCATGCCCTTAATGTTACCAGACCCTTCCTTCACGACCTGATACTCGACGTCAACGACACGCATTGCCGAACCATTTCGCGGAACGATTCTTTCGCCAACACGAGGTACAGCTGGAGAGAAGCAAGCGTGTAATTTCTTGTGAGTTTCTGGAGTTCCGTCGAATAGCTCTAAGTAGTGAAGAGCTCCGAGCCAATCTGAACCATTTTCGATACCTCCTTTTAGCCCATGGAATGGCATGCCAGGTTCCGTGAGCTTACGAATGGCTGTTACAAATCGCCCTTCTAACAAACACAATTCGAGTACCGCCCAGGCTACCGACTCATCCAATCCAAGGCGCCTTAGCTCATCCTTCACATACATCGAGTTTGGCTCGTTCGGATCCTTGTCGATTGCATCCAGAAAATCTTCGACAGCCTCCTGTTGATCAATCGAAACAGAAAACTCGTATTCTTCCGAGGAGAATGCCGACTCGAATCCACTCTCCAGCGCAAAGGCCCTTGCTAGAAGTTGAGGATTGCCTGATGCCCATCTGCGGAGTCTCAGGATCTCTGCAAGTAAATGCCCGATGTGAACTGCCATGTCTACGCCAATGTTGTTAGGAAGTAAGTGATTCCAAGGACTTCGCACGAGTATAGAGGACAATCACGTATGATGCTATGAACCAGGATCGCCTTGAGACGCAATTTGCTATCCCTCATTTAATCCCGACAGTGGGATCGCGATGTGTCTCATCAAGCCTCTCGACAATGCTGTCGCAGTAGACTTGATTGAGTTCGATACCGGTGGCTGCAATCCCCAACTTCTTGCAGGCAACAAGTGTTGTTCCCCCTCCCGCGAATGGGTCCAATACGGTTCGAACACCATCAGCGAATCCAATACACCATTCGATCAACGCTAAAGGTTTCTGAGTTGGATGAACGCGATGATCTCTATTGGCTTTCGCTCGATGGTAGGTGAAGATCCGTGACGCCTTCCAAAAGTTTGTCCATGCAAACTCACAGTCCGCGAGGGAGAAGTTCCTCTGACCTTTGTCCCATACCAACCAACGCATTGAAGGTGTGAGCATGTCGCTAAAGTAATTGCCTCCCCAAATGATCTGATGCTTGCACCGTTCCATCATGAGATTGAAGCAAGATGCTGGCGGCCGTTCGCGGTCCCAGTCCGTGTCTCCATAGTCTCTCCATGTCCCCTTCCCCTTCTTCGCTTGCTTCCTGCCACCGCAGTTGTCAGCTCGAATGCCATAGGGTGGATCGGTGAGGAGTAGATCGAAGTTGTCGAGGTAGGGAAGGACGTGACGACAATCAGCATGGTAGAGCGTGATACCACCTGACGAGTAATAGGGCTTGATGGGAAGTTCAGGACGCTTGGCAGGCTTCCAACTCTCGGTGGACTTAGACAACAAAGCAGCGGCAGACGATGCCATGATTAACCTCGCTTGGATCGAACTTGATGCAGACTCATGATGAACGTCAACGACAGACAAAGAGCGTTGACGTTGGGGCTGTATCGTCCACCCATCAAGGTGAGTTCAATCTCACATGAGGAATCCCAACAAAGAATCTACTGCGATTGCCCTCACATGCGGAATGAGGATGACGGCCGAACTCGGCGACGGTAGGGGGGCAAAATCTTAGCGTCCGCGAATTAGCGTTGACCGCGTAGCAGGCGCGCACATTTTTGAGAGTGTTTTAGGGGGGGGTGTTTAGGTACATTGCAACCACTCCCCTCGCCCTTTGTATACTCCTCGCCGGATTCTTAAACGTGAGATCTCGTCAGTGGCAAAGGTTCAAGGCTGGGCTACAACGTAAACAGCTCAGCCAGCTCGATCGGATTCGAGTCGTCGCAGCCTACAGGGCTGGCGGACGATCGGTCGACATCGCAAGACAATTCGGTATACACCGCGCCACGGTCTGGAGAATCTCAAGGGTTCTTACGAAACGAAAGAGGTGAGAAGATGCTGCGCGCTGCAGTAATCGGTGCAATCGTTCTGATGGCATCAACGGCCTTTGGCCAACGACGAGTGGTGGATTGCCCGACGGGAAAATGCCCACTTGTTGCGGCTCCGCCCGCCACCGTCAGCAGCGGAGCTGCGGTCACGATCGCCACGCTCAATACGGAAGATTCCAAAGACTTGTCCAGTTCGAATCAGATTCGCTCCGAGGTAGCGAGCGCTGGGGGAGGCGATCCCTTCGAGCAAGTGATCAGGGCAACGGTCCGCGTGACAGTCAGCGGTGTTTGCGGGAGTGGAACCGTAGTGGGACGGGACAAGTCCGGGCGGGCTTTGATCCTAACTAACGCCCACGTTGCTGGCACCACGAAGGGACGGACTGTCAATGTTGAACGTTGGGAAACCAACGGAAGGAGCGAGAAGAGCACCGCATCGATCATTGCCAGCGGATACGGCCGCGGAATGTCGTTGGACTTTGCAGTACTCCGAGCGGCCGATGGATTCGCTGGTGACGTTAAACCCGTACCCATGGCGAATCGGCAGCCGGACACAAGCACTCTGATCACAACTTACGGATGCCCGCGGTGTGAATGGCCATCGCTGCAAGTACTCCGACTGAATCGATCGGAGGGACAGATTCTCACTTGGCACCCCGAAGCCATTGGCGGCCGATCCGGATCGAGCGTGATCGATTACACGGCAAATGGCCCGGAGGTCGTTGGTCTCCTCACGTGGGGTGGTGGCGGGGAAGGCTTAGGTCAATCCATGCCTTTCGTCTTGAATGCTCTCCAAGGTCGATTGCCAAAAGCTCTCGAGTCTCTGCCACCCTATGCGAAAGAGGTGAGCGATTCCGCGGAAACGCGTTTCGTTCGAACCGCCTGGCCGACGCAGGACATTGAGCCAGGCGACGAGGATCTCCTCGAGAACGTAACGGGTGGCAAACTCGGGAGGAAGCCCCCAAAGGAAAATCCTCCTGCCGAACCGGACACTGGAATCCTGAATCGCAACCCGGATCGCCCTGTGGTTCAATGGATGGGAAGCATGTTTCTATTCGCCCTGGCATTCGGGTTCGGACTCTTCAACGGTGCGATACTAGGCTTCGTCTTCAAGGAGAGAATCAGCAAATGGTTTTCGTAACCGAGCTTTTGGTAGCTTGGTTGCTCGCTGATTTTCTCTCGGGTGTCTGGCATTGGATCGAGGATCGATACTTCGAAGAATCGTGGCCGATCATTGGCAAGTACATTGCCAAGCCCAACACCCTGCATCACGCACAACCAGCTGCATTTCTTCAGAATGGCTATTGGACACGGAATTGGACAACCATCCTTCCGGCCGCAATCGCATTCGCACTTTACCCCTCGTGGGTGTTCGTATTCGTTTCACAAGCAAACGAGATTCATGCTTGGGCTCACCAAATATGCAGCTCATTCATTCGCATGCTTCAAGAGGTCGGTTTGCTTCAGAGTCCTCGCCATCATGGTGAACATCATCGGAGCCCGTTCGAAGTCCGATATTGTGTCATGTCGGATTGGTTGAATCCATTCCTTGATGCGATTGAGTTTTGGCGATGGTGTGAATACTTGCTCAGCCCTTTCATACGTGTGAAAGACGATAGGACAGCATGACTCTCGAAGAGAAACTCAAGGAATGGCATCGCTGCAATACGAAGCGACTTGAACACACGCGTGAAGCGAAGTCTCTACAGAGTCGCTGCGAGCAGCTCGAGCTAGATTTTGAGGCAGAGCTAAAACGCTCCAAGCGATCATCGATTGTTCGATGTGGATTTACGCTTTGCTGGACCAAAGGTAGGGCTTCGGTCGCTTGGGCAGAGGAGTACTTGAAGGCCTTTGGGCCCGAGAAGGTTACGAAACTGAAAGCACAAGCGGCTGCGGCAGCATCCAAGGTGCTTAGCATAGAGGCGCCGAAAAGCGTTGGCTGATCGCGCCCGTCGATTGCAGAAGCGTACTTCATTGCGAAAGAACAGCGCGAAGCGTGGTTACGATCGACAGTGGAGGAACGCTCGCATCGGTTTCCTCCGCGAGAACCCGATCTGTGTGGAGTGCGCTAAAGACGATCGCTACATCGCTTCAACAGTTGTCGACCACATAACTCCGCATCGTGGCGACGAAGTTCTGTTCTGGGCCCGATGGAATTGGCAAGCACTCTGCAAGCGATGCCACGACAGCAAGACCGCACGAGGTGAATAGATGGCCAAGAAAATCGCCAAGAAGTCGACGCCTTCCAAAGTCGCAAAAAAGTCCCAGCCAATCAGACAGGTCCCTAGCCCTGCAGGCTTTGATCTATGCCCAATCGGTATTGCTTATTGGGAACGGATCGCCCCACAACTCGTTGAAATCAACTTGCTCACGGAACTACATCTCGAAACGTTTGCCGAATTGTGCAGGACCTACGGAGAGTATCGCACCCTGACAAAGTGGCTCATCGATGATCCTTCGAGGGCGACCTTCACATCCGAGAGTGGATACGAGTCCGAGTCTCCCCAAGTTCGAATGAGAGAAAAGGCCCTTGCAACGCTGCAAAAGCTCTGGCCCAAATTCGGTCTTCATCCATTTAGCCTCGCACAAATGCGAAAGCATGGCGGTATTCCTTCTAACAAGGGCGCCGCCATCCAAGCATTCGCCCATAGAAAGTACGATCGGTGATCGGTCCTAAAAGCCAAAAGCCGAACAGCACAAACATTCTATCTCTTCGCAATAAAGCACGGCGAGAAGGATGGCTCAAGTACTTGCGCCAGGGCGCTGGGGAGGAAGCCGACGAACGAGCAATGCTCGAAGGTTGCGTATTCGATCCTCGTCGGGCCGATCATTGGCTTGAATTCGCAGAACAACATGGCACATTGACGGAAGGGGCCTGGGCCGGACAACCGTTCAAGCTCACCCCGTGGCAAGCCGTGTGCTCCTCGCAATTCTTCGGCTGGGTCAAATACAGCGAGGAGTGGGGCTTCTGGGTCCGCCGGTATCGAATGTGGTACCTCGAACTTCCGAAGAAGAACGGCAAGACTCCATTCCTTTCGTTGCTCGGAAACTATTTGCTGTTCGCGGATTCGGTCGGATTCGGCGGGGTGATGCGTCAGATCGCTTTGTACCTTGCAGCGACAACGAAAAAGCAGGCACAGAAGTGCTTGATGCATGCCATTCGGCAGATTCGCAACAGCCCAACACTCGAAGAAGCTTGCAAGATCAAGAAGCTTGAGGGCTTTTACACCGTTGAGTATGGAGACTCTACGTGGGAAGTCATAGCTGCGGATCCAGCATCGGCAGACGGCGTGAACGGCCATTGCCTAGCGGACGAGTTTCACCGGTGGAAAGGATTCGAGTTTTACAACGCATTGAAGTGGATGCTTGCTTCGCAGCCGGAGGGCGCATTCATCGCCTGTACTACCGCTGGGGAAGAAGGCGAAAACGTTTGCAAATACACACACGACCATGCGGTCGACGTGAATTGTGGTCGCGTGATCGATGAAACGTTTCTCGGTACTGTTTATGGACTGAGCCAAGACGATGACCCACATGATGAAGAGAACTGGAGGAAGGCGAACCCTTCGCTCGGTACCGACAGAGATTCCCCGCTCAAACTAAGTACCTTCCGCGCCGACTACCTAGCCGCGAAGGACGATCCATCGACATGGTCGGATTTCAAACGATTGCGGCTCGGTATTTGGGCGACTTCTTCCAATAGTTGGATTGCTTCGTCTCTCCCACGCGGCCTGCAGGATTGGGATGCTGGGCCAACGGAGCGAAAGAACGCAAAGAAGCGTATCGATTGCTACAGGAACTACGATGATGATTACCTCAAGAAAATCGACGCTGTCAGTAGTTCGTTGGGACTCGACTTAGCGTCGATTCGAGATACGGTTTCCGCTGCGTTATCCATTGAAGATCAGAACGGAATCGTTTGGACAAGGATGTGGTTTTGGCTGCCGGAGGCAGAAGCTAGGAAGCAAGCGAAGCAAATCAACTACTTACGATGGTCAGAGCAAGGGTTCATTAAGCTCACTCCCGGTAGATCGATCGACTATCCCATTCTGACCGCGGATCTCGTAGAGATCATTCGAACGTTTCACGTAAACGAGTTCTATTACGATCCGCATCAAGCGGAGCACATAACTCAGGAGCTCGAAGCCGCGACCGAGGCTGAACGTGTCGAGTTCTCGCAACAGATCATTCATTACGGTCCCGTCGTCCAAGAATGCGAACGTCGCATTATCGCACAGCGAATACGCCACAACGGAAATGCCGTGATGACTTGGCAGATGGGAAATGCAGTTGCGATCACCAACACCAACGGGTTCAAGCGATTGGTGAAGAACAAAAAAGGGGGCATTCAAAAAGTGGATGGACCTCAAGCACTGCTCATGTCGTTGCAAACAGTAGCAAGTCGCGGAGTCGAAGTCGATGACGACGGCGAAGACGACGTCTTTACTTTGGATTAACTATGGGAAACTGGATTACAAGAACACTAAGCCGAGCGGCTTCTTGGGTTTCGCGTTCCCTCGAAGATCCTAGTCAACCTGTGACGGTCGATTCATTACTCGCCGATAGCGGTGAATCATTCGTTGGTGATGCGGGCGCAACGGTCACCGCATCGAAAGCACTGGGGTATGCGCCACTCCACCAAGCTGTTTCGATGATCTCAGGGGATTGTGCGAAGCTTCCACTCAATGTTTATCGTCGGACTGACATGGGGCGCACGGTTGCCACTGACCATCCAGTGCAACGCGTTGTCCATCGTTATGGGATGGCGAATGAAGAAATCAATTCCTACAAGTTTTGGAGACGGCATTTCGCGTGTGCTTTGCTTTGGGGTAACGCCTACGCTTGGATCGACCGAAGTAACCGCGGAGATGTGGTCGGACTCTACCAACTGCTCCCTGACCGGACTTGGCTGGAGAGAGTGAACGGAGTACTCGTATGCCGAACCCAAACCCAACGCGGTACCCGGACCTTTTCGAAGGACGACATTCTTCACCTCGAGGGACTTTCGATCGACGGTATCGCTGGGGCCCACGTGATCCGATGCTTCCGGCAGGACTTCTCAATTGCTCTGGCAGCTAAACAATTCGAATCACGGTTCTTTAAAAACAATATGAGCGCGGGCGGTATCCTGCAGGTGAAGCAGGGGACCAATCCCAACAAAGTCAAAAAGACTCAGAAGGAGATCGACGAGAAATTCGCGGGGTCAGACAAGGCATTCAAAACACTGGTCATTCGCGACGCAATGCAATGGATATCAACCCAAGTCGATCCACAAAAAGCACAGCTGCCGCAACTGAAGGAAGACCAGGTTCGCGAAGTTGCGAGAATGTACAACCTCCCTCCGTCGAGGCTGGGCCTGAAGGACTCGGTGAGCCACAATTCTCTCGAGGCGGATAAACAAAACTACCACGATGGGGCGTTGTCCCATTGGCTCGTTGGCAACGCGGCCGAATGCACCACCAAACTTCTAACTCAAGAGGAACGTGATGCAGGAATGTACATCGAAAACAACATCAATGCGTTGTTGTGGGCGGACGCGCTGACTCGAAATACCATCGCCATCACCGGTATTCAGTCGGGGCGATTCTCGCCAAACGAAACGCGAGGCTGGGAGAACTACGACAGCTACGAGGGTGGCGACACCAAGTACATCCCACTAAACCTACAGGCGATCGAACCGGGCGTTTCCGCGGAAACGGGTTTCAGGTCTCGACGCCGCAAACGCACTTCTCGCGTCCACTCATCTCACGGTACCGCATATCGAGCTCTCCTCGAGGAGGCTTTTGGTCGAGCGATCAATCGAATCTGCATACGCAGCGATCGCAACAAGCCTCTCGAGGAAGATCGACAGAACGTCGTCGCGATCGTAGAGAACGTCATGAGAAACGTTTCCGCCCTGGTCGGATCGACCTATGCGAACGAGGCGAACGAGTGGTTTGACTCGCTTCTCGGTCTGGACGCGTCTAGCCTTCGCGTCCACGCCGAGGCGAGCAGCCGAGAATGGATCGACAAACTCCTGAAGGGTGAAAAGCCATGATGCACCATAGACGATTCTCTGTGCCAAATATGAAATCAACCGAACGTCGGTTGGTGATTCAGAAGCGTAACGCCACTAGTGACTCGAATGTTATTCGGGGTTACGGCGCCGTGTTTTATAACGAGTCGGATCCTCAAACTGAGTATTGGCTTTGGGATGATTTGGTGGAGAGGATCATGCCAGGAGCCTTTGACCGTGTCATCAAGGAAGGCCAGGATGTGCGGTGCTTGTTCAATCACGATATGAACTACGTCTTAGGCCGAACGCTTTCGGGCACGTGCCGTATCAACACCGACGGGGTCGGACTGTACTACGAGTGCGACGAATCGACGAACGATCCGCAGTGGCAAAGCGTGGCCGAAAAGCTAACACATGGCGATGTGACCGGATCTAGCTTCTCGTTCTATCCATCGGCCACCATCTGGGAAACGATCAAGGCCGAAGGAAAGACCTTCGATGTTCGATGGATCAAGGAAATTGGAGTCTGCTATGACGTTGGTCCCGTAACCTTTCCCGCATACAACGCTGCGACGTCGAGTCGATCGATTTGTCCACAAGAGCGAACCTCCCTACTCGGAGAACGAAACGAGTTCTGGCGATCCCGTGACGACGTGTCGGTAAGATTAAGGGAGCTTGAGAAATGGGAGTAACCCCAGGCGTACCTCGTCAAGGTGGACTCAGTACTGAAGATGTACAGTCAGCGATTACGGCCGCTCTCGCTGCATACACTCCAACAGCAAACCTCGCACCCATCGCGACGTCTGGCTCCGCATCCGATCTCATCACCGGCACGCTCGCAAACGCACGGCTCTCGCCCCAGGTTGTCCGCAGCGACTTCTCTTACTCGGATCCAGCGTGGATTAACGCGATCGCGGCGAGCAAGCTTAGCGGAACGATCTCCGATGCAAGACTATCGGCCAACATCCCTCGCTTAGATACCGTCAACGCATTCATTGCGAGCCAGGTTTTCAACGCGTCCGTGGTGATCGGCGGATTGCTCGGTCCTCGAATTCGCCAATCGACGGGGCAAGTATTTCGCCTCAACACCAACGACGACTTAGCCCGCGCAGGCCTGGAGCTTGGGGACCTCAACGCTAGTGGTAACGGGTCTATCACGGGAACCCTCCAAATCGGTGGAGCGGCCGGGCATCTTCTGCGCTGGAACGTGGGTGCTGCCGCGCTGGAGGTTCGCGATTCGGCCAACGCGTTCTACCGCAAGACGCGGTTAGGCGAGTTGCAAATCATTTCTGATACTGGCGGCAACTTTGGTACGCCATCAAATGCCAGGCTTGGGTTCTTAAGTCAGGTCGGTGGCTACATCGCGGGTGCGATCAGTGGTCGTACTTACTCTGGCAGTGCGATCTACGGTGACATCGTAATATCTGCCAGCCCATCTATCGGTACGGGCCAAAATGACTACTCCGGCTTAACCGATGACCTCGCGATTCGCGGCAACACGGGCAACGTGGAAATCAATCGAGGTCTCCTTGGGATTGGAATGGCGGGCCAATCAGCTCGCTCAGTCTCGATCCTTCCCGTAAACACAGGCGATCGAACCGGCGTGCGAGTCTATGACTATGGGGCATTCGCGAGTGCGGTTTCGCAAACGGGATTCGAGGTCGCGTACCTCGGAGGAACGCTGTCCGCCCCGGCGACTCCGGTATCAGGGCACTACCGAAACATTCTTAGCTTCAAGACTGGCGGGACCAACGGTTTGGTATCTGGGTCGCCGTCCTTTGCAATCCGCAGCACCATCGGAAGCGTGATTGGCTCGTCGCTTTGCGAAGTAAACACCTCGTTCATGGTGACTCCTACCATCACGGGCGTGACAACTGCCGTCCAAACGATCTTTGGACAGTCAGGCCTAGTTGATTTCCCAATCGGGCAAATCCAACTCGGTACCAATGTTCGCCTTAAGAACAACGCAGGCTCGCTCCAAGCACGCAACAGCGGGGACTCCGCATTCGCGAATCTCGAAGCGGCCGTCATCACCTCGGCGTTCCAAACCCTTGCGGGCGATCCGAGCACGCTTGATATTGCTACTGGCTTAGGGCGTCTCGTTAAGAACACTCTCACAAACGAGATCGCCAAGTTCATCAACGATGCTGGCGTGATTCGAAGGATCACCACGAGCCCGCCCTGGTCGTCGATCCTCAGCAAACCAACAACGCTCGCGGGATACGGGATTACCGATGCTGTCGCTTCGAACGATGCGCGCATCACCAATGGAGCCATAACATTCCTGATCGATGGGGGAGGCTCTGTGATCGCAGTCGGTGAAAAGTCGCTCCTCTTCCGCGTGCCTTACAACTGCACAATCACCGGCTGGGAGCTCGTCGCGAACGCATCCGGATCGATCGTAATAGACGTCTGGAAGGACTCGTACGCGAACTTCCCACCGACGAACGGGGATTCGATCGTCGCGGCCGCAAAGCCCACGCTCGCCTCCCAGGTCAAGGCTCAATCGTCGACGCTGACCGGATGGACCACCGCATTGAACGCTGGGGACTACATCAAGCTCGAAGTCGAATCAGCATCGACCGTAAATGTCGCGGTACTCACTCTCACGGTGACGAGGACATAGCATGGCAGTGGTGACTCGATGGTTTTCAACGACATCGGCAGGGGCAGGCGATGGGACATCGTGGGCTGATCGTGCTCAATTGGTGAGTGGTGCTACGTGGTCGAGTGTAATCACCGGCTTTAATTTCTCTTTAGGTGATTCGCTTGAGTGCAGAATTGGGCCAGGAACTTATGCGTACACAGCAACGTTGACCAACGCTTCATTTACAACCCCCCCTACAAGATCTAACCGAATATACATTATTGGATCAGATTCGTGGGGAATGCCGATTCAACCCAGCGGTTGGATTTCGCCAGTACCAATCTACCCGTCAACTAACTACCCGTTATTCACGTCTAGCTCCGGAGTGGGGTTGTTCGGGGTAACCTGGCTGGAAGTAGCTTTCATCAAAGCAATAGTATCGTCTAACGGAAGCATCATCGGTGCCCCAGTAGTTATGTTTTGTGATTTAGAAAACACGGCTAGCCACGCGTCTGCAAGATGCTTCTCCATAACCCGTCTTGGTATGCACTTTGTAAATAACAAACTTAAATGCTCTGGTTCAATCTACGACAGAATCATAGACATTCAGGATTCAGGGTACGCCAACATTATAAATTGCCGACTAGAAGGAAACGCGTCTGCTTCATCCGGCGGAAGGCATGGACTGACCGCCAATTCATGGCAACCGGCAAATAACTATAAAAACCTAACTATCGTGAACAATCCGGGTACAGCGATTCACATAAACGCAGGCAGTCCAAGTTGGTATGGAGAAGGTCTAACGAATTCCATTTTGAGCAACAACGGAAGAGGTTATTACGTTGATCCAAACGCAAGTATAGCTGGAAGTATTCCAATTACTTTATCTGGGAACATGATAACTGGCAACGCGACTTATGGCGTTGAGCTAGGAACCAACAACGACGAAGTATGGCTCCTCAATAATCGATTTCGCAACAACGGAACTGCTGACTACAACTCACTGCTAAACGTCCCATTCACTAGCAACTACACCGCAGCCGGGACCGATGCCGATGAGTTCGTCGATGCTCTCAATGGTGACTACCGAATCAAGCTAGGCTCCGCGTACTGGGGCAAAGGCATCGGTGCAGGCGACGAGCCCTCCAGCGGTTCTTTCATTCTTCCTTCTAACTCCGCATGGGTAGCGTAATGTTTGCATCACCGACGATTCCTACGAATCCCGAGTCTTTGCTGATCGCGAAAGAGTTGCTCGATTCCAGCAATTCGACACTCGCTAACCTCGCCAAGTTCAGACGGGAGCAGTTCCAACGGTTCTGGTACCAATCGCGCCAACAGCTTCGGACGCGACAGGATGTTAACGAGATTCTCTCTCAAATGGACGCGGCATCGCCCGGTCAATCTGCTCGGTTTTTTGCAAGTGCGAAGGCACTAGTGGACCTCATCGAAGCCATTTCGGGCGAACCGATGGAGCCTGAAGAATGGATGCCTCCTTATGAATACACGATTGATCCGGAGACTTATTCACTCCGAATGACGATCCCGCCTGAACCCGAGTCCGAGCCTGAGCCCGAGCCTGAAGCTGAACCCAACGAGTAAACGCTATACCTACCGAGGAAACCATGTCAGAAGTTCGTTCCGCATTGCCTTACATTTCGCACCTTCGCGTGACCAAGCGCCCCACGATCAAGTGGGAGCCTATCGGCTACGACGCTCAAAACGGTGAGGATCTTTACCGCCAGGGGGTCGATCTCCCCGGCATCGAGTGCGAAGTGACGCCCTACATGGGAAGCGTGAAGGGGCCAGCCGCAACGTATCGATTCCCCCTGAAGGCCTTCTTCGAGGCGAACTTGGCCAAGCTGCAAGCCAAGCCGCAGAAGAACGACCAGGACAACGCTGCGATTGCCAACTTGCAAGCTACGATCGCCAATCCGGAGACGATTTGGGCCGAGTCGATTCTGCTCGCCGGAGGCCTCCCAACGCTCACCGCATTGTGGCAAGACGTGTTTAGCGACGCGCTCGACGAGTTCACGGAGTGGAGCGAACCCGAAGTAGCGGCCGGTGGAATCCCACTCTACGTGCGCGAGATGCAATGGGACGCTCGCATCCCCTACGAGTCTGCCAAGTCGATCACCCTTAAAGTGGGCCTGTTCGATACCGAACAGGAGGAAGGCGCTCCTGCGTTGTACACGCTCAGTTTCGAGGACGCCGCGACGCGGGCCCAACGCGAGGCCTACAACGCGCAGCTCGTTCAACGCATCACGCAGCTGACGGCCGCGATCGCGGGACTTCCTGAAGGTCCAAGCGAGACGCGAACGCAAATGGAACAGGAGCTCGCTGGATACCAAGCCGAAAAGGCCCAACGCGACGCAGTCGAGAACGGACTCATGAGCGATCTACTATCCAACGCGTCCGTGCAGCAATCGCTCCCGACGTTGCTGGTGGCGATCCTCGGTGCATTGAAAGCCGTCTATTGGCCCGACCTCGACATGCAGATGGTGCAAGAGCGACTGGCCGAAACGCTCGGAGAGTTGGCAGCCGCGTAAAAAACTTCTCTTCACAACAAATAGTTGGCAGCGATGGAAACACTCACTTTTACCGCACAATCTGGTGTCCTGGACTTCTACGTTCTCCCTGAAGGCTCCTCGCTTGCCGCGTGGGACACCAACGCGGAGTATCCGATAGAAGGTGAGAGCGGGCATTACAGCGTGGAAGTCGATCCCAGCATTGCTACGGTGTGGAGGTTGTTTCGTGGATCAACTCAACCTTCATCCTGGAACGATTGGCTTGAGGTATTTCGTATCCAATCGATTGCGGTGCTACCGACCCAAGGTATGGACGACAGGGATTACTCTGTTGCAACAATCCAGGCGAGCGTAGACGCGGATCTTTCGATAGCCAGAACAGTCCGCGATGCCGCTAACGAACCAGTTCTCTTACCAACTTGCGACTTCGTATTATGCGACAAGAACCAGAAGCACCTCGCAACGATCCCGCCCACGATCTCGGGCGCTAGCTACACGGTTCAGGTGCCACGATCGCTGACCAAGTTGGAACGAACGATCTTCTTTGCACTGAGGATTCGCGACAGCTCGAACCTTGATTTGGATCGAGGCACAATCCAGTTTGTCTACGCGGCGACCGCGCCGGTTTAGGTACTTTGCAACCGTAAATTTTGTGCCTGTATATTGTCCCCGGAATTTGCCCAGTGACTCTCACGGGCCAGACGTCTAGACGCTGGCACGTTGGACTATCTCACTTTTGCCAGCGTTCATACGCGACGGTGGGCAGCAATCGCAGCCGGTAAGGCTTGCACCGTCAATTCATAGTGGGTCCGACATTCCGAGGTAAGACAATGAGTGTAATTGCAGAGAAGCGTAAGAAGGCTGCTGAGCTTGCGGCAGAGATCAAGAAACAAGGCTCGGCGTATAACGAGCGAAAAAAGGCTTCCGAGAAAGATCCAGCAGTCAGTCTCTGGCCTGATGAAACGCGATCCGCGTGGGATAAGGTCAACGCCGAATACGATTCCTTGAAGAATGAACTGAAGTCGCTCGAGGATGACGAGTCGATCAATAACCGCATCACCGAGATCAACGAGTGGGAAGGACGTTCGACTCAACACGGAAAACAAAAGCCTGGACTCGATGACACCAACCCGGCCACCGGTCGAGCTTACGGTGAGGATTTCGAGGATCGCGAGGAGGCTCGTGCTTTTGCTCAACGTCAAGCGGACCAGCGGCAGTTCATGCGGGCCTTCATCGTCTCGCACATCAATCCCGATCTGATTGATCGCGATATGCGTTCGGCGTGCCAGCGACTCGAAGTAGAACCTAGCCGTCCATCCATCCGTTGCCAATTGCTCGACACCGAAAAGCACAAACGGCTTCAACGGGCTGCAAGGCTCACAAACCACGCCCTTCTTGAAGATCGGCTCGAAGAAGAACACCGGAGCATGAGCAAGGGTGGGGTCGGGACCGGTTCTGAATTGGTCCCAATCACCTTCATCAATTCGATTGAATTGGCGATGTTGGCAACGAGTCCATTCTTCGCATATGTGGATTTGATGCGAACCGAAACGGGCGAGGAGATCAAGTGGCCGATTGGTGATGACACAGCGAACGAAGGGACTCAGATCAACGAGGCCCAGGACATCAACGCGCTGGCTCAACCAGATGCCGTCCTACAGCAACTCTCTCTAAAAGCCTACGACTTCACCTCGAACTTCATCAAGGTTTCCGAACAACTCAGTCGTGATTCCCTGCCCCGAATTGATCTGATTGTGGGGAGCATGATTGGAGAGAGACTAGGACGCATCAAGTTGCGTCGCGCAACGTTGGGCAACGGAACCACCCAGCCAGGAGGGGTCGTGACACAGGCTGCAGCTGGAGTAACGGCCGCACTCGCCGCCGCCATTGGCGCAGACGACACGGTCAAACTGCAGCATGCTGTGGATCCAACGTATCGAGGGAATGGCATGTACATGGCCCACGATATTGTGATTCAAGCTTTGCGGCTGCTGAAGGATACCCAAGGCCGATATCTTTGGGCATCCGGATTGAAGGATGGAGTCCCAGACACTCTGAACGGCCAAGCGATCATTTACAACCAGTACATGGCTAGTACGATCGCTACCACACAAATAACGATGCTCTACGGAGACTTCCGATACTACAAGGTTCGAGAAGTCGGGAACATCGTTATCAAGAAGCTCATTGAACGCTTCGCGGAGACAATGCAAGTTGGGTTCATGGGGTACCAGGCCATGGATGGACGATTGCAGCGCTGGACCGCTGACGCCCCATGCCCAGTGAAGAAGCTCACCCAAGCTTAATCATCGTTTGCGTTTCAAGTCTCCCTTCGTGCTCGATCGACTCGCCCCGATCGAGCATTTTCTAGGATCAATCTTTATGGCTCATGTGATTGTGCTCGCATCGTTGGGTGGGACCGATTTTACCATCATCCCCAACCAACTTTTGGAATGTACCGACGAGGAAGCTGAAAGGCTTGTTGACTCGGGTCAGGCCCGTCGACTACTCAAATCCGAACCGACTGAATTGCAGTTGGAAACGGTCTTTCGACTGCCAGTAACGGTGGCGATTGAAGAACCTGGCTCGGAACGGACCGACGAGTCCGACCTAGAAACCGAATCGTCCGAAGACGGTGGAGACTCGAACTCGGACGATGAAGTCAATTCGAAACTCGAATCGGAAACACAACCATCACAGCCATCCAATGGACGTCGCCGAAGGAACTAACGTGTTTGCTGGATCCGGAGGACTTGGAAGAAGAGTCCTTCGGAGACATCTACCTCAGTTGGTTCGATCTCTCGAAGCGATTTCGACGTGACTTCACCATCGAATTGCTTCGGTCCCCGATCGCGAGAGCCAAGCCAAGGCTCGGGGTTATGGAGTTGGAATGCGATCACCACCTCCTCGCCACAGCATCTAGACGATGGGTGTTGTTCAGCTTCGCAACGAAGCGATTGTTTCGAGACCTTTGGATGTACAGGGAAGCCTACGAATGCGCATCGCGAGAATTTCCGAAAACACGTTTTGGGTGGTCACTCCCGAACGTGTTAGACGCAATTCGCGAATTCCCGATACAACCGAAGACGATTGGATCATCGAAGCAATCGAATCAGCCCACGAATACATCGAGGAGTATTTAGGATGTTGCATCGCGATGGCAGATTATCGGATGACGCTCGATCGGTTTCCGCGGAAACGAGGATCGATCGATCTGCCCGTATGGCCTGTAAAAGAGGTTGCGAGCGTGCAGTATGTGGATCCGACCGGTGCCGTGCAGTCGATCGAACTCGACAAGATAGTACAACCGGCGGACAACGGCCGATTCAGCCTCCGACTCAAGGACCATGAGTGCTTCCCAAGTACTCGAGCTACCCCAAACGCGGTGAGCATTACCTTCACTGCGGGTTGGAGCGAGGTTGAAAAAGTACCCAAAACGTTGACGCGAGCTGCTCTGATGCTCACTTCGCACTGGTACGAAAACCGCGAGACCGTGCTCATTGGAACGATCTCGAAAGAGATTGAACACGGAACCGTCGCAATGCTCGAGCAATTGAGACCCGCGGAAGACTACACGGCCGGAGAGGTGTGCGAATGAGGGCGGGTAGGCTTCGCCATCGAATCACGATACAGCGACGTGAACAAAACTACGATGACTTAGGTCACGAACAAGGGGACTGGAAAACAATCGCCTCTGGGCACCCTGCGTTGGTCGAAGATCTTAGCGGGCGCGAACTCGAACGATATCGTCAGATCGTTGCTGAAGTGACGACGAGAATTACCACCCGACGAAGCGCAGCCAACTTTAAAGACCGCATTCTGTTTCGCGGACGGATCTTGAACGTGTTGTCCCAGACTTATAACGAGATCGAAACCGAGCAAGAGATACTCTGTGCGGAGGTCCTGCAAGGATGAGCCACGCGACCCTACCCGACCTCATCCGCGAACGATTGAAATCGATTCCCGAGATTCACCAGAAGATTGCGGGGAGAATCCATTACCAACAGATTCCCCAATCATCGACCTATCCGCATATATGGTTCGCTCGCCGAGGATCGAACACCGATGACCTCATGGACAGCGATGGGATTCTGAGGGATCGATATGTGGTCGAGATCGTAACCAAAACATTCGATGACCAATTGGTCACTGCCGTGATTGATGCACTTCAATTCGATGGAATCGCACTACCTTCCATGACCGTCGCAACGAGCGACCTCGACGAGGTAGATGACGAATATGCGTTTGAATCCGGCAACGGTGATTCCGCCCTTTGTATGCACGCATTCGTGCTAACGCTTTATGTAGGTGACTAAATGCCAAAGAAGAAGAAGCTTGGAGCAGGAACGCGGGTCTCGATTAATGGAGTAGTCTTTGAGTTCTTCGAGGAGTTCACACCTCCAGAGCGTTCGCGGGGACTTACGGATGTCACCACCATGGAGGACGATGCTGTCGACTCTCTCGACCATGACCCACCAGACTACGGTAGTTTAAAACTGGTCGGTATGTACGACCCCGACGATGCGGGCGATAAAGCAATCGAAGACTTCTTTGACAATGACGACATCAACGAACGCGAGGCGACGATCGTTGTCTCGTACCGTCGAACCGGAACAGGAACTGCCCCCGCGGCGTCTACCTGGACCTACAACACCATCACTTATACCTGCCGAATCAACAAGATTGCGCCAAGTGGCGTCAAACGCACCGAAGGTATCAAGGTGGAAATCGAAGCGAAGGTTACCGCGAAACCGGTACGCGCAACTACTGGGGTTTAATTTCACACTTCAACCAACACTTGAAAGCCATGGATTACCTAACCAAACTTCGACAGAACCGCGAAACCGCCGTCCGAGCAAATCCGGTGGCGGTACCTGAGCTGCAACATTTGTTCAAGCCGGGTGAGCCAACGCTCTTCTATATCGCGACCTTGACCGCCGTTGAAAAGGATCGAATGGATGACGCTTATTCGTCGTTCTTGAAACGCAACGAGATCTCAGACAAGGACTCCCGAGACCTGTATCGATCCTTCGTCGTGGCATATTGCCTGTGCGATGATAAGAACGAACGGAGTGCGACCGATGACGACACACTCGACCAGTTGGTCTCCTATGTCGCGGAGACCGGTAACAAAATCATCGGCCGATTGTTCACAGTCTGCAACGGCGCGAATCGAATCTACGGTCTCGATGAGGAATTAAAAAAAAGCACCGTAGCGGGAGCCCCGCAGGCGAAGAGCGAAGATGGCAGTGGCGAACAGCCCTCTACCTCGGCTTCCCGTCGCGGACCGCGTGGCTCAGCTGCATCAGTGCAGCCGAATACGCAGAGCTCCGAGACCTCTGTCAGCTCGAGTTCCTAGGACTCGATCGACTGGATCTGCATGCGGCGTCCATATCGCCGCTCGGGCTGGAGCCATCGCAGTTTCAGTATGAGGCTACCCCCGAGGCCTCCGACGATGACTTCGATGATATCTGCGAGGCTTCAGGGATTTAGTTTCCGCGGAAACGATTCCTACTCAGACTCCTTGGAGGCCGTCTCTCTATGTCAACACTTACTCAGGGCGAGACTAGAGGGACGGCTTTCGTGTTTACGATCATCAAGACAAGAGCATGCCTCGCAAAATCACGATGGTTCTGACCGGATCCGAAGAACTCAACAGAAAGCTTGAGGAGCTCACAAGCAAACAAGCAAAGGAAGCAATTCGCAAAGCGGCGAGGCCCGCTCTTCAACCCACGTTGGCTGCCGCACGTGCGAACGCCCCGAAACGATCTGGCAGGCTCCAGCGATCGATCAAGATTCGAGCGATCAAGCGATCGAGGAGTCGCATCGGGGCACGAGTCACCACCGCCAAGAGCGATAACCAATTCAGTGGCAAGACGTTTTATGCGGCTTTCCAAGAGTGGGGATGGAAGACCGGCAGCCGTCGGGGGGAGCTCAACGCTGTCGCTCGCCGAATAGCGAACCAACTCCGACGCGAATCCCGAGCGGCCAAGGGATTGAAGAAGCGTGGTTCAGACTTCCGAGCTCGGCAGGAGAATTACTTCGCGAGCGAGGGAGCTCGCCGAGCTGCTCGACAAAAGATAGCCATCCGGCGACAGATCCCAGCCAAAGAGTTTTTGCGGCGAGCGGCGCGGAGCACGAAGAGCCAGGCATTGAAGCTCTATTCCGACTCCATTCGCACCTACATTCGATCGATCGCGAGGACCTAGATGGCAGTCGTTGAAACGCTAGATATCGTGCTAGGTGCAAAGACCCAGCAAGCGGACTCGGCTCTTCGCGATTCGATCAACGAAACGCGCGCGGTAAAGAGAGAATTCGATTCTCTCTCATCCAGCATGTCCTCATTCGAACCGATCACCGTGGCAGTCACCGCCGGTATTACGGACATGCTAGGTGCGATCCCCGGAGTATCGGCCGGGATTCAAGTGTTCCAAGCGACTGCACAAGCACTTAATGCGGTATTTGCCGCACGGCATGCAGCTGGAGCAGCTCGCATCGAAAAAGCTCTGGAGGGCGTTAAGTCTAAATCCAAGGATGCTGTCCAAGAAATCAAGGTGATGAGGACGGAGCTTGAAAGAGCAGCCGATGCAGCAGACGACATCATCGACGTCGACTTCACCGTGATCAACACCGGTGCGCCCAAAATTGGAGCGGGACGCGGATTGATACCGCGTCCAACTTCTCAAAACAATTCCCTGAAACCTTTTGAAGTTGGGCAGGGGCGATCCCCAGAAGCTCAGAAAGCCTACGAGAGATCAATCGATGAGGCACTCGTAAAGACTGCGACGTATCGGAGTACTTGGACGGCGGCCGGTGGTGCATCTCGTGCCGCCACCGCATTGGGTGCGGCCGGTGCGGCCGCCGTGGCAGCTGGTGTGGGCATCGCCGTCGCAGGGATCGCCGGAATGGCAATCGCCTGGAGCAACGTCAGTGCACAAATGGCCGTCGTCGATGAGATCGCAGACTCTGCGAGCAAACTGGGCATGTCGTTTCGCGACCTTTCAACGATGCGACTCTCGCTCGCTGAGACTTCGGGAATGGATCCCGCTTCGATTGACAACGCGATCCAGAAGATGACCGTCGGGCTGTCTGACGCCGCGAGCAAACAATCGGGAGAACTATTCGACAAGCTCTCGGCTGCCGGACTCAACGCGGGCGAGCTTTTAAAGATGGGCCCAGCCAAAGCCATGGAAGAGATCATGGCGAAAACCCAGGACCTGCAGAATCCGACCGACCAATTGGTACTCGCGTATGAGTTGTTTGGGAAACAGGGTGCTGCTCTGGTCTCGAGCCTTCGCGATGGCCCAGACGCCTTACGCGATATGGCAGACTGGGCCGATCGGACGGGTGTCAATCTGAGTAACGCGCAAGCGGAACAAGTGGGAGCCGCGAACGATGCCTGGGGTCGACTCGAAATGATTGCGACGGGTGCATGGCGGCAAATCGCGGCGGAGTCCTCACCGGTACTGCAGGTGATCTACGAACAGATCGGCCAGGGGGTGATCAGTTTCAGCGGCTACCTCGACTATCTGCCCAGCATAATCGACAACACAGCCTACTTTGCGGGAGTGCTCTACGATGTCTACGAACTCGTGACCGTGGTCCAATCGACGATGCATAACATCGTCACCCTGAACTGGTCGGAAGTCGGGAAGGATATTGAATCTGCCTTCACCTTCAACACGGGACGCAAGAACATCGAGGCGATCCAAAAGGCCCGCGATGAGGCTGCCGATTCCGCATCCAAGAAGGAAAAGAATCTTACCAACAACGAGAGTCAATTCGCTGCTTACGAAGAACAGAAGCAGAAGGCCAAAGAAGCGGAGGCGGCCGAAGCCGAGCTGACGAAAGAACAGAAGCGACAGGCAGACGAGCGACAGCGAGCTGCCCAGCAATCCGAATCGGCCGTGAAGAAGCGTTTCGACGCCTATCGTCAGGAAATTGAGATTCAAAAGATTCTTGGCTCGATGTCAGCGAAGCAGGCCGAGGAACGTGAGCAAGAAATTCGCGAACGTGTCGCGCTGCATTCAGAGTTACGTGAACATGGCATGTTCAACTTCTCTCGAATTGACGCGTTGGCCGATCAAGCAAATGCCCTCAAGAAGCAAAACGAGGAGCGTCAACGATTAGAGTCGAAAGCTTCGGACCTCAACAAGCAGTATAACCCCGCCTCTCAATTGCGAGAGACGATGCGTGAACTGATGGGCATGCGGCAGCAGGGGTTGATCAGCTCGGACACCTTCCGGAAAGCCGCTCTCGAAGCGGGGAAGAAGGATATGCCCGACTACAAGGGGGCTGTCAGTGCTCAAGCAGGATCGGTCGAGGCTTACAAAATACTCCTCGATCGCGAGAACAGCACGAAGTCGGAACAGATCGCGATAAAGCGTGCAACAGAGGCTTCCGTCGATGTGCTACGCAATGCTTACTGAGTGTCGTGCAATCAGGCGTAACAGTTGGAAGGGCAAGATAATGGCGACGTTACTTAAAGGAGTTCAAAAGGGCAAAGGTGGATCCATACGGAAGTCTGGATCGAATATGGTGTACACCGAACGTCATCGCTACATCGTTCTGTCCGATGTGAAGAATGAGTCAGTACTGGCTGTTCTATCAACACCTGGGTTGCCGCAGGTTATGGTCTCGTCGATCAGCGGGACTGGCGGACAATGCGTATGCGTAGGCCTCGATCCCAAACAGGACGAAGGTAGCCCATTCACATGGTTCGTTGACAGCGAGTGGTCGACGGAGTCGGAGAATCAAACTACTTCATCCAATCCGGATCCCACGACCTGGGTCCCACGATACTCGGGTAAGGTCGAGACCTATCCCGAGGTGATTTACAAAGACTTCTCCACGCCACCAAAACCCTATCTCAATTCGGCAAAGGACAAATTTCCAGAGCCGTTGATCGTTCGAAGACCTGTGATCGTCTACGACTTCTTTCAATACGAAGCCCCGACGGTGACGGACGTACAGATCGGCGATCGCAACGACACCATCAACTCCGCGACCTTCAAGGGCTTCGGTGCCCAGACTCTGAAGCTCACGGTGACGGGGTTTGAACGAGGGTTTTACTTTGGGTACGACTGCGTGCGAATCAATTACTCGGTCGCTTACAAAAAGAACAAGTGGCTCAACACCCCTCTCGATATGGGTTATAGCTACCTCACGTCGACCGGAGAGCGGATCGCAACAGACAAGATCGTTTGCCTGAATTCGGACGGAACAAAGAAGTCCGACAACGCCACACCCGATACGTTGGAGTTCAAGGAATTCCCTGAAATCGCATTCTCCTTCTTACGGTAGGGAACCATGAACGCTCGGCCTGATATCGTCGGATTTAGCCCATCGGATGCAGACCTACTTCTCGCGATGATCGGAGCAGCTGGCGGGCAAGAACTTTCGGTGCAAAGGAGACCACGCCCCCTGGGTATCAAGTGGGGCTTCACGAAATCGGGAGGGCTGGGAGCAAACACGAGTGGTGCCGTTTTCCTGCAGGAGCCAACAGCAGCGGGCTGGGCAAATCACACAGAGGTGATTGCATGGAACCGTGGCTCTGCAATCGCAGCAAGCAAACTCTTAATCCTCATTTCGATCGACAGTCGATGGTGCGCCTTCGAAGTCTGTCCATAAAACCATGAAGCTCTTTAAGAAGTGTTGCTCCTGTTGTGATAGCTCCGTCAATCCGGATATCTCGCAAATGAGCTTCTCCAGTTTGGATGGACTCCATCCCGTTTCTTTCTCTGCCACGCCGATACGCGTCGCGAAAAACCAAGTCGCTTCGTTTGGAATCACTCCGGGGTTCGAAATTGTTCCCCCAAGTTCTGCGAACAATGCGAGTTGCCCTTGGCCATCCACGCCGAGTTCGGACTTCCACAACAGCGGATCGCGGAACATAGGCAGCGACATCGCCGCAAACTGTTGTTGGGCTGCCGTCGCGGTACCTTCGACGCCGGTCAGCTCAGCCGGTCAGGAGTATCGGTACCGATGGTCCTTCGAAAGTACGGTTGTGAATGACAAGCTATGGAGAGCAACCGTCAATCACCTTTGCACGACGGACGGATTCGAATGGCAGGATTCCACGCGAACCAGCTACTACGACCTAGTGACGAAACGGCATCTCATCGCAAAGAGATACTTGTTCGCCGTGGGCGTCAAAGCATGTTGGGTTGATTCCCAAATCCAGCTGACTGCTCGCGTGTGGTACAAGGACTGGCGGAGGCTTAGCAATTTCTCGTTCTTCCGAGAACGGTTTATCTCCTCGGGATCCGCAACGTTCACCGGCTATCGATCGGATCTAGGCACTTGTGGTCCGAAGACCGGGCTTGCAGCAAGCGACTTCTGGACATGCGGATCCAGCACGAGGCCCACCGAGCCAGACTGGCTTGATGGAATCAACGTTTCCAATTGTCTCGACTGCAGCACATCGACGGGATTGACGGACGCGACCATCAGTCCGCTCAATTGCAATATGGAGTTCGCGGATCGAACGATGACTCTACCCACTGGGGTTTGTTCCGTCGCTGGCACCCATGTCTTCTCAAGCGGATTCGGTTCCTCTCCAAAATACGATGGCAGCTTTGCTTGCATCACAAGTTCTCTTCTCCCGTGCACGTGGAGATACCCCACTCCGAAGTGCCCGCTCGGGGTCGATCCCTATCCAGTGTTTCCTGTTCCGATCGACGAAACCAAGCCTGTGACGGGGAACGTTGACTTCGATGAGTATGACGAGGTGCAGACGGTCGACACGGCCGAAGATGAATTCGAGTCAGGAGTTCCAGTCGTGATGAACTGGTGGACAGAGCCATGGACAATCACGATCAGCTAAACATCTCACGACCTGCCCCATCCGGTTGGGTGGGAAGCGAATCAACCATCCCCAGAATCAATTCGTTCGAACTCGCACCCGGTTGGGAATCGCTACATCGCATTGCGAGCGAGCTCACCGACTGGGGGCTCATCTCAGCATGGTTTCAAGAATGGGAGTTTAGGTCCGTTCCCTGCGGTGATTGCTGGAAGCACTGGCGAGAATGGAAGAAAGGGAGTCCGCCACCGTTCGACGACCGGCTCGCGTTTTACTGGTGGAGCCACCGGGCGCACAACGCGGTGGCCGCTCGGATCGGCAATCCGGTCTGGAGCAAGGAAGAGTTCGATGCGGAATATGGGGGCTACGAACTAATGGGGTTCATCGACTCGGAGTGATGTATCGCCATCCTCGTCCCATCCCTCGTCGTCAAAGAGCTCTTCGTCGCCATCGTCCTCGTCGTCCCAGTCTTCATCGTCTTCGCCAAACATTTGGGTGAAGAAATCGGCTTTTGCAGGATCTATCCCCAAGGAAATCTGGTTCTTAACCCTATTCCAAGTCGGCTGCTGCTCTGGCGTCGAGAACACGCTGTCGTAAAACTCCAGAAGCTTTAGACAACGTTCACGTTCCTCCTGAACTGCTCGTTCGATGTCTTCATCGGATGTCATGTGGGTGGCTCGGTACGGAGTATTGCCGAAGAGCTCGATGGTCGATGTAGTGCTTTCTAACGATGCGAGTTCCGCTCGTATGGCCCAACGACTCGGCCGCCGCCGACTCTCCATGGGAAATGTAGATTTGCGTCGCGTTCGACTTTCTCAGTGTACCAAGATTCTTGCCGCGAACTCGCTTGAAACCGTATCGTTGGGCGTCTTTGAAAATCTTCTCCATCCACCTTCTTGCGCAGCCCCATGTCAGCGGAAAGATGCGATCTCGCGACGGATCTTTGATCGCCGCGAGTGCTTGAATAGATTCTTCGCGTAGGAAGGTGATGTGTGGTTTTTGCGTTTTGTTCTGAACCAACAAGATGGATTTCTGATACGAATCAAATTGGCTCCAGGTCAATCGAAACAGATCGCTCGGCCGTAATCCCGTGTCGTACGCGACCCATATGAGCGCATAGAAAAAAGGCCCTGCAGCAACACCGAAGTGAAGGCTTCCACTAAGTTCCTTCGAGGCTCGCATGACGGCAACGATCTCTTCAGGCGTCCAGGCTGTCACTGGCTTTTCGACCGGTTTTGGACGCCTCAATCTTCTGATTTCGTATGAAGATTTCCCTTGAGTTTCGGTCAAATAATTCCAAACACGACACAGTCCTCTTCTGTAATTACCAGCGGTCGTATTCGAGACTTGACCCTGCATGTGCTGAATGAATTTGTTGAGATTTGCTGTATTCAAATCCTCATCTTCAGTCGCTCGTCCGAGGAATTCGGAGAATCGCTTTACTGAGCGTCTGTACAGTCCAATGGTTGTGACATCCAAATCGCATTCCGTTGTGATTTGGTCAACGATCGTGGTGAGTAGCATCGTGACCTCCGCGTGAAAAAGGCTAGGAAAATCAATCTAGCTCGCGATTTTTGACATGCCAGATATTTGGACCATGGACTGAAAATCCATGTGTCGCCGGTTCGATCCCGGCCCTGACCACATTCGAACCTCTGCTTTTGCAGAGGTTTTTTCATTTCTGGGCTAACTGCCATACTTCTCGCAGGGTCTCTCGCCAAGGCGCAAAGCTCGCAACGGAGCAAAAACAGTGAATCGATTACTAGATTAACGGTGCCAATCGGTTTTCAATCTTGGCGGGCTTGGCGCCTTGGCGAGAGAATGGGGCATGACGTGGGGAACGCCCTCGTCGCTAGATGGCGGGCTGCTTTTCAGTGAGCTTCACGAGGTTCACGCTCTGGATGGTGACACCATCGGGCAAACCCACCGCTAATTTTTCTCGAGAAGCAAACGCTCGGTAACGAACGCACCGATTTGTTCGCCTAAGTTACGACCTGCCAGATCGTCGAATTGAAAGTGGATTCCGCCAAAAATTCGGCTCTGTGCGGCCTCCTCCGCCGCTTCGCTAAAACTGGTGAAGTGACGTGTCACAATCTGCCTCGGATCCAATGGCCGTTGCTCGGCTGCCCCATGGCCATCGCTTTGGCTATAGAAAGAAACATGATTGCCGAACAAGTGTGTTAACACCGCGCTGGCGGCACCGCTAAAGGTGCTGTGCCCAGAAGTGTACGATGGAAATGGTGGTGTCTTGAGCAATGGAATCCAAGTAGGATCCCTCTGAGTATCCGTGCTTCCGTCTTGATCGGCTTGCCGAATGGCATCGATGGGTCGCCACACACCATAATAGTACTTGGCATCCCACGACGCGATCCCCGCGTCTGCCATCGCGATATTCAACAACGCAAACGTCCGAGCCGTTTCTATTAAATCGGTCGATTGTTCGATCGTGACATCCGTAGCAATGCTATTCCAATGCCCTGGCGGGGTCGCGGTCCCACCTCCATCCGCCCAAAACAATGCGATCTCGGTCTGTTCGGTGGTTCGCTCGCTACTATGAAATCCCCCCATCCGCATCACTTCATCCACAGCGGTCTGATACTCAACGCTGGTGATCGAAGGAGGCGGTTCAGGACGAAGCGAATCGCCACGCTCCAACGCAAACGGCTTAACATTGGGCCATTGAGGAAGGAGGGGGGGCAAATAGTCGGGAAATGTGCGTCGCCATGCTCCCACTGCGGACGACGGTTCGTAGATCGAACTCGACTTCATTCCATCATTGACTCGATCCGCGAGAATAGCTTGTCCAACCCGCTGCCCTAATGCAACTCCCAAGGTTTTTGCAGGGCCATCAGGTATCTGTACAAGCGTCTCTTGGAGCGACGCTTGCCAAACAGCAATTTCGTCTACCGCCGAATAGAGCGATTTGGCAACTTCGAAAGCGGCCGCTGCAGCCGCCGCACTCTCAGACGCATCGGTTTGTTCTGACAAATCGACGCGATAGCCTTCGTATTGCCCCGTGACGGCGTTCGCTGCGTCGAACATCGCACTGTGAATCATCGCCAGATTGCGGGCGACCATAGGTGGTTGTGCCGTGACGATGCGCCCTGGGTAGGGATCGTTTGAAGTCGTCGTCCATTGTCGAACGATATTGAGCACCGAAGCGTTCCAATCCTGAATGGTGTTTCCGCGTCGGACTTCCAATGTCTGCGTCGATTGCCGTCCCAATTCATCGCGAGCCGATAGACGCACGGTCTGGAGCCCTCTCGAAAGCGATAATGCAGCGGAGAATCGCCCTTCACCATCCGAAGTCATCGATTGCGAAACGCTATCGTCTCCAAGCACCGACACCGTGACCACGGAATTCGCAAGCGTTTGCCCTTGGATGGTGATACTTGGAGATAAAACCACACCATTGTTATTGGGGTCGGATGCGGGTGCGACTCCTCCAACGACGGTTGCCTGTATGCCTTGGTATCGATTGATGGAGTTGATGACCATCAAGGGGTCGAGGGGCGTCACCCACCGATCGCCATCGACATCATAAAGTGGAGTTGTGGAATGCTGGGAGCGAGGTGACAACTCTCGCGAGCCCTCGCTATTGATGCTGTTGATGAGCATCAAAACATCTTGTGGCGTAACAAGCGACGATTGGTCGACATCACACAGAAGCCCGGTGTTCTGCCAATCGCTCGCCAACAAGTCGCGGGATTCTAATTGCTCTATCGTTCGCAGGCGGTGTTTCATGACGAATGTTCTCTAGTACTGTACACCCATGAGTTGCGCTTCTTTTGCCATCAGCATTGTTCGCATGGAAAGTAATTCATCGAAGTTCTCAATGGTCTGCCGACCAGCAGGACGGCAGGACTTTGCGTATCGAGCCTTATATCGCTCAATTTGTGCGGTAAGCTGACGAATCATCCGTCTAATCTCATTTAACTCCGCCTGCCGAGTTGCAAACTCTACGGGTGAAAACATGAAGCCATGAATCCCAGCAAGTGCATTGCTCAGTCCAGCAACACCTTCCTGGCCAAGGTACCCCGCGGTATCGAGTGTTTCTCGCAACCTAGGAACACTGGGGGTTTTGGAGCGAATATCCCGGACAACACCATTCATCGCCCTTTGATTGGCGGCTGATCCAGAAGACGTTTCATCGAAGGCACTCATCCCGCTCGGATCTCGATTGCTAACTGGATTGCTTTCCACATAACGGTAGATATTCGCGTCCCCCCCTTCGAATCCAATCGGATCTTCGCTTAGAAAACGCCCGATCGCAGCGTCGTAGTACCGCGCGCGGTTGTATTGCATGGCCGTTTCGGCATCAAACTCCCGGCCGGTGTATTTGTATCGCGTTTCAACCGTTGGATTCGATTCGGATAGAACATTGCCGTAACTGTCGTACTTGAACTGATTGACCACTTCACCGCGATTGTTCACCAAGTCGCGAACGGTACCCAAATGATCGGTCAGCATCCACTGAACGCCGCCACTTGCGGACTCTTGCGCCAGGACTTGATCGACCGAAGGACCATGCAGATAACGCATCGCCATGGCCAACGGTGCTGGACCGCTGCCATCCGAGTCGAGCAAGTCGGCGAGAACATTGTCTCCATCGTAGACGAAGGCCGTGATCGCTCCATCCACTGCATCGGCAGGTGTCGTGTCGACCTTCCTCGTTAATCGTCGATTCATGGCGTCATAGGTGTACTCGACAACCTGCGCGGGCGCCCCCGTAGAACTTGACCGGTCTATTACGCTCGCCAAGCGATTGCGATGGTCCCAGGTAAACTCGCGGACCGCTCCGTTGTCGATTCGCGTACGAGATATCAAGTTTCCTTCGAGATCATACGCGTATTGATTCGTACCATCGCTGGTGAGACGATTGTTTCCACTTTTTCCCGCAACTCCATCCCCTACAACATAACGGGTACCATGTTGGTGCGATGATGTTCGATTGCCCGTCGCGTCGTACGCATAAAACTCATCCGGATTGGCCGGGTCCACGTGATTCGCCGAAGTCAATTGATCGCGTTTATCGTAAGCGTAATTGATTGCGCCATCGATATCGACAACCCGTGTGATCCGATTTGCGGAGTCGTAAGAAAATGCAAAGGAATTGAGTAACGCATTGACGGGATTGCGATGCGAAATGTCCGTCAAGCGATTCAACGTGTCGTAGATAAAACTCGTTGTTGCTACCGGCTGTACACCGGCCATGTCGCCGAAACGCGAGAGCGACGCGAATTGTCCCTGTCCGTTGTACTTTATGTCGACGCGCTTTTCTGAAATAGTCACCATCGAACCCACGGCGCGAGCCTGCGTCAGCGTGGTCAAACGATTGAGGGCATCGTACGAGTATTCGTTGATACCCCCGATAACACCATCGATGGTATCCATCGTGGATAGAACATTACCTACCGAGTCGTAGGTTCGATCGAGAATGGCCGATGGTGCTCCGTTTCCCCCACCCGTCTGCTCGCGTACTGGTCGGTCGAGCGCATCGTAGGTGACTTGATAATTGCTGCTGCCATCTTGAACACGGGTAAACCGACCCGCTGCGTCATAGGAATAGAGGACGGAGTTCGTCTTCACATTCTGCGCATCGAACCAATGTTCCTGGACCAATCGGCCGAGATCGTCGTACTCAAAACGGGTCGTACGTCCCACGCGGTCGACCTGTGCGACTAATTCGTTCGCCCCGTTGTACGAATACGACTTTACATTCCCCATCGGATCCGTTTCCGAGATAAGCCGATCGCGTGCGTCATATAGAAATTGCGTGATATTGCCACTCGCATCTGTCACCGAAGTCAGATTGTTGTCCGCATCGTATTTGAAACGAGTCGCGAAGCCAGCGGCATCAATAGTTGTGGTAACACGATTGCGATCGTCGTACTGCATTCGCGTTACGTTCCCGAGCGGGTCCGTGACGCTGGTAATATTCCCCGCTTGATCGTACGCGTATTTCGTGGTGTTCTGCCCCGAATCTGTTTCCGACGATAAGCGATTCAACGAATCGTAAGTCGACGAGGTGGTTCGTCCCAGCGGGTCGGTAACTGTTCGCAAATTGCCTGCTGCGTCGTAAGTGAACGTCGTGATGGGAGACGCAAGTGGTCCACTACCGTCCGGGTCTGGTTGCGTAAGCCGCACGATTCGGTTCATCGAGTCGTACTGGTAAGTGGTACGATGGCCATTTTCGTCCACCACTGCCGAAATATTGCCGGCGGCGTCGTATTCATAAAGGCTTCGTGTTTCTAGCAGCGTTCCTTTTGCCTCTTTTCGCGATCGGAGTCTTCCCTGCGCGTCGTAATCCAAGTCCAAGACTCGTCCCAAAGGATCGGTCTCTGTTTCGATTTGCCCCGACGCCAAATACGTAAAGCTTGTCAACAAATCGTCGTCACCTCCCGGCTGGCCGACGATCCTGGTGACCGATCGTGTATTGCCATTCATGGGGTCAATGTCGAACTCCGTGCGCCGCCCTTGCTGATCGGTATGGCTGGTCAGTTGACTAAATGTCGGATCGTACGTTTGCTTCGTCATGCTCAATGCTCCACCCGACAAAGGCGAAACAGGCTTGATCGGTTGAGATGACAGGACGATCCCGTATTCGAGCGGTGCTTGCGAGGAACCGCTGCGTCGCAACGTATAGGTCCCCGCTTGAGAGAATTCCGCCGTACCCTCCCATTGAAAAGTATTGGGGCCTGTTTCAACGTAGGTCCAAACAATCTCATTATTTTCCCAGTACCCCTTGGTCTCGGAGTGCCGACCAACCATCCACTGGGTGCTTTCGGTTTGGAAACGAATACTCTCCCCTGCAGCCACATCGAAACGACGAATCACATCCTCAAATTTCAATGAATTGGTCCCGGAGAGTAACGTGTCGCGCGATACCTTGGGGGCTGTATCGATACGGAGTAGCCGTAGGGCTAAGGGTTGGCCATTATGCACGTAAACTCGAACTAAATGAGTACCGCTTTTGGCAACAGAAAAGGGACTCGATTCGAGAGATGTGGTTGATGCGAGCATGCTACCATCGGGTGATTCGATATAAAGCGACACTGGTGAATAAGGCATCCCGCCATGGAACGAATTCGGCCAGATCATGTCGATCGTCAGCTCCTGACCCGCTGTGGCTTCGAAGGCGAAGGTCTCGAAAATGCCGCGCGGGCTCGGAGCAGGAAGGGAGTAGATGGTTCCCGGATTCATTCGCGTGATGGAAGAGTATTTCGCGAGGATAAATGCGTAGGGGACCGTTCCCAAAAACGGCGCATTTCGACCTACGACACGAACGGAGTAAACTCCTGAATCGGGTAATACCAAATTGAGATCGCCGTCCGTGGGGGCGGTGGCGAAGATGCTGCCGGAGGGGCCAGCAATTTGCACACTGTCACTCCGATACGGGTCATAAAACCCGGTTTGCCGAAAGAGAATTTGTTGACCTGCATTCCCCGAGAAGGTTGCCACGATGTCACCATCTCTCGCAGTCCCTGCTATCAAGGTGTCAAATCCCAACATGGAAACGAGCGTGTCGTTGGCTAGCGAAATGAGCCACTCATAAGAAACCGGTGCGACCGAATTCTGGTCACGTCCCATCACGAGGATACGATGCAGACCTGTTTCCGAAATCCCAATATGTTGAACTAGGTTCGTTCCCGTATCCGAAATCAGCCTACCGCTGGGGGAATACACTTGCAGCCTTGTTGACGCAGTGGATTGTTCCAATCGCACACGTTGACCTGCACCCGCGTCGAATTGCAACCAGTGAGCCTCCGAACCGCTATCGAGCTGACCCGAAAAAGGACTTTGAATCGACGCGCGGGGAACAGAGGCTATATCCGTTAATCGAAACTCATAATTCAAAGGCTGGGTACCGTACGGGTAAGACAACCGCAATCGATACGATCCTGTCGCAGGCAGGGTAAACGGTCCGAAATCCATTTCCGCATTACTCTGCAGGGAAAGTTGATTTCCGTCAGGCCCAATCCATTCCCACCTAAGTCCGGTGGAGATGGGGCCTGCCATCGAGCGTCGATCGAGATGGAGCGTAGTTCCCCTCCTTCCCTGAAAGGTGAAACTCTCGATTTCATTGATCTCCAAACGACCAGAGACCGTCTGTCCGAAGAGGATAGGATTTTCGCTCTCCGATGGTGGTAACAATCGAAATCCAAAATTGTGGGGAGACCTATCGTCTGCATCCAGCGGATATTTGGCGATGAGGACAAATTCATTGGAGTCACTCTCCCCCCGGTAACTTGTAAGATTGGCGTACTGATTGTAGAGACCATCAAATAAGGTCACTCCTTCTCCCACAATCTTCGCACCGGTGATGAAGGAGATGCCAAGATTCTTTACGAAGACGTTCGAGTTCGGGGTAGCTTGGAATCGAAAGTACTGCAGCTCGCCCCGAGTCGTGAATGTTCCCTTGATGTCTTGGGTCATATCGACCATGGGAATGCGATTCAAACCAAGGCTGCTAAACGTAAAAGTCGTCGGACTACTCGTTTTGTCAAAGATTAAAAAGTACTCACCTGTGTGGGGAAGGGTAAGGATTCCATCCAGGTAGTTTTCTTGGTAGGAAGAATCGGAGGAAATGATTCGTGGGGATGCATTTTCCATGCTTAAAACAAATCGCTGACCGGCGACGCCGTTCAGTCGATAGATTGCCGATCGGTCGTTTGCTAAGGTACCTTTGATCGTGGAGTCGAATTGGGCCGGCGTGGCCGATTCGAGATCGACGATGGTAAAGCCGTAGCCGGTAACTTGATTGAGCGGACCTTTCAGTAGCAGTTTGAACGTTCCAGAGCTCGGTAACTGAAAGACTCTGTTGCGAAATGAATCTATCTCGCTCTGTTCAAGAATTCGATCCTGTGGATCCCGCAATTCCAGTATTGCACCGCTATATGCACGTTGGAGGTCGAAATAAACAAGTGCCCCTTGCGAACCGCTAAACTTGTATTCGCGTTCCTCGTTGGGTTGCAACGAGCCTGAGTAAGTCGTTCCATAGCCCATTTTGGTTTGGGGGACGGAATCGATCAGATTCGCCGTAAATTGTATCGTCTGCGGATTTATCGAATCGCTTGCCCGAACCTCATAAATCAAATAATACTCTCCGCTATCCTGCATTAGGATTTGGAATTCATCGACTGGACCGTTTGGAAAGCGAATAGGCCATACCTCGGTCCCATTCGGACCAATCACGATCCAACGATCCGACTCAGCGGGCGATGAGTGTTGAAACACCAGCCTCTGATCTCGCTCGGCGTTAAAACGGTAGACGACGTCTTCGCCCGCTGCGATCGAAAGGTGTGTTTGCTTTCCCCATTCGATCTGCTCCGCCGAACTCATCGACCGAATGGCCCCAAAGTACGCGCCTTGCGGGCCCGTGACCTGGACCGTGTACGTTCCGTTCTCCGGAAGTCGATCCATATCTTCTCGGAGTTTCGTACCCGAAGGGGTATAGACCGTAATGGCCAGCGAACTGCTGTACTTTTCGCGAATTTTGTCGATCCAGTAGCGTTCTCCAACCTTGCCAATAAAACGATACAAATCCTTCTCACCGTTTCTCCTGAAGTCACCTGCCATAAGTCCAATCATCGAGGGGTTTTCACCTAGCCGGACCGAAAGATTGTCTTGAGACGTCAGTAGATTGCCTTGTTCATCAAACGTATTCAAAGTGACGTATCCTCTCGCGTTGGTGGCGGTGACTGGCAAGTTGCGTTGGTCGCGGGAAACGTTAGGAAGCAATCCAAGACTATCGCGTTCGGATACACTCTGGCCGCGATCATCGAGCAGGCTTTGCGTCAGATTCCCGTTGACATCGACGAAAGAGGATTGCTGTAGAGAGATTCTCCCGGCGATGGGATTGGCCAATGGAGTGAGAATCGGATCCGCTGCCGTTTGTTCGGGTCGAAATAAACCTTGGACCTCGATCGGAAAATACTGTCGCACGGATCCATCCTTGCGAACGACGTCGGTTACGCGTCCGTGAAATCCATAGTTGGAACTTTCGACGTTGCCTAATGGGTCGGTTTCACCTGTCATGCGATGCTCGCTATCGTAGCGCCATTGGCGCGTCGAACCGTCAGGATCGGTGACTCGGATGAGATTCCCATTTCCATCCAGGTTAAGTCGAGTCTTGCGGGACGCTGGATCGTTGATCTCCACCAGGCCCGGTGAGTAGGATAGCGTTGTCTCTAAGCCGACGGGGTCAGTAAGCTTTGTAAGCCGCCCGGCACTGTCGTACGCGTATCGGGTCTCATTTCCATTGCGATCCGTCAAAGAGATCAGCTTTTTATTGGAACCATATCGCTCTACCGTCTGATCTGGCCAAACACGTTGGAATGTTCCGTTTGGCAACTTGCTCAACGTAGCGAACTCTCCCGATGGGCGATCGTATTGTCCATCGGCTTGCTTAGGATAGAGTGTTTCGCTGCCATCACCGTTGATAATCAAAACAGATCCATCACTGTTCTCGACGAGCTCCAGGAGCCCGTCGATTCCCCAGCCCGATCCCAGATAGCTGCTGCGGCTATTGACCGATGTGAACTGCCCCTTTGATTCGTTGAGCGTGCCAATGAATCCACGTTCGCCAGCATAGCCCAACATGCCGGACCGAAGGGTATAGTCGTAGACTCCTGTCGGTTGGTCACGCAAATCTACTTGCAGAGCGGCACCGACCGAGCCTGCTTCTGGTTCCAGACGCCAAATGTTTTTGTTGCCACTCAGCCCGTGGCCGCCAGCGAAACCAGGAACTTCCGTTGTGATTCCATTTCGGCTCACATCGAGTTCTGCGATCAATCGTACCGCACTCGGGACCGAAAACTGATTGGGATCCAACTCATCGAAGGTAAAGCGAACGATCGGTCTAGGGTCAGCACGCAACGAATCGTACGACAACACAATCCCTCGCGAAACTCCTTGCGACCGGTACGTGACCAATTCATGAGTTTCGAGAAGTGCTCCGGAGTACATCTCGCAACTGGATGTCGCCTCAGCTTGGACCGGACAGACCTCGGGCTCTTTCTTCTTAATTCGAGGTCCCGACGAGGCCGGTGGGCCAAAAAAGTGCCAGCTAGAATTTCGAATGCCACCGCTGATCGTTTCGATGACGCTACCGTTGGAACTGACTTGTCCCGTACCCACGTTGTCGAACTCGCCCGTGATCGGATTGATGGACCACAAATCCATGAGGCTACCGGGTGCGTAGCCTCCTCGATTGGGAAGCGACAAAGGAGTCGGTGTGGTGAAGACCATTTCTCCCGGTTGAATGGTCACGACTAGATCGGCGAGCAAGCCTTCGGGTAGCGCAGCAGGGGTCAGAGTAACAGGTACCTCTGTCATGCTAAGAATGCCGGTGAACGGGGTCCCCTGCTGGTTCATCAAGGTGCTGGCCGCGACCTCGACACTAGCCCCGGGAAGGGCACTCGATGTGACGACGGTATTGCGTAAGGGATCGATGGTTTTTCCGCTGGCAACGTCGATCTCGGGCAGATAGATCGGTCGTTCGATCAGGTTATTCACATTCGCATAGACTTCATGCTCAAGAATAAACGCAAGCTTCTCCGCAATGAACGGATACACCTTTGTGCCGCTATAAAGCTCGCCACGGACCTTGATTGCATCGCTGACGACGGTACTGGAACCGAGATCGAGCGTGAACGAACCATCTGCGGATGTGAGGCCTTGGACAGACCCAATCTGGATCGGCATTCCTGCAATCGGCTGCCCGTTCACTTGCAAGATCTTTCCAGAGACTCGAGTCGTTGTTATTGGATCGGGCACGACGTTCAGCACTACCGAACGGGTTGTTTCGAGCACACCGTCGCTGGCAGACACCTCAAACTGATAGGTTCCGACTTGCGATGGACTGGGCTTAAAAGTCAAAACTCCGGATGAATTGATTTCACCCGTTGCCATGGAAACACTACCGTCGCTCGTCTTCATCGAGTAGGAAACGAAATCGCCGTCGGGATCGGAAGCAGAGAGTCTCACCTGGAGAACCCCGCCGGGCATGACCGTCAGCGCAGGAATCGTCGCAAGCGTCGGAGCGCGGTTGGCCGAAGCAAAAAGCTTGGGACGAATCGAGAAGGGAACCAAACTCGGATTATCGAATTCGATAGCGACAGTCTCGGACCAAGAACTCCGAGCCAATCCCCCGCGTTGGATAGCAGGTTTTACATTGAGGTAAGGGTAGCCCTCTGGCGTTGTCCCAGACCGGCCGCGAAGTGAAACCGAAAGAGGAAGACCGGGAAAGGAAATGGCAACCTCTCTTCCGATCGAGTCGCCATCGTTTCGAAGTTTTAGTTCAGCAGAAAATCGTCCCGTCAAAGAATCGAGTCGGACGTTTTCTACCTGTACATGAATGGTATCCACTGGTGACAGACTCGCCAAGTTAAGCGATCCACCTGCTGCATTGGGGGCGCTGGTCATCGACCATTTCGGAGCGAGAGTTCCTTCTACGTCTACCTCGTTACTGAGAGGTTGAATTGCGACACGCGACCCGCTGTCCGCATCCGCCTTGAGCAACTGAAACTTGAGCACCCCTGTGTCTCTGGAAGCGAGTTCGCTCACATTGATCGTCAGTACGGAACCGTCCCATCGGACTCGGCCTGGAATAAACTCAGCCTTCGTTCCCGCGAGCGTAAACAAGGCGGTTCCATCGATTCCTCGATCCAGGAGCGTTTGGGTGGGATCAGCAGGATCCACCAGATAGACAGCCAGCAGATCCTCGAGAGCGGATGACCGATCCGACGTGTCGAATTGGCTATCGATACGAACACGAAACTCCCTCGTTCCACTCGATTGCCCCAAAGTAATTGTCACGCTGGTTTCTTGAACGAATCGGCTTTCATTCTCAGTAAGACTGCGTATGCCAACGCCGTGGGTGTTGATATGGTTCACGACATTCAGGACGTCCAATGCCGACACCCCGTGGTCACCATCCACGTCCAAGTAGGGCAAACCGGTACTGCGATTTGCTGGAAGAGTTCCGGTCCCCTGTGCATTGATGTAATTGATGACGGTTAATGCGTCGAGAGGCGAGATCGCTCCATCTCCATCCACATCGATGGAATCAACGGGATTGCGCCAATCGGCATTGAGCAATCGGCGATCTTCCAATGTCTCAACGAAGAGACTTCTCAACTTGGATCGCTTGTAGTGAGCTCTCCTAGACCGAGCGGAACGATTCGTCGAAGATGCGAGGGAGCGAAAGGAGGGAGTCATGAGGAAGCACGAGTCTTGAAGCAGGATCGAAGAAGGTGGATCGGGGAGGCATTGGCAAGGTCAGCGTCGTAAAGGTCCACCCCAGCAGCGGTGCAAATGGCTTGACAGCCGTCGAGATACGATCGCTTTGAGCGAGGAAAGCGATCGTATTCAGCGAAGAAAGCAGAATTGCAGGACTTCGCATGCGGTGGACGGCGTTTGGTCGAAAAGTATTCGATTTATTTAGATTTACCAAGGAATTCGGCCAACGTGACTTCCCCGTCTCCATCGGCGTCTTTCTCCTTCAAACCTTTCATCTCCGAGCCAGACAAAACGCCATCTTCGTTCTTGTCCAGTTTTTGAAAGGCAGCCTCGTCACCAGACTTGTTCGTTGAAGGCGTCTTTTTGGGTTGAGCTTCCTCTTCTGGTTTGGTTTCAACCAAGACGAGTCCTTTACCTTCGATGTCAAAGCCCTTTGGCCAACGTGTGAACTGATCGTATTGAGCCTTGCGAAAGTTTGTGCGATCGAAAAGTGTAGCAGTCGACAGGTCCGCACCTCGCAGATCCGCCATGTAATAATCGGTTCCGTAAATCTGATTGAAGCCCTTCGTACCCCGCAGCTTCGCTTCTCTCATTTTCATTTCCACTGTATTGATGTTGTTCAAATCGACCCCCGAGAGATCTACTTTATTAAGGATTGCCATGTACACAGATGCTCTGAAATCGCAACTTCGGAAGTCAGAGCCGGTTAGATCAGCGTAGGCAAAACTTGTACCCTGCAGCACAGAACCTTGGAAATTGCAGTCATGCAGGCTGGAATTATCAAACCTGGCATTGGTCAAAATGGCATCAGTGAAATTGGCGTCATTCAGGTTTTTCTTGCTGAAGTCCCGGCCGGTTAAATCTTGACCTTCAAAGTCGTGCTTGTACACGCGAGGCTTCTTGTCCGCTTTGTCCTCTTTGTCATCTGCGGAAACCACGGCAGCTGAGAAAAACAGCATGTATGTCGCAATGAAAGAGGTTATTTTTAGTGAGTGCATTCGATATTTTCCTTTCGAGGGATAAAATAAAACGTGTACGTTGAGCCATAACTACCATCTGGGCATGTCGATCTAATGCGCTGCTATCGACTGATATTGGATTGTTCGCAAACGACGCGAAAACCTAACGCCTTATGCGTATATCCAGGCGACTGAGCTCGGCGCGACGCGGATCGGCATTGACCGACATCAGAAAGATAGGATCCTCCACGGATGACCTTGCTATTTCCACTAACTGGCCCCGTGGGATCTGTCGCATCGCTCCACATGCGTTGCTTATTCTCTACCGTGAACGAAGTGGAAATTGGCGTTGTGAGCAGCTGGTGCATTTTTTCTAAGAGAGCTCCAGGATCGTCATCCGTGTCATATATCGAAGAGAGATTCAGGCCCATCGGCTCTTCTCGGTAATTGTCATAACACCACTCGGTGACATTACCATGCATGTCATAAAGTCCAAACAAGTTGGGTGCGTGTCGTCCCACCATTTGCGTTCTTCCCATCCATTCGCCCCGGCGGGCATACCAATAGGGTTGGTCGCATCGAATGTTCGCCTGCTCGCCGTCGATAACTTGACCGGTGGAGAACGCAGAAACGCTTCCGGCACGACAGGCGAATTCCCATTCGGATTCGGTTGGAAGACGATAGACTCGCCCCGCTGAAACTTCTTCGGGTCGTTCGGTCAGCTTTTTGCAAAACTCAAAGGCGTTCAACCAAGAGACTTGTTCGACAGGGAATCGCCCGGTCCTAAGATCCCCGACCTCCGTGGCACCTTCCCCGTCGGGGGCATGGTAGCTGGGGTTATAGCCCATCACCAATTCAAACTCGGATTGCGTCACTTCATGGGTACCCATGAGAAGTCGCTTGGAAATGATGACGGCACGAAGTGATTCATTTGGATGTCGTTTGTACTCCGACTTTGCTGAACCCTTGATATAGCTGGAACGTGGGAGCAGGACTAAAGACATGCCGAGCGAGTTCTTTACCACTTCGCCCGGTCGCAATCGTGCGAGAGCCGCTGTGATTTTCGGTTTGGCCAGAACAGGCGCTAGGGCAAAGACTCCGACGACATCATGACCGATCACCCGGATAGGAGTTTGATTTCGGCCTGGGAACAACGCGCTGACATGAGCCGGGACTTCGGCCAAGACATGTCGATAAAGTTCGTCGCTGTCCACGATTCGGTTCTGATCAAAATCAGCTTGCCCCTCGAGACCTCGGACAAAGCTCAAGGTGAATGCCCCGTGCCCCACCTCTCGATCTTCGCTCGAGACCTCATCGCGACGGCAAGCGGCAAAGGTGATCAAACCTTGAGCCTTCTGGAAAGTCTGATCGACGTTTTCTGTTATCGTGAAGCCGGAAGTGATTCCGCCACCGCCGGAGTGACAAGAGTCCAAAACTAGCAACTTTTGAGCAGCGAGACACTCTTGAAGCATCGTTCGTAAGTCGTCAATCGTTAGGGATGTTTCTTTCGCACGCTCCCCATCGAAATCGATTGGACACACAAATCCGATTCGTTTTGGATTCAGAATCGTTCCCTCCGTCCACAATCCGCCATGACCGGAAAAGCTGATGAGGATGGTATCTTTCGATGTTGCGTTCGACAGAAACTGTCGGATTTCACGACGAAGATTCACGAGTGTCGGCCGCAGGGCAGGATTCTCCTGCTGGTCCGTCATCTCCAATATGCCATCCGGATCGTAACCGCAACGATCGCGCAGAGTAGCCGCCAGAAGCTTGGCATCCTTCACGCAGCACTTCAACGGTCGGGTTTGATACGCATCGATCCCAATAACAATCGCTAGTCGACGCCCGCGAGTCAGTTGATTCTCCAACTCCTTCGTAAACGCTTGATGCGCATTGGCGGTAGGCTTCTGTTCCTGGGCTTGGGCCCACGAACTCAGAAAAAGAGCGATGGTGACCGTGCATCGTATAAAAAGCTTCATGAAATGAACAACCTAACCTGATGAGCCATACCATTCCCGTTCTGCTTAATCACCATCGGCAAATTTCTAGTGACAGCGGTTTTAAAAACATCTAGCAATAGCCTGTGGCTTTGATCGCAAGGAAAAAAAGCGTGAGACCAATCAAGCAACCGTGATAAACAAGCAACACCCTCATCCATCTGTCCCACGGTGAGTCCTCCCAAGTTCCGAGGCGAGCTACATCACCAATACAAACCCAGAGGAGTGATAAAGCCAAGCAAATTGCGATCGGAGTCAAGGCCAGCAGGACCTGTGCGAAAAGTTCTGGCGGGGCAATCCGATGTGCGATGGGAACCCAAACGGCGAAATGGAACCCGTACAACACGAGAAGGAGTTGTAACTCAGGCCTAACAAATCGTTGCCCCATCGTCTTTCGATTGCCCTACAGTGGAATTGCTTCTGCTCGTCCAAGGAGTTTTACGGTTTGGGTGGCACAATAGTGTCGACAGCCGACGGGAGATCGGCTCCATCGTTTGTCGGTGCATCGCTTTCGTCTTTTACAGGCTCGATACTCATCGCAACAAAGAATGCCTTCAGTCCGACAAACTGCATGTTGTGCGTGACGAGCACTTTGCCTTTTGGACCTGAAAGGCGGTGCGAGATAGTAAAGAACTTCCCTTTATTATTCTCATCAAAATCCACGCCTGCTGACTCAAGTTCCACTTGAACCGATTGGGTTCCACACTGATTGCGAATCGTTCGGAAGATTTCCAAAAACGGCTTATCCCCCACTTGCTTTTGAATGTCAGGATGGAACATTTCGAATGCTGCCGTGTCTTCTTTGGCAATAATATGCCGAATCATAACTTCGCATGACTTGCTATAGAACTTTGCAAATCTGGAAAGGAGTTCATTTCGATCAGCAAGCAGGTCTGCAAACATCTTTTCATGGAGCTTCTCGATTTGAGGACTTTTTAAGTCGATTCCGAGTAAAGCGTTATCGAACACCGTTAAGACAATCGACACTTTTCCTTTGTCGCAACGAAGCTGTGCAACGTGCAAATACTGCCCCTCCCTTCCGGCATCTTTGATTTCGACTTGATCGTTGGACGGAGGGCTAATTTTGCCGTGGCTTTCGAAGACATGCTGCGTGAGATATTGAATGATCACGCTATCGACGATTTGGTTAAGCTCGGGCCGAAACATCTCCTGAAGCGCCCTCCCATCTCGCCCATTGATCGCTTCCACAACAGAGAGCATAAGATCACCGCTTTTGACATCTATCGGTGGAGGCGGCAAATCTTCGCCAACAGCGGCATCCAAGAAGACGTTTGCCATGAACTCGCCCAGCAAGATCTTCTGATCGTGGTCCGTATCCCATTGGCTCAAGCCCCGTGCTTCCGAACCGGTGAGTTTGCCATCCTCGTTGGTATCGATCCAATTGAATCTGCTAACCCCGAATTCGACGATGCCGTTGTAAGCAAGCTCTTTTAGCTTAGCCGCATCGATACGGACTGCGCGATCCAACTCTTCCAAGGTAATCCGACCGTTACCATCTTCATCCGCGAACTGATAACCGTTGATTTCAGTACCTGAAAGCCTGTCGTCCTCATTGGTATCTCTCGCGTCGAAGATGGCCTTTATCTGTTCAGAACGCGTTTTTCGATGACGCAGTAACCCGGCATCGAACTCTTTCCTTGTAATTTCGCCATCGGGTTCATCGGAGGGCTCGAAATCCAAAGTCAAAAATGGCTTCGCCTCGTTTCCGCTAAGGACTCCATCCTCGTTCCAGTCGAACATTTTGAATACATCGGCCCCCATGAGGCTTGTCGAAGTCCAGAGCGTAAGCAAAACGGCGACCGTCAGTGCCGAGAGGGAGGATAACCGAGAAATTGCTGTCATCGCTGTTCTTTCCGTTTACAATGGGGAGCACGCCGTACCCCGCAATAGAGGCGAGCCAATTCCTCAATCACGGTTTATGGAATCTTTGTGACATCTCAACGCGAAATTCTCGGCCATACTGAGCAGGAACCCGTTTCCGTTTGGATTGAGCAGCTTGCCGCCGCTGATCATGATGCAGCGAGTCGGTTGTGGGCCCATTTTTGTGAGCGATTGGTAGTCTTTGCACGCAGTCGAATGAATCCGTCTGCGCGACGCATTTACGATGAAGAGGACGCGGCCGTGAGTGCGTTTCGCAGCCTCTGTCGAGGAATCGAGGCGAAACGATTTCCAGATGTTGGAGACCGCGGGAATTTGTGGGCGTTGCTGGTAGTTATCACCAGCCGAAAGATTGCCAATCAGTTTCGCTACGAACATCAGCAACGTCGAAATGCGAACTTGACGCTCAACGAATCGATGCTGCAGTCCAGCGACGGATCGGGCTTTGAATTGCTACAATCCTTGCCGTCGCACGAGCCGACTCCGGCATTTGCTGCAGAGGTTGCCGAGATGTCCGAGTACCTCATGAGCAAGCTCCCTGAACCGGACTTGAAGAAATTGGTTCTGCTCAAATTGGAAGGGCACACCAACGAAGATATCGCAGAACTGATGAATGTCACGCGACGAACTGTGCAAAGGAAACTGGAGAGAATAAGGCGCATTTGGCTCGAGTTCCCGGAACTACTTGCCCCTCAAAAAAGCTAACTCTTACCTGTCACCCTTTTCCCGGCAAGAGTTATTCTAACCACGGAGGCAGGTCTCTAGCCTTACTCTCCTTCGCCAAACAAATGGGCTCGTCCCCCCTACCCGTGCCTTTATGAATTCATTCGATCCTGATTTTTCTGAAATCTCCAACGAGCAGTTGGCAGAGATCGATTCGTTATGCAGTGAATATGAATCTCAACGCACAGATGGTGCAAACGTCACGATCGAATCGTTTCTTCAGACGGCGAACAACGCAATACGCTCTCCGCTACTCCGCGAGTTGCTCCAAATCGAAATGGAGATTCTCGATGCGTGGGATCAGCTCTTTTCTCCTTCTCTGCTCATTGAGCGATTCCCTGATCAAGAGCAATTCATACTCCGTTGCTGGAAATCTCTGAAAACAAGACTCGAGCTTGAATCAACATCGAAACCAGCGAGCGACACACTCGATAAGCCTTCTTTGAATGGCAGTACGCATGACGAGAGAGCTTCGCGTCCGACTATGTTGCAAACTCTCAGCGTGGAGTCCTCGCATGGAAAGCATTCTGATCGCTTTCGTATCATCAGAAATCTTGCACAAGGGGGAATCGGTAACGTCTATGTCGCCTTCGATCATGACCTGCAGCGCGAGGTCGCCCTAAAAGTACTCAAAAGAAAATTCGCAACCGATAAGGCCATCCTGCAACGTTTCGAAGCGGAAGCGACAGTTACGGGCAATCTCGAACACCCGAACATCGTTCCAATCTATGCAACTGGAAGGCGGTCCGACGGCCGCCCCTATTACGCGATGCGATGGATTCAAGGGCGATCGATGCAGTCCGCGATCTCCGATCTGCACGGCCAAACCGATCTGTGCCTCGATTTCCGAAAGAACACTGCGGCACGCGATCTTATCCTCCGATTTGTAACCGTTTGCAGAGCAATGGGATTTGCACACTCTCGAGGTGTACTTCATCGCGATCTCAAACCCAGCAACATCATGGTCGGTGAGTTCGGTGAAACCTTGATTGTCGATTGGGGGCTTGCAAGAGTCATTGGCTCTACCTCAAAAGACCCTCAATCATCTAGTCTGCCCCGGGTAGACATTCGATTCGAGTCAAATAAAACCTTAGACGGGACCATCGTCGGAACACCTGGATACATGAGCCCCGAGCAAGCCATTGGGTGCAATGAAGAGGTCGCGGTTACGAGCGACATCTACTCATTGGGAGCAACGTTGTATCAAATCGTTACCAATACAATTCCCCATGCACACACGGGTATTGTGTCTTCGCCGGAATCCTATTGCGATCGCTGCTCCCTACCTGCCGATCATCAGTCGAACACCCACGTCTGCGTTGAGCACCAAATCAAGAATGGGAATCGGCTTGACGTAGGTCCCCTCACCAAGGTCCCACCTCCGTTGGCTGCGATTTGTCGACAAGCGATGCAGCAAGATCCACATAAGAGGTACCTGAGCGCGGGATTGATGGCTGCGGATTTAGAAGCTTGGTTGCTGGATGAACCGGTGTCTGTTCTTCCTGAGACAAGCTTTCAGAAAGCACGTCGTTGGGCGAGAACACATCCCTCTTTAGTAACGGGCGCTCTGGCTAGTCTTCTCGTTGCTTTTGTTGCAATGGGAATCACTTTGAATGTTCTGTCAGTGAAAAATGAATCTCTAGAGCAGTCCAATCTCCGTGAGCAAGCGTCCGCAAGGGCGTCGGCTCAGAACGCCGCAATCGCAAAGTTTCAGAGCGAAGAAGCAGTGCGGCAACGCCATCGTGTCCTCGGAATCTTGAACGCATTTCTTGTCGATGTCGAACGCGGATTGGCTCAGGTTCCAGGCAGCGCTGCCGTCCAAAAAAATGTCTTGGTTACGGTGCTCAATCAACTGGGTCAGATTTCAACCGAATTTGCCGACGACCAAGTCAGCTTAAGCAACGCCATGGCGTTAATGGACTTGGGGGATCTCTTTTCAAAGGTCGGCACCAAAGACATCAAACTCGATCTCCCTCGCTGGAAACAGCTCCCCATCTCGCCATTGGAGGCAGCGGGCGAAATGTATGCTGAAGCGATGAGTATCGCCCTTCGCAGTGAAAGCGAGAACGGCGAAATTCCCATGCGATTGATCGCAACGATTCAATTCAAGCAAGCGGATATATTGCGTCAAACCGCTCGCTCCTCGGATGCACTTCTCTTGCTCGAGAAATCTCTAGCAACCCGGAGAGAATTGCTGGCCAATTCTTCTGATTCCTTAGAAGCAGCTGTCGATGTGGTCTCCTCCATCGACCTCCTCGGACAAATGCGATTGCAAGATCAAGATATCCATGGAGCTACGGAGGCTTTTGTGGAGTCACAAAGCATCTTGCAATCATTGCTGACAAAGTTTCCCGATACGCTCGACGTCAAACGTCGATTAGGTGTCACGTATTCGAGGCTTGCAGATATCGCTTTTAAGCAAGGAGATCTCGATCTCGCATCTCAACTATATGATCAAGATCGCGCCATTGCCGAAGAGATGTATCGCTTGGATCCAAACAACGGGACTGCGAAACGCGACTTATGCGTCTCTCTCGATCGTTTGGGGAATATGTCGGCCGAACGTGGACAATTAGAGCCAGCCATGGTTTCGTATCTAGAATCCCGGCGCCTTCGAGAAGAACTCATCGCGGCCGAGCCCACCAATTCCAAATTGATCCGCGAACTATTCGTTTCGTACATGAAATGCGGGGACACTCGAATGCTCTTGAAAGCGATCGATCTCGCAAAATCGGATTACGTAAAAGCCTTTGAGCTCGCGGAAAAAATGGCAAAGCTCGATCCGCAAAGCATCACTGCCAAGCGATTTCAATCCCTATCGGCTGAAGTGCTGGCGGATGTGGCCCTCGCTCAACTGCAATATGACGACGCGATTGTCTACGCAAGAAAATCACTGGATATCAGCTTAGAGCTTGCAGAGAAGGACCCGTCGGATGGGCAGATGCAACGCGATCTCTACATTTGCTATGTCAAAGTAGCTAAAGTGCTTATCATGAGAGGGGAGTTCGACGAGAGTGTCACCCAACTCAATCTCGCGCTGTCAATCGTCCAATCGATCTTTGAAAAGCAGCCCGAATCTCTTGAGGCTGTTCAAGACTATGTTTTTGTGCTGCTAAAAAGGGCAGAGGCTTATCTCGAGTCGAAGCAATCATCCCTGGCCCGAAAAGATTGCGAATCAGTCATTCGCATCGTGACCGCTATTCCTGAAACCAATCGACAGGACGCGATGACACGTCGTAGATTATCGAACGCGTCGACAATGCTCGGAAAGGCTTTCCTACAGGAGGGCAACGTCGATCAAGCTCGAAGTGCATGGGAACAAGCTCGTAAGTTGACTTTGGAAATGATCGATGAAAATATTCGAGTCGAACAAATGGAGCTCGATTTAGAGGAAATCGACAACCTTTTGACCTCCTTGGATCGCAAAGAATCGAACGAGTAACATCCGTATAGAAATGAAAATGCACGGATGGAGCTTTGTCGCGAGCTCGGAAGCAAATAGGCCTGCAGCGCATTTGAATGGAGAGGGCTTTTAAATTCTGATGGCATGCCTATCGAAATGGAAGGAGCACCTCGATAGAGGGATGTGTAAACACCGCCATCTATTTCATTCTCGAGTCGATTGGATCGACAGAATTCACTATAGATGAGCCCTATTTTCAAAGACACTTGCGACGCGCACTAGGACAAACCGATCCAATCGCGGAACTCAAGTAGCAACACCTTGAACTGACTCGTGGGTCAGAATCCATCCCTCTTGCTTCCACTTCCGTCACGCATCCGCCTGATACTTCGACATTCACAGCAGTCCTCACCCATCTAATCGGCCTCTCGCCAAGGCGCCAAGCTCGCAGCGGAGCAAAAACAGTGAATCAATCACTAGATTAACGGTGCCAATCGGTTTTCAATCTTGGCGGGCTTGGCGCCTTGGCGAGAGAATGGGGCATGACGTGGGGAACGCCCTCCTAGCTAGATGGCGGGCTTCTTTTCGGTGAGCTTCGCGAGCGCCTGCCGCAGCTCACGGACTTTTAGAGGCATCGGCAAAAGCACATGCTTCGCACTGGTGTTGGCACCCCGGATGATATGCTGCTGTTTGGGGTCCACGAGCATGATGGCAGGAATGTCCTTGGTATGCTCCTGCTCGCTGAATGTGTTGAAGGCTTGCAACGCAAGGTTCCCGAGATCGGGTGCGCAGAAGACGATACAATCCGCTTGCACCGACTCGTCCGGAGTGAACTTGCTCAACGCGCGATCGGGATCGCTATAAATCAAAACACGATAGCCGCGCTTCTTGAGCTTCTCCCGCAAGATGTCTTGCAACTCTTGCTTGCTCTCCACGATCATGACGGTCTTCCCTTCACCTTCCTTTGCCTCCTCCTCGTCGATGACCATGATTTCGTGTCGTTGGGTGATTCGCTTTTCCGCTTCCGGATTGTCTAACTTCTTGATGGCCGATTGGACATCGACCAGCATTGCACCCGGCGTTTGATACCTCTTTTCAGGATCGAATTCGAGCGCTTTGTTGCAGATGGTGTAAACCGACTCGGGCAATTCCTTTACCACTTCGGACAAGGACGGGAAGTCATGAAATCGTGTTACGTTCAATCGTTGCGAACGCTCGCGCGTTTCCACTAGCGCAGGCTTGCCGGAGAGGACGTTGTACATCATCACCCCGACGAAATAGATGTCGGAGCGCGTATCCCCTTTGCGAACCCCTGTCCCGCGTTCCAACGCAGCGTAGTCAATCGCCCGGGCACTAGGACAGTCCGCGATGGCTTTATCGGAAGAGGTATCGGCTAGTGCTGCGAGACCAAAGTCCACCAGCTTGCAACGGCCGCTGGAATGAACCAACACGTTGGACAACTTCAAGTCACGGTGAGAGATACCCTTTTGGTGGGCGAAATCCAATCCAGCACAAATGTCTTGAACGACCTGAAGACCTTCTCGAACTGCGAACTGCTTTCGAATCTTTAGAATTTCTCGAAGCGTCTCCCCTTCGACAAACTCCATGACCAAGTAGGGGGCGCGAGGATCGTTGACGATCTCATGAATCGTGACGATGTTGGGATGCCGCAATTGCAATCCCATGCGGCCTTCGCGCAAGAATTGCTCGATCTGCGACATGTCTCCACGATGCCGACTGCGGAGGACTTTCACGGCGACGACACGTCCCGTATCGCGATGCACCGCGCGGAACACCCGGGCGAACGTCCCCGCTCCAATCATGTAGAGGACTTTGTAGGGCCCGTAGTAATAGCCTAGCCTCTCCCCGGTGAGCAGCCGATCCAACTGAAAATTGGTGAGCAACCCTTTTCTCAACAACATGGCCTTCACGTCTTCCAAACTCACGTTGTCGGACCGAAGCTCGGTCCATACGCGGTCAACATCGACGGACGATGCCAAGTCGAGGTCCAAGACCCGTTGGGTTAAAGAGCGAGGGGTGAATTCCATAGGAGGCAATGTTCAATCGGAGGAGGATGGAGGATGCCAGGGCTCACGCGGTGGATCGAGCGTCCTGAACACCCCCTCTAGCATAGTTCAAAGTGGTTCCGGCGGCCAAGGAAACAAAACAAGCGGGCTGACAAGGAAGTGGCGATTCCTCGTCAGCCCGCTTGAAGGCTCTTTCGAGTTTGCATTGTTCGAGTCGGAGTTCGTCCAATGCAATCTCGGCCCTATCCAACCCCATCACTACTCGGAATCATCTTCAGGTCGAAATTCGTCCTGACTTTCTCCTTGGCTACTGTCCCCCAACATCTCCGAAATTTGCTTCTGATACGTATCTCGCTCGCGACGAGTCGCTTCCAAATCGAACACGAGATACTTCATGTCCAATCGGAGTTGGCCGATCGACTCCTGAACCAACTGCAGAATCTTGCGGCGTCGGTTCGTGCTCTCCACGACACGTTGGAAAGCTGGCTGAATGGCCAACCGGTGCTCCGCGGGCAAGGCGTCGATCACCCGTTGCAGATCCAACAATTCGCTCGGCGTGTCTTGAACCGCGTTGTCGGTGGAATGAGCTGCTTGACTCATGATCGTTTCCTAGTTTGTTGTGGGTGACGGCTTTGCCGAAAGGTTGGTTACCGAAGATATTCCTCAAGAAATGCAGCAGCCGTGCCGAACACCCTAGAGGCCCGCTAGCATTCACGCTAAACCTATGCTAGTCAAGGACTTAGGAAAATCGAGATAATCCGTGCACTTTTCCTAAAGCGCAGAGCTTGTTGCCGATTCGCAACACGAATCCGTGTGGCATTCAAACTTAAGTCCTGCTAGAAGTGAGACTTAGGATGAAAGTCGCCAGGTGGATCAGGATGATTCGATTTCTCTACTTACTCTTCGACGATTGTTGCGAAAAGTCAACCGACGGGCCGGTCGTGCGCCGGGGGTTGGCTTTGGCGATTGTTCTTAGCTACCTGCTGATGGCCTCTGGATCGATCGCATCGGGACAATGGATCGAGACGTTTGATCGTCCTGGCGAGTATTTCCGGCTTTGGCGCGATGACTGCCGAGCGGTTCTCCAACGTCCCGCACGATCCGAGCCAGGTGTCGAGACCCTGGAACTGAGCTTCGGACACGGAACCTATGTCCACCTCCTCTATCCCATCGAGCCATGCGCGGTGGTCGATGATCTCGCCGCCTCGATCCGTCTGCGCTGCGTCCATGACGGCCTGAGGCTCGCTCTACGCGTCGTCTATCCCCATTCGTCCCACCAAGCGACCAGCGATCCGCTCTACACGTTGGTCTTTGGGACGGCCGCGGAGGGTAATGGGCGATGGTCCACCTCGACCGTTCGCAACATACGGCGAGAAGTGGAAACGCATCAGCGACTCTTACGGGTCAAACACGGCCCCGATATCGACTTCAGCCAACCCTATGTCGACGCGGTGGTTGTCGACGCTTACCGGTTTCCCGGAACGACCAAATTGCAGATCGATGACCTTCAAATCGAAGGAATGATCGCACCCTCGAACTTGGCCTCCACGCCGAGCACCGAGCCGCGACCGAACGAACCACCCCTTAGCGCAGCAGAACGATTGAACTTGATGCAATCGACGGTTCCTCGATGGATCCAATATCACGGAGAAAGTTTCGAACTCCTGCAACAACTCGGATTCAATGGGGTCATTGCACCGCGAGCCGATGATACACGGTTGGTCGAGCAAGCTTCCGCCACCAAACTGGCTGTCATCGCTCCGCCCCCCTCCTTCGTTCCCGCCGATTCCCTACAAACCGAATTCTCGCACGTTCAAGCTTGGATGCTGGGTTGGGAACTGAACGAATCGAACCTGGATTTCGCGCGACACCAAGTCGCCAAATTAACCCAATTTCCTCCCTCGCTCGCACGTCCGACGATCGGAGAAGCGATGGAAATGTACGGTTCGTTCAGCAGACTGACCGACTGGTTGGCGGTACCGACCCCTCACACGACGCGCGTTCGATCCTTTGACGAGACGGATGAAATCCTTCGCTCGGAATCCCGCTCGCTCGCGGGTAGATCCATGCCCCTCACCTCGATGGTCACGCAAATGTCCAGCGAATGGATGGAACAAAAAGCGATGCTCCAAAACATCGTCGGAGGGGATGCGATCGGACTGCCGGACTACGATTTTGTGGGCTCTCGCCTTGCGGTCTATCGAGCCATGATGCAAGGGACACGAGGCTGGATCTTTCGCTCCTCAGGCCCCCTCGATCGAGGAGATCCCACGACGACCGCCCGCGCTCAAGGCTACAAGTCGATCAACAGCGAAATCGATCTATTTAGCCCTTGGATCCATTCCAACCAATACGCTTGGAAGTCCGTGACAACCGATTCTCCCCATCACCGCGCGGCCGTACTCACCGCTCCGAACAGCCAACTCACTATCGTGGTCGCCAGTGGCCCGATGGACCAGATCTGCCCCGTCGCCCCTGACACCGAACGATTGCAAATCGCAATCCCAACCGCGGGTCAAGTTCGACACGTGTTTCGTATCACTCACGGTCATCTCGAAACGCTCCGTTCCGAACAACGAAACGATGCGGTTTACGCCTTGATCGATCGCCCCGGTCTGATCGAGCAAATCGTCACGGTCGTCGATCCCAAACCGATTGAATATCTAAGAACTCAATTGGAGTTACGTGCATCGACCATGATGGAAGGGAGAATCGACGCGGCCGAACAAGCCCTCACTCTCTCGCAAATGGCTTTCGTTGCCCAGAAACTCCCCCCTTCCCACCCGAACTGGGACCGAATCCAACGCGCTAGAACACTGCACCATGAAGCTCTCCACGCGATGAGCCGATCAAACACAGTTACAGCATTGAAGAAAGCGGACGAATCGATCCTTCTCTCCCAACGGGTCATGCGTCAATCCTGGGAAGAAGCCGTTGCCCAGTTCCCCTCGTTCCAAAGCAGCCCGTTCGTCGCCTCTCCTCTTGCGCTCCCGCTTCACTGGGAACTGAACCGAATTCTGCAAGGCAGACCGTGGCCCCCTCTCGGTATGCCAGGAGTTCCTATGCTCAGTTGGGAAGCGATGCAGCAGCAAGGTTGGCGCGTCGATCAACGGCTCACCGATTCCATCTCCACGCACGTCACCGTCTCAATGACGGAATCGGGGGGAGCTCCGGTGCTCACTCTTGTTTCGGCCTCCGCATCCGGCCAACCGGTACCAACCGGATACGCAGGGGCAGCAATGCGAGTCTCCAGCGCGCCCATCGTGGCCCCCGTCGGTTCGATGGTCCATATCCGTGGCGAGGTCCTCATCGAATCTCCCCCCAACGAACCTCAAAGTGGACTCCTTATCAGCGATTCCCTCGGTGGGGAATCCCTCGGCCAACTCCTCTCGGCCGCAGATCGAGCCGATACACCTTGGAGAACGTTTGGTCTCTACCGCATGGTCACCAATCCAGCGGGGTTCCAAATCCACTTCGAGACCCGAGGAGCCGTGCAAGCACAGATCCGAAATTTGCAAACCGAGATGATTATCCCAAGCCCACCTCGGGGCATCCCTGTCCGCTCCCTCGAGCCAGACGAACAGCCCGAAATCCCCGACGAACTGCTTCGCCCCTAAGCCCGCAAGAAACTCAAAACGCCATGGGACTCTGATAAGGTGCAATGCGTTGTTGAAGACTCGGATGCGTCCAACTCGTGCGTTCCATACGATTGTCGCGATAGATGCGACCCAGTACCTGGATATACTGCGACGCGGCCTCTTCGGAGTTCATCCCAAACCACCTCTCTCCCATCCGTATTGCAGCCCGATCGGCATCCATCTCGGTCCACCAGCATGTCGCAATGACGAGGATGCCGAATACCAATCCAATCGAGAGCATCGCGCACACCAAAAGCCAACCTTCCAAAGTCTGCAGCGTCCCGAGCATCGCTGGAACTCCGATCCAAGCAGGAAGCAGTCGGACCCACGAATGAAAACGTCGAACATGCGCGATTTCGTGTAGCACGATCCACTCGATCTGCCGCATCGTGTAGTTGAGAAGAAGCCGGTCGGTAATTAGCAGCCGCTTCCCTCGAAAACCACTGACGATCGCAGCATTTGAAAAGCGGCATCCCGTGGGCCACAACAGCACTCGAGGAGGACGAACTCCTGCGCGGCGCCACAACCCTTGTATGTGATGGGCGAAAGTTGGTTCCATCTTGCCTGCCCCAGTCACCCAGATCATCCAATAGGGCAGGATCCATGAAGTAATCGCCCCAGCCGCGACGAGCGTAACGCAGAGCCAAAACGTGTCTTTCCAAACCGCACCTTCCAATCGTTGGTTTCCCCATGGGATAAGCGATACCATCCCGATGTCTCGCTGAAAAAGCCACGATATGGACTCTGTCGCGACGGAAACACCCACCAACACGATCCCCAGCACATTCCCCTTCAAACATCTCCAGCCCGAACGATCAAATAGAACGAGAAGAAACAAAACCGTGGGGAACGCGGACAACACAAGCGTACCCGTCCAGTGCCCTGCGACTCCCCCCATCTGGCCGAATAATTCTGGCCACCCTAAAAGGGCCAGAACAAAAGGTTGCACCAGAAGCCAAATGGCAATACAGAACGTCGGAGATGCGCAGCACGCCATCCAACGGTTCTCATTCCGGTGCGCGATCGCATTTCGATGCAGCGTCCGCATCGATAGAAAAACAAGAAGCAGCGTGAGAACATGGATGAGGAGGATCCCGACCAATCCGATGCGATCCAAGGTTGGACTGGCTGCCATCCCAAACCTTGCCCGAACGTTTTCGATCAACCACGCTGCAGGCCAAGCAGCCAGCACGGAGGGTATCCAGAATACATTCAAAACGGGGGTCATCGCCTTCGACTCGCTCCTGAGAGGGTGCGGTTCCGAAAGAAATCTTTACGGTCGAGATTCCATTGTCCTCCCATCGTAAAAAGCCAGGGACCCTTCTCGCGATGGAATACCGGCCACGAAACTTCACTCAATTTGACTTCGTTCCTGTTGTAGCGAATGCGCAAAGGTTAACTGGGAGAAGCGGCTAGCATCCCAGTCCAAGGGAGACGATAATGAGGTTCTCGCTCGCCCCCCCCATTGACTCCCCTCCCGCCGGCTCCCCTCATGTTTCTTCTGCCAAACTCGCTGCTGCGATCGGTTCATCGCTTCCGTTCCAGCCTCGCCGCCGCATCTTTTCTAACGACACTTGCCACCACAACTTTCCTCCCGGCGGCCGAAAAACCGCAGTGGACGAGGCTCATGCCGGCGGGTGCGACCGCAGGCGCATCCACTCCGGTCGACGCCTCGGGTACGTTTACCTCTTGGCCGGTCCAAATCTGGTGCAGTCACCCCGGCGTGCACTGGAAATGCTTGGAAAAAGCAGGTTCTTTTGAAGTCTCCGTGAATGCCGGTGTACGTGACCAAGTCGCCTGGGTCCGCCTCTACAACGAAGCGGGAGCCACGCCAGCTAAACCGTTTTACGTTTCCCCCCGCGCGACGAAGACGGAAAAGGAGCCGAACGATCGGATCCTGGAAGTCACGGAAACATTGCACGACAACGAGGTCACCTACGGTCTGCTCGAGAAGAATGGCGATGTCGACCATTACCGACTGGCGCTCCGGGCGGGCGAACCCTTTTCCGCCACGCTCGACGCTACCCGCTCGCTTCGCTCGCCGCTCGACGCGCACCTCCAACTTCTCGACGAACGGGGCTTTGTCCTCACGGAAAATCTCGACCGATACGGCTATGATCCGGGAATTGCTTTCCAACCCAAAAAAGACGGAACCTATTATTTGCGAGTCTTCGGGTTCCCGGTCGAGCCCGATAGCACCATCTCGTTCCGCGGAGGCGCTGACTGGTGCTACCGACTGCAATGGCAACGAAGCCAGCTTCCATTCGATGCGTTCAATGCAGAAGGGATCTTGTTACCATCGGTTGCACCCGAGGGCCCATCTCCCACATCCAAGGATTCGGCCGCGACCGTCTCCCTCCCTTTGGATACCCAACGCGCGATTCTTCACAACAAAGAAACACACTTCTATCGGATTCAAAACTTAGGGGGCAAGTCGCTGGAGATCCAATTGCTCGCCCAATCCATCGGTTCGTACCTCGATGCAACGCTCACCATCACCAATAAGGAAGGAAAGCAAGTCTCGTTTCAAGATGACGACAAGACGAATCGAGATCCCAAACTGGTATGGCAAGTCCCCGATAACGAAGAGTATTGGGTGAGCGTTTCCGATTTTCATAAACTCGGTAGCGAGGACCGCGTGTACCGACTTCAAATCCGAGAACGCCTCACGAGTTTGCTTGCAACGGCTCCCGCCGAACTAAAAGAAAGCAAAGCCAATGAAGAATTCGAATGGAGCATCGCCCTCGAACGAATCAATAATTGGACAGGAGACGTCGAAGTCCTCGGAGTCGGGCTCCCTGCCGATGCAGTACTGACCAATACCCAATTCGCCGTGACCAAAGATGGTCCCAAAGCGCACGCGGTTAAAGTCAAGCTGCCGACGCCGTGGCAAGGCCCGTTTGCACTGCAATTGAAGCTGGCCGGAATCGAAACGCCAGTTACCGTCGCCGGCCCCACTCAGGCCGGCGTATGGATTTCCAACGTGGTGACTAAATAGCGAGCAGCAGTCTGCTCGGAGCTTCGAGATACGCAATAATGTCGTTCAAGAATCGGGCAGCTGTCGCACCGTCAACGAGACGGTGGTCATAGGCCAAACTCAAGGGCATCATCAATCGCGGTTTGATGGAATCGTCATCCATCACCACAGGAAGCTTGCGAGAACGACCGACAAGCAAAATCGCCACTTCCGGTACATTCACGATCGGGGTGGAATAAGTCCCACCGATCGCTCCGAGATTGCTGATCGTGAAGGTTCCACCTCGCAGATCACTCACGGCAAAGTCATTGCTACGAACTCGATTTGCGAGATCGGCTAACGCGTATGCAACGTCTGGAATCGACATCCGGTCGGCGTTCTTCAGGGTTGGAACGACCAATCCGCGGTCGCTATCCACGGCGATACCGAGGTTCACGTAGTCCTTGTAAATGATCTGCTCATTTTCCATATCGAGCGCCGCGTTGAGCGCTGGGTGGTGTTTGAGCGCCGTCGCCACAGCCTTGATCAAAAACGGCATCGTCGTGAGTTTGATCCCTCGCGAGGCGTAATCATCTTTGCTGGTTTGTCGGAACGCTTCCAGCTCGGTAACGTCGGCATCGTCAAAGTTCACCACGCGGGGAACCGACTCCCACGAGCGATGCATTTGATTAGCGATCGTCTTTCGAATCTTGGTCATTCGATCCACGCGAATCGGACCGTAGTCGTCTTGCGAGGGTGTGCCAGGCAGATTGGCCGCCGGGCTCTTCGACGCGCTCTTGGATTCACTGATTCCGGACGTAGGTGCGGGTGCCGCAGGAGCTGGTGTTCGGGCTGCTTGGCTCGCGTGGCGCACGACAGCCATCACGTCTTCACGCGTGATGCGACCTCCTTCACCTGAACCGACCACACTGGCCAAATCGACCCCCACTTCCCGTGCCAAGCGGCGGATGGCCGGACCCGCGGGAATCACGTCATCGGCGAACGGTGTTCCTTCGTTGTCAACCGCAGGGGCAGGTGCGGGAGCCGCAGCGACAGGCGCTGCAGGAACGGCGACTGGCCGAGCAGGAGCGACGGGAGCAGGACGGACGGGTTCTGGTTTCGGTGCAGCCGCTTGTTGCGGAGCTGCTGCTGGGGCGGGTGCTGCAGCCGGTTGTGGCGTTGGTGCTGCAGCAGCGGGGGCCGGGGCTTTGGCTGGAGCAGGAGCGGCTGCTCCCGATGCTTCAATGGTCGCGATAACGGTCCCGACGGGAACGCTCTCCCCTTCCTTGACCGTGATGCTCAGAATCTTGCCTGCTGCCGGCGACGGAACCGAGACAGTTGCCTTATCGGTTTCCATCTCGATGAGCGATTGTTCTTTCTTGACGACGTCACCAACGCTCACGAGGATTTCGAGAACGTCGCCAGATTCGATGCCTTCGCCAAGGGAGGGAAGCTTGATTTCCATGTCAGGATTCTGTTGAGTGAAGCGAACGAGTTTTGAAAATGTCCGAGTTCGGTTCCGAACTCCGATAGGGGAGCCGACGTTGCATGAAGCAACACGGCGCACTAAGCAAACAGGGGATTCGGTTTCTCGGGATCGAGTCCCAAATCTCGAATCGCTTGGGCAACGACCGCAGGTGCGATCTTTCCTTGTTTGCTCAATCGATACAACGCTGCAATGGTGATCGAGACCGCGTCGACTTCGAAGTGACGACGCAGAGCAGGTCGCGTTTCGCTGCGCCCCATCCCATCGCATCCAAGCACGTAGTAGTCTTGGCTGAGGTAAGGGAGCAACTGCTCACCGACTGCTCGAACGTTGTCGCTCGCGGAAATGATCGGCCCCTCGACTCCGTCCAACACCGATTGAATGTACGACTTCATCTCGGGCTGATCCGGGTGAAGCATGTTCCAGCGCTCGCAGCTTTGTGCATCGCGACGCAGCAATGTGTAACTGGTCACGCTCCAGGCATCGCTGGCGATTCCATAGTTTTCAGCCAGAATCTGTTGTGCTTCGAGCACGTGTCGCAATATGGCTCCACTACCAAACAGTTGCACCCGAGCTTTGGCCCCGTCGACTTCTTGAGATTTGAAGCGATAGATACCTTTGATAATACCGTCTTCGACACCTTCCGGCATCGCCGGCATGTCATAGTCCTCGTTGTGGACCGTGATGTAGTAAATCGCCGTCTCACCTTCTTGATAAAGTCGTCGCATACCATCGAGGACGATGACGACCGTTTCATACGCCCAAGCCGGATCGTAAGCTCGAACGGTTGGGAACGCGATCGCGTTGAGGTGGCTGTGGCCATCTTGGTGCTGCAGGCCTTCCCCGTTGAGGGTCGTCCGGCCTGCAGTTCCTCCAATAAGGAATCCCTTTGCCCGCATGTCAGCGGCTGCCCAAATCGAATCGCCGATTCGTTGGAAACCAAACATCGAGTAGTAGATGTAAAACGGAATCATATTGATCCCGTGAGCCGAATAGGCGGTGCCTGCAGCGACGAAGCTACTGATCGAGCCGCACTCGGTGATCCCTTCTTCCAGGATCTGTCCGTCCTTGGCCTCTTTGTAATAGGCGACCTGATCCGAATCGATTGGTTCGTACAGCTGCCCCGCATGGGCATAGATGCCGATTTCGCGGAACAAGCCTTCCATACCAAACGTCCGGGACTCGTCAGGCACGATGGGAACGATCTGCGACCCGATTTGCTTGTCTTTGACCAACCGACCCAACAAGCGGACGAAGCCGTTGGTTGTACTGATGGTCTTGCCTTCCAGCTGGGCACCTATGAACTTGCGATAATCCTCGAGCGAAGGGGTTTCCGTCTTCGGATGAATGGTGGGGCGGCTCGGGAGAGAACCACCCAATTGCTTGCGCCGGTCCTTGAGATATTTGATCTCATTGCTCGACTCGGGCGGCTTGTAAAACGGTGCATTCGCGACTTCCTCATCCGAAATCGGAATACCGAATCGGCTGCGGAACTCCAGAAGTTCCTTTTCGTTCATTTCTTTTCGGTTGTGAGCGATGTTCCGTCCCTCGCCCGCTTCTCCCAAACCGTAGCCCTTGATGGTCTTCGCCAAGATGACCGTGGGCTGTCCTTTGTGCTCAACGGCTGCCTTGTAGGCTGCGAAGACCTTCTCAGGATCGTGACCGCCTCGCTTCATCTTCTCCAGCCGCTCGTCGGAGTAGTTCTCGACCAGCTTGAGAAGCTCGGGATATTTCCCGAAGAAATGCTCGCGGATGTAGGATCCAGGCATACCGGTGTACTTTTGGTACTGACCGTCCACGACTTCGGTCATGCGTTGCACGAGGAGACCCGATTCGTCTTTTTGAAGCAGCGCGTCCCAATCGCTTCCCCAAACGACTTTGATCACGTTCCAGCCGGCTCCTCGGAAGACCGCTTCGAGCTCTTGCATGATCTTGCCGTTTCCGCGCACCGGACCGTCGAGCCGCTGCAGATTGCAGTTCACAACAAAGATCAAATTGTCCAGCTTTTCACGGGAAGCAAGCGTAATAGCCCCGAGGGTTTCGGGCTCATCGCATTCGCCGTCCCCAAGGAATGCCCATACTTTTTGCCCCCGCGTGTCCTTAAGACCGCGGTCGTTGAGATACTCGTTGAACCGGGCTTGGTAGATCGCCATGATCGGCCCGAGCCCCATCGAAACGGTGGGATACTCCCAAAAATCAGGCATCAACCAAGGGTGGGGGTAGCTGCTGAGGCCCCCTTCCGGTTGCAATTCGCGACGGAAGTTCTCAAGCTTCGCCTCTTCCAATCGGCCTTCGACGTACGCCCGCGAGTACATCCCTGGGGAGGCATGCCCTTGGAAATAGACGATGTCGCCGCCGTAACCGGATTCGCCCCGCCCTTTAAAGAAGTGATTGAAGGCGACTTCGTAGAGAGTAGCGGAGCTGGCAAAAGTGCTAATGTGCCCCCCTTGCCCTTTGTTTTTCGTGTTCGCGCGAACGACCATCGCCATGGCGTTCCAGCGGATGATGCTCTTGATCCGCCTTTCTAGCTCCCGGTTTCCGGGGTACGCGGGCTGCTTAGTCGCAGGAATCGTATTGATATACGGGGTCGTCGTTTCGAAAGGGATATCGACCCCTTCTGCCCGAGCCCGGTTTTCCAAAGCCTTGATCAGATAGCGAACGCGCTCCTCGCCCTTGCTTTTGCGAACATAATCCAAGGATCCGAGCCATTCGCCCGTTTCCGCTGGGTCCACATCGATAGGCGCTGCGACTTGGCCCGCCGCTGCCAACACCGAAGGGTCGACTTCTCCCAAGACTTCTGCGTCCGACATATTCCGTCTTTCTCAATGATCCAAAACGAGTTAGCAAAGGCAGTCTCCTGCCCCGCTAGGATAATTGCAAAACCTAGCATTGTCGCGAAATTGGTAACCTACGTAAAGATCCGAAAAGCTTATGGAGCTAGGTTCTCTTCAGACAGACTGCATTACAAGTGCGACTAATACTGGTTTGATTCTGTTTTTGCTCGTGCGATTTTCGCTTTCGCATCCCCCCTGCCTAAGCTGGATCCGGCGAAGCTAGCGGACTTCTGTGCCCACGGCGGCTCCACGGAGAGCACGAGACGACTGGCTGGCGACTTATTAGGGAAAATAGGCCCCGCACCACAAGACGTCTCGCCCCGATTCATTACAGTAAGACCTGCAAGAAACTCCACCCAATAAACTCCACAATGGATGAGCAGGTTCGAAGTTCGCATGGTTTGGGATTGGGAAATCGATGGTTGGATCGTCTTGGCCGGCTCTCTGGCGGCTGCCTGCGCGGCTGTTTTAGGCTCTTTCCTACTGCTGCGGCGCTTGAGCTTGCTCGGGGACGCAATCAGCCACTCCGTATTACCGGGAATCGCAGCCGCCTACCTTTTCACCGGAGAACGAGCCTCTTGGAGCATCTTCATCGGCGCTGCGATCACCGGGCTGGCGACGGTTTGGCTGATCGAATCGATCCGTCGTTTCGGAAACGTCGAGGAGTCGGCCTCCATCGGGATCGTCTTCACGTCCATGTTTGCGGTGGGGCTCGTGATGATTGTCCGTGCCGGCGACCACGTCGACCTTGACCCCTCCTGCATTCTCTACGGGAACCTGGAGACTTCGATCCTGGACACCGTGCCCACGCCCATCGGGGACATCCCGAGGGTTGTGCTCACGCTCGGGGGTGTGATGATTTTGAATCTCGCGGCGGTAGCCATTTTCTACAAGGAGTGGAAGGTGACGACTTTCGACGCCGCTTATGCGCAGTCGCAAGGTATTCCGAGCCGCTTCTTTCATTACCTTTTGGCTTCCCTCGTCGCCGTCACCTGCATCGCAGCCTTCGAAGCAGTCGGTAACATCTTGGTCATCGCCGTCTTGATCGTCCCCGCAGCGATCTCCTTCCTTTGGACCGCCCGTCTTTCCGCCATGCTGGCGTGCTCGGTTTCGGTCGCCGTTTTGATCGCCATCACCGGACACCTTGCTGCAATCTGGCTACCTCCTCTAGCGGGCCTGCGCTCGGTGAACTCGGCAGCCATGATGTCCGTCGCCGCCGGTCTATTCTTGGCAGCAACAATCTTGATCAGCCCTCGCGGCGGCTGGCTCTTTCAACGATGGCAACAGCTCGCGATCGCACGAAAAATCCTGCAAGACGACGTTCTTGCCTATCTTTATCGTTTGCAAGAACAATCGGCTGCACCGACCGTTCACCCCTCAACGAGTGCATCCACTCCCCCGATGTCGACGCAACCGTTCCATAGGAACGAGATTGCGAAGAAACTGCATGCCTCCCCTACGAGAATGGCGCAAGCTCTTCAGCAACTATCAACTCGCCATGCCATCGCGGTACGGGGTGATGAAGTCGAGCTCACGGAACAAGGATTGCGCGAAGCCCAGAACTTGGTCCGTTCCCACCGATTATGGGAGCAGTACCTCTCTATCGAAACGAACTTGCCGGACAATAAAGTCCACCCGCACGCAGAGTCCTGGGAGCACTTCACCAACTCGTCAATGCGGGGCGAATTGGACCAACGGACCGGCAACGCTCCTACCGACCCCCATGGACGTACGATCCCTCCGGAATCGTGAGATGGCTCTTGAACGTCTCTCGGTCGTGGAAGAGCACGGCTCGCTAGGGGGGGATTGAGAATGGAATAGTGGTCGAGCGTGCAGACGCTGTCGAGGACGACAGCTAGACAGAGAACACCAGCTCGACGTCGAACGGCTCGTCCTCGACCGTTCTGCATCGCCTTGTGGCTCCTAACAACTCAGCAGCGCAACCGGTTTTGCTTTCTGGCTTTCGAGACGTGGTCTGGCGTGCACAAGCTGTCGAGGACGACAGCTAGACAGGGAATACAGCTTACAAGCCGAACGGCTCGTCCTCGACCGTTCTGGATCGCCTTGTGGCTCCTAACAACTCAGCAGCCTAACCGGTTTTGTTTGCTGGCTTTTGGAATAGCGATCTAGCATGCAGAAGCTGTCGAGGACGACAGCTAGACAGGGGACGACAGCTACACGTCGAACGGCTCGTCCTCGACCGTTCTGCATCGCCTTGCGGCTTCTAACAGCTCAGCAGCGCAACCGGTTTTGCTTTCTGGCTTTCGAGACGTGGTCGGGCGTGCACAAGCTGTCGAGGACGACAGCTAGACAGGGAACACAGCTACACGTCGAACGGCTCGTCCTCGACCGTTCTGGATCGCCTTGCGGCTTCTAACAGCTCAGCAGCCTAACCGGTTTTGTTTGCTGGCTTTTGGAATAGCGATCTAGCCTGCAGAAGCTGTCGAGGACGACAGCTAGACAGGGAATACAGCTACAAGTCGAACGGCTCGTCCTCGACCGTTCTGGATCGCCTTGTGGCTCCTAACAACTCAGCAGCGCAACCGGATTTGTTTTCTGGCTTTCGAGACGTGGTCTGGCGTGCACAAGCTGTCGAGGACGACAGCTAAACAGGGAACACAGCCTCATGTCGAACGGCTCGTCCTCGACCGTTCTGCATCGCCTTGAGGCTTCTAACAACTCAACAACGCAACCGGTTTTGCTTTCTGGCTTTCGAGACGTGGTCGGGCGTGCACAAGCTGTCGAGGACGACAGCTAGACAGGGGACGACAGCTACACGTCGAACGGCTCGTCCTCGACCGTTCTGGATCGCCTTGCGGCTTCTAACAGCTCAGCAGCGCAACCGGTTTTGCTTTCTGGCTTTCGAGACGTGGTCGGGCGTGCAGAAGCTATCGAGGACGACAGCTACACGTCGAACGGCTCGTCCTCGACCGTTCTGCATCGCCTTGAGGCTCCTAACAGCTCAGCAGCGCAACCGGTTTTGCTTTCTGGCTTTCGAGACGTGGTCGGGCGTGCGGAAGCTGTCGAGGACAACAGCTAGACAGGGAACACAGCTACACGTCGAACGGCTCGTCCTCGACCGTTCTGCATCGCCTTGCGGCTTCTAACAGCTCAGCAACGCAACCGGTTTTGTTTGCTGGCTTTTGGAATAGCGATCTAGCCTGCAGAAGCTGTCGAGGACGACAGCTCGACAGGGGACGACAGCTAGACATTAGGGGTACAGCCAGAACGGTCGAAGCTCATGGCGGAACGCTTGTTCCTCCTCTTCCCATACACTTGCGATTTCCTCCCAAGGAACTTCAGCTTCGATCGCCAACCGCTCGCGATCCGATCCAAATAGCAAATCGATCGCGATGGGATTCTCCACGAATTCATAGATTTCGGTGCGCCATCGAAATTGCTCGATCGATTGGCGACGCATGGATTGCAAGAGCGCTAAACCAACTCGAACGGGTCGAAAATCGGCGCGATCGAGAACGTGGATTTGCACTCCACCACAATCGCTATTGGCGTGTTTCTGAAATGTCGGTCGGAAACAAACCGGTCGAAAATAAACACCGGGTATCCCCTGAGCGTTCATTTCTTCCGCCAAACGGGAAGCATCGATCCACGGTGCGCCACAGATTTCAAATGGTCGGGTAGTCCCTCTCCCTTCGCTCAAAAGGGTTCCTTCGAACAAGCACTGCCCCGGATAAACCAATGCCGTGTCGAGAGTCGGCATATTCGGCGAAGGCATCACCCACGGCATGCACGTTTCGTCTGCGTAACGATCCCTCTCCCACCCCTGGCATCGCACAACCTGCAAAAGCTCACCGGGCAACCCAAGTTTATCCGCATAAAAGTGCGCCAATTCGCCCATGGTCATACCATGGCGCACCGGGATGTTATGCGCACCGACAAAACTTTCATAGCCCGGCCGCAATACAGGACCTTCGACCTCCAAACCGCCCAAAGGATTGGGGCGATCAAGGATCATCACGGGGAGTCCCATCGGCAACGCGACTTGCATGCAATACAACATCGTCGCTTGGAACGTATAGAATCGAGTCCCGATGTCTTGCAAATCGATCACCAGAACATCCAAGCCTTCGAGGGACTCTTTGCTGGGATGCAAACTCGCGACATCCTTGCCGTACAAACTCACCACGCGTGTAACGGTCCTGGATTCCTCTTCCGTGACACCGATCAAGTCCTGTGCTTGGCCATGCAAGCCGTGCTCGGGCCCGAAGATGGCTGACAATGTCAACGGGGCTTCCGCGAATCGCTCGAGCGAACTTCGCAACGTGCGATCGACAGCCGCTGGATGGGTAACCAACCCAACTCGCTTGCCCCGCAACGGCTGAAACTCCTCGTCGATCAAAACATCCAACCCGCTTTTCACTGAAACCATCTATTCACTGTCTTGCCGTTTTGGTTTTTAGAAAAAGGAAGATCGCCAAATGGTTGAACCATTCGAAATCCTACTGCTCACCCCGTGACGGATTTAGCGACCGACCTGCGACCCTTGAAACGATAACACGATGCGGATCGTTTCGTAATCCACCGTCCCCTTCAAGTATTCGAAGATGGGCTTCAGACGATCGGCCTGCGTCACCCTGGCCGCCTCCAACACCTTCGCCTCCACGTCGCGACTCACCCAAGGCTCGATGCTCTCGCAGGGTTCGGATTCCAGCCACTCAACCAGATATTTCGCAATGGTGCTCTTCGAGAGCTTCAGGGCAGTCGCGACCGCGTCGATCGACTCCTTGCGCCGAAAGTATTTCCTCGCATCTTGCTGTCTCCCTGGAATGACTTCGGGAGGAGCACCCACCGATCCCGCCCCAACGCCCCGCGAATCACTCGCGCGGATATCGCTGAGCACCCGAACATCGCGATTCAACGATCTCTCCGCGGAGATTCGTTCGATGCATGCAAAAAAGGCTTCGCCGTATGCCTTGCATCGCGACTCACCCATGCCATGAATCGATCTCAATCCGTCCCGTGAACTGGGACGGACCGCCGCCATCTCCAAAAGGGAGCGATCGTTGACGATCACATACGGGGGTAAGTTCGCGTCTGATGCAAGCTGCTTTCGAACTTGCCTCAACGCCTCGAAAAGGGACGGATCGGCAGCTTCGGTGAGCAAATTCGCGGTTTGCGTCTGGTTGATTTTCTTCGGAGCCGATCGCAGCAAAATGGGGGTGACGGTGCCTCGCAGAACTCCCTTTGCGTCGCTTCCAAGCTTCACAATGGGGAACTCGCCTGCCTCGATCCGCAACATCTGCTGACCTACTAACTGATAGACCCAATCTTGGATCTGCTCCTTCGTGTGGCCTTTCAAGATACCGTAGGTACTCAATTGATCATGCTTGCGCGCTCGCACCTCTTTCGTGTTGGCTCCGAGCAAAACTTCGGTGAGGTATTTCACCCCGAATCGCTCGTCGATGCGAAAGACGCAGGACAGGATTTTCTGGGCAACCTCTTTGGCTTCATGGATGCAATCGGTTTCCCCAAGACAGACATCGCACGCGCCGCACGACGGCCTAGGATAGGTCTCGGCAAAGTATTCGACCAACGCTCGGTGCCGGCACTTGGGAACTCGACAGTAATTCACCATATCTTCCAAATGCTGCAACGTGGACTGCAGGATCGCTTCGTCGGCGTGGGCATCCAACAGACTCTTCTCGGTCAGTCTTCGGATGGTGATGGCATCGGCCGCGGAAAAGAACAAGGTGCAGTCGGCGGGAAGCCCATCTCGTCCTGCGCGGCCCGTCTCTTGTTGGTAGTGCTCGATCGATTTCGGCATCGCCGCGTGCACGACGAACCGAACATTGGAACGATCGATCCCCATCCCAAAGGCGACCGTCGCGACCACCACGTCCACGGTCTCGCCGACAAAGGCCTCCTGGGCTCGCTTCCGTTCTTCGTGGGTCATACCAGCGTGGTACCCGACCGCTGAGATTCCCTTCGAGACAAGGTACGCTGCGTGCTCCTCGACATCTCTGCGACGCATGCAATAGACGATTCCGCCGGTCCCTCGCGCTCGATCGCAAATCTCGTAGACCTGCGTGAACAAGTTCTCGCGAGGGATAATGCGGTAATTCAAATTGGGGCGATCAAAGGAGCTGACGAGCACATTGGGATCGCGCAGCTGCAGTTGTGCCACGATGTCCTGCCGCACACGTTGTGTGGCCGTCGCGGTGAACGCGTGGATCGCGGCTTTGGGAAAACTGCCACGCAGTTGACCCAGTTGTCGATACTCAGGACGAAAATCGTGCCCCCATTGGGACACGCAGTGGGCCTCGTCGATGGCAAACGTATGGGGCGGATACTCCGAGAGAAAGCGAAGGAAGTCGTTGGTCAACAAACGCTCCGGTGACACGAACAGCAACCTCGCTTCGCCGGAACGGACCAAACGGGCAGCTTCCCGTTTTTCTTCGGCGTTCAACGTGCTATCGACTCGCACCGCGCACACTCCCACCGATCGCAACGCGTCGACTTGATCTTTCATCAATGCCAACAACGGAGAAACGACAACCGTCAATCCACCGGAGTAGACCGCAGGCGCTTGATAACAAAGCGACTTGCCACCCCCAGTCGGCATAACGACCAGCGTATCGCGTCGTTGCAAAATCGATTCGACTGCATCGCGCTGCGATGGCCTAAGAGAATCGTAACCCCAGACTTTCATCAGCATCTGGGAGAAGGCGGATTCGGTGACGATGGAATCCACGGGAAGAGCGGGCGTGCTACTCATGTTTTTTGTCCTTCGAGTTTTACATTGCAAGAAACCTGTCAAAGCGAATACAACTCTGTATCCCGACAGAGTTCATACCTAAAAGTGTATCGAAATCGAAGCCGCAAATCGACCGGCAGCGACAAAGTTCCCGGCATATGCTTTAATAGCTCGCCGGTTTCCAAAACCGGTTTCACCCAGTTTGCTCCTTGCTTGCTCCTTGTTTTCCTCCCCCTCGCTGCCGTTGGATCCCCCGCTATGTCGACTTCTCCTGCCGTCGTGAATTTCGCACCCCAAAAGGGCTCCGTTGAGATCCGAGAAATCGAAACTCCCAACATCGGAGATGAAGACGTCTTGCTCGAGGTAAGCAACGTGGGAGTATGCGGCAGCGATCTCCACCAATGGACCGCCGACCACTCCTGGCCCGTCAACTACCCCGTGGTATTGGGGCACGAGTTCGGTGGCACGATTGTGGAAAAGGGCTCGCGCGTTGTCGGTTGGGATATTGGAGATCGAGTCGTTAGCGAAACCGCTGCGATCATCGACCCCAACAACCCGATGAGCCGGCAGGGGCGGTACAACCTCGATCCCACTCGTAAAGGATTCGGGTATGGTGTCCATGGTGCCATGACGCGTTACGTCCGAGTCCCATCGCGAATTTTGCATCATGTTCCCGACCATCTTCCCTTTGAGCAAGCATGCCTCACCGAACCATGTTGTGTCGCGTATAACGCCGTGGTTAAAAACGCCCACATCGAACCGGGGGATCGCGTCGTCGTCCTCGGACCTGGCACCATCGGTATTCTCTGCGCTGCGATGGCGAGACTTTGCGGTGCCGAGGTAGCCATTGTCGGCTTGGAAGCGGATCGTCATCGTTTGAACATCGCCGCCGAGAACTACGGTTGCATCCCCATCATCGGCGACGCGAAGGCTTGGGCGATGGAACGCGACGGCATGGGAGCCGACGGAATTATCGACGCGGCGGGTGCGAGCATTACGTTGAAAATTGCCCTGGATCTCGTCCGGCCCGCCGGCTGGATTAGCAAGGTCGGTTGGGGCCCTCAACCACTCGGTTTCAACATCGATCCCTTGGTGCAAAAGAATGTTCGCCTGCAGGGAAGCTTCAGCCACCACTGGGCGATTTGGGAACGGGTAATCGCCATCCTTGCTAGCGGCCAACTCAACGTTCGCCCGATCATCGGCGGAGTCTGGCCCATCGAGCAATGGCACGAGGCATTCGAGAAGATGCATTCCGGCGAGGTCGTGAAGTCCGTACTCAAACCGTAGGCGATTCGCCATGGTAGAAACTCGGTGGGAATAGACGGCTTTTGATTTCCGCAGCCTTTTCTTTCTGATAGGATTCTCGAGGACGTCTTCAAGACGTTCCCCAAGAATTCGTGACCCTCGACGAATTCGAATCGCAATTCTCGTCTCCACTCGATCGATGGGTACCCTATGGCTGCAGCCATCTCTGTTGAGCAACTTTCTAAGACCTACAGCGAAGGCATCTTGTTTCGCAAACATCACAAGGCGCTTCAAAACGTCAGCCTGGATGTCCGAAACGGTGAAGTCTTCGGACTCCTCGGCCCCAACGGCGCCGGCAAAACGACCTTGATCAAGATCCTCCTCGGCATCCTCCACCCGAGCAAAGGAAAGGCGACCGTCCTCGATATGGAGGCCGGAAGCAAAGCGGCTCGACGGAAAATTGGCTACCTTCCCGAGAACTTGATCTTCCCCCGACACCACACCGGTCGCAGCGCCCTGTACTTCTACGGCCGCCTCAGCGAATTGACCGATTCTCAAATCGCCGCCCGCGAGCGTGAAGTCTTCGACATGGTCGATCTGACCGGTCGGGAACACGAACCGGTTCGCCGCTACTCGAAAGGGATGAGACAACGGTTGGGGCTAGCCCAAGCCCTTTTGCATGATCCCGAACTGCTCATTATGGACGAACCCACCGACGGCCTCGATCCGATGGGACGATCGCAAATCCGGGACTTGCTCACCCGCCTCAAAGCGCGCGGAAAGACGGTCTTCCTCAACAGCCACATCCTGCAAGAGGTCGAACTTATCTGCGATCGCGTCGCGATCATGGCATTGGGACAACTGCGAGGCCAAGGCCCCATCGATGAACTGATTCGCCAAAACCCGCTCGCCCAACAAGGTGCGGTGATCCTCGAACTGCAATGCCCCGAAGGAACATCGATCGAGGCATTCTTCTCCCAGACCCATCCAGTCAGTATCGTCCCCCTTTCGGAGACCGAGCGCGTCTATCGCGTGGAATTGAGTTTGCCCGATCAGATTTCCTTGGACCATTTGATCGACCGCCTCCGAACCCAACAAATCAGCATCTTGGCCGTCGAGCGATTCCGACCGAGCCTAGAACAAGTCTTCATGAGCTTCGTAGGTTCTGTTCCTCCCCACTTACGATAACGCCCCGAACAAAATCCCCGGACCTCATCTTCTGTACCTATGAAACCCTATATTGCCGTTCTCTACGACAGCTTCTTAGAGTCCATTCGCTCTCGCGTCCTGTGGATGCTCCTGGCCGCTTGGACATTGCTCTTAGCTGCCCTCTTTCCGTTGACTATTTCGTCGACGGAGAGCTATCGCATCGCGCGCCGTACCTTCTCGTCGGAGAATAGCGCCAAAGCCATTATGGACTCGCTCGCCGATGCGTCCGCGGGCAAAGGTTCAAAAGCAGCTCGGGCCATCTACGCGAAACTTAGCGAAGAATTCCAAACCATGCTCCAACAGCGCAAAGAGAGCGATCGCAAGATCGCAATCGGATCGCTGCTGGAAGAACTCAATCGATTGCTCACCATCGAAGACCTCTACGACGCAGAAGCTTGGCCCACCGCCGAACGACGCAAAGAGATCAAGGAATTGGTGGAGAAACCCGCCCTCAGCGAAAGCGAACGAGAACGGCTCAATCGCCGACTCATCGATCTCGCGTTTCCGAACCGACTCAGCTCGTCGGACGGCCAAGCCACTTTGATCACTTGGGCCAACATACCGCTCGGCCAACCTCTACCTCTGTCAATCGATGGGTTACGCCCCATCATCGAGAGAACCATATTCCCGTTGGTTATGCGAGTTGGGCTGGGAATCGCAGCGATGCTGATCGCAATCATCATCACCAGCCCCATGATCCCTGACATGTTTCAAACAGGCTCTCTCCATCTATTGCTCAGTAAACCCATCTCTCGGAGCCTCCTCTTTCTCACCAAGTTCACGGGCGGTTGTATCTTTGTCGCCGTCAATATCGTCTACCTCCTGATCGGTCTCTACTTATTTGCCGGCTTACGACTTGAGATTTGGAACACCGGAATACTCTGGTGCATCCCTTTGTTCGTTTTTATGTTTATGGTTTACTACTCGGTTTCGTCGCTCGTCGGACTGATCTGGAAAAACCCGATCATCTGCGTTGTCGTCACCGCCGTTTTCTGGGCGGTTTGCTTTGGTGTCGGGACGATCCATTTCTTCTTCGATGTGGCGATCAATATCCAACCCCAGGCCACTCGCATCTATGCGATGAACGACACGGTGGTGATGGGGAACGCCCAAGGACGGCTGCTTATTTGGGATGCAAAGGAATCGATCTGGCGCACGGCCTATGGTGAAGTCGACGGTCAGCAACTACTCGGTCCTGTATGGCTCCCCGAACAGAAGAATCTTTACTTCGCTCGGATCAATGCCACTCCCTTCGGCTTGGGCAGAACCTTCGATACGAAACTTGAATTCGCGAGACTCCCCGATGTGGCCGATGCCAACGATAAAACCTTTCGCTCGAAACCTTGGGCAGATGGCCGAATCGATAGCGGTCCCGAGCTCCCCAGCAGTCCCACGCAAATCATCCCTTGGAAAGATTCTCTCGCCGTCGTGACTCGAGATGGGCTTTTCGCCTTTGACCCAACCAAGAGCGCCAGTGAAGAAACGCAATTTCCGGGTTTGTCGTCCATGTTCCAAGCCTTCGGGGTAAACACAAACAAAGCCGTCTCAGCCTTCCGACCCATTTTGAAAGGGACAGAATTCGGGAAGTCATTCGATCTGTCGGTATCCCCCTCCTTTGCGACGATTTGTTCGATCAGCAATGGGGAAGTAACCATTTGGAAGGAGTCGGAAAAGGAATTTGAATTGCAAAGCTCCTTCCCACTCGAGGGCGACAAAAGCCTTGTCAGTTTGATCGCCTGCAACGACCAAATCGCCATCGTTTGCCCGAACGGCGAAGTTCCTATACTCGTCGATGTCGCCAGAAAGGAAGTCGCTGGCAAACTGGATCAACTCGGGCGAACGTCGATCAAACAGATGCGTGTCGACGCCGAGGGACGATTTGCGCTTTTGGACCAAGACGGATCGGTATGGATCGTTTCCTCCGATGGCAAGTCGCTGGAAAAGCCCCGACTAACCGGACAAGGTGCCGTGCTAGCCATCGCATTCGCACCAGACAATCAACTCTGGGTATCGCATCACGTCACGCAAGCGGATCGATGGGATTTGAACGCAACCCGCTCGACAGCCGCCGTTCGACCTTCATTAACCGGGCTCGAGATGGCCTTCCGTTATCTGATTGATCCTTTTTACCTGCTCAATCCGAAACCCGCTGCAGTCAATCAAACCATCGAGTACATGTTGGTCAAACCCAATAACAAGGCACTGGCGCTAAGTGCCGATGATTTGAATCGGCCCAAGGAACAATTGGATCCTTGGCAGCCGATCTACAGTAACACCGCATTCATCCTCGTCATCCTCGGAGTCAGCTGCTGGTATCTTTATCGACAAGACCTCTAGGACAAATCATAATGTCATTCATCGCGATGACGAACTTGCCTTTTGCGTGAACCACCCCGATGTCGAACGTTATTGGAATCGACCTAGGTACGACCCATTCCCTGTGCGCGGTTTTTCGAGAGTCCGGCCCCGTTCTTATCCCCAATTCGCACGGTGGATACCTCACCCCCTCGGTCGTCGGGATGTTGGAATCGGGGGAGATCGTCGTCGGGAGCGCGGCAAAGGAGTTGCGTGTTACCCACCCCGAACGAACCGCCTCCTGCTTCAAACGCTACATGGGCTCCGACCGAAAGATTCAGGTTGGGCCAAAAACCTTTCAACCCTACGAGCTCAGCAGTCTTGTACTGAAATCGCTGGTAGCCGACGCAGAGAACTTCCTGGGTGAAGAGGTCACCGAAGCGGTCATTACCGTTCCAGCCTATTTCCATGACCACCAACGGCAGGCGACCAAAATCGCAGGCGAGCTTGCCGGCCTGCGCGTGCGGAGGATCATCAATGAACCGACGGCAGCAGCGCTGGTGTATGGATTTCATGCCCGTGACCAAGAACGCCAGCTATGTGTGATCGATCTCGGCGGCGGTACGTTTGATGTGACTGTCATGGAGGTCTTCGAAGGGACTTTGGAGATTCGCTCCACCGCCGGGGAAAGCATGCTCGGTGGCGAAGACTTCACCGACCGCATCGTCTCAGCCGTCCTCCATCACGAGAAACTTCAACTCGAGATTGCAGAACTAAAACAACCCCTCCGCGTCGCTCGTCTGCGCGTGGAATGCGAACAGGCCAAACGAAAACTCACCGCCGAGGAAGTCGTTCGGATTCGATTGCCCGACCTCGATGGGTCCATCCCGGAGAATCCAAAGGAGTTCCGAGTCGATCGACAAACGTTCGCGCGTTTGAGCGAAACCCTGATGAAGAGGATCTCGACTCCGATCGATCGAGCGCTGCGCGATGCCAGTCTTTCACCCGGAGAAATTGATGACGTCCTGCTTGTCGGTGGAGCAACCCGAATGCCTGTTTTGCAGGACTATGTCCGATCCTATTTCGGCAAGCCGGCGATCATGGAACACAACCCCGATGAAGTCGTCGCGCTCGGAGCCGCCATCCAAGCAGCCTTAATCGAAAACGATGCTGCAGTAAACGATCTCGTGATGACGGATGTATGCCCCTTCACACTCGGCGTCGAAATCGCAAAAGAGTTCGGAGGCCAAACCACTGCAGGCTACTTTTATCCCATCTTGCATCGCAACAGCACGATCCCTATTTCCCGTGAGGAAGTCTTCTACACCGTTTCACCGAATCAGAAGCAAGTCGAGGTTAGGGTATACCAAGGGGACGCCAGAAAGATCGTTGACAATATTGCATTGGGCTCGCTTTCGGTGAAGGACATCGCTCCAGGACCAGTTGGGCAACCGATTCACATTCGGTTCACCTACGACTTAAATGGCCTGCTCGAAGTGGAGGCCTACTCGGCGGGCGGTAAAAAACATCGCACTGTTTTGACCAACCATGTCCACGGCCTCAATGAAGATCAAATACGCGATGCCGTCGAGCGACTTCAAGCCCTGAAGATCTACCCTCGCGAGAATTTGGAATATCAAAAACTCGCTCGGTTCTGCGAGCGTATGCTGGGGGAAATCAATCGAGATGAACGAAAACAGCTTGATCGTGCACTGGACTATTTCGAGGAAGCGATGGCGTCGTGTGACAAAGAAGAATGCGAAAGAGCCGAGAGGGTGGTGCGAACGGTCCTCGAGGAACTGGGTATTGAATACTTCGAGAACGACGACGAGTAGTGAATGATTAGCGAACGAGAACGCGATTACTTGCAGACAACACTCCGCATGAACCCGATGTTCGAGTCAGGGGAACTTTTGACGCTTCGTCGAACCCTCCTGCAAAAAGAACGACTGGATCACGAAGACGCTATCGCCAACGACGATCGACGCACCCAACGGGACGCACTTCGAGCCCACATCCGAATCATCCAACGCGACTTTTGGAAACTGCCTATCGATCAGCTTGACCAACTAATCGGCGCGTTGGAGACCAAAAACTTTCCTGAACTCGGACCGGTTGCGAATCGATTGCGAACAGTCGCCAAGTGCCGAGTAGACTTTCCGAAACTAGGACAAACCCCAGGTATGGATATGGGTTTGTTCAACGCATTCAAAACCATCGTGGTCCTGCCTCCCGGAGATGCTGTCCGCGTCAAATCGCAATTCGCTCGATCCATACCAGACAAAAAGCATCTCAAAGCAATTCAAAAAGGGGTGCAAGTAGTCCAGAGAGAGTTTCCCCATCTGATGGAATTGGAAAAGGATTGGTTTACCACGCTTTCCAATATGACCCGAGTGAGTGCGACTGCTCAATCGAACGCGACGGGGTTGGAGTCGGTCAAGAATGCACTCTCATCGATCTTCGAACTCCCATGGTACACCTGGTGGATCGCTGCGATGGTGATCAAAGCGATTCTCCTTACGACGCAACGTCCATAACAAGGCCCAAAGAGGAAAGAGCGATTCAGTATGGCTGCGGACGACGTGCATTGGGACCGATTGCCAAACGACCCAACAGGCTTTTTTGACCTGCCCAACGGCTTCGACCGCAAAGATCTTAAACGCTCGTACGGCCGCCTGATTCGCATCTATAAACCGGAGACACACCCGGCAGAATTTCAGCGAATTCGCGAAGCGTACGAAAGTCTGGAAACAGAGCTTCGATACGGTGTGACTCGCGAGCTCGAACGAGAAAAAAGTTCTGCATGGGAAATTGAAAAGCAACCTTCGACAGGAGACCAGACACACCCCACCCACGCGACAAACCAACTAGACGTCCCTCCGCCCCCCGTCGCTCCGAACGTTGAAGTAGAACCAGAAGCGTACTACAAACATCTCATCCGATCACAAACAAAATCCCCTCGAGACTACTTTGAGTTGGCCATTCTTTCCGACCTCCTCGATCGGGAAGACCCACAACGTTTCTTGAAGTGGTTGCTGACGGGACTCAAGCAATATCCCACGGACCCCGGATTGCTTCGACTGGTACGAGAACATTTGACGACCGACGTGGACACCGATTCTGCATTCTCCATTCTGGTGACTTTGAGCAAGATCGTTCCCCCCAACGCATTCTTCCCAACCAGCGAACCTCTCTGGGAGAGAATCTATCGCGAAGTCCCATTCGCCAAGGTATCGCGATGGCTCGAGGCATGTGAATCCAACTTCCAGCAGCGGCTGACCATCCATCATTTGATCTTCTACATCCACAGCCTCAAGCGACTGGCTTGGACGGCAAATTGGGACTGGATCCAGGAGAAGTGGCAATGGATCCAGTCTCACGGAAGCGAGATCCCAAACGGTTTCGATCAGGACCTAGAGTTCTTGGAATTGCTTCTCGACTACATCCAGATTGACAGGGAAAAGATCGGAGAGAATTCGATCCGGCAGTGGATCGACGACATGCTTCGAGCCTATTGCATGGATCCCTGGATCGTCGCGGCGGGAAAGATCGCGGAGGCGCAAGATGAGATCGCTCGCAGCAACCAACGCTTCATGGAAACATTTCCAGCTTTGAATTCCAAGGATGATTATCGTGTACTGCTTCTCACGCAAATGGCGGCTTGGGACGCGATGGATCAACTCAATTTATCTCTATCCGACCAAACATCTCCGTCGCTCATGAGGCAAGCGGACTTGGCCGTCGCCGAGCTTCGCAAAGAATACGAACTGCTCGAACGGAGCCTTACTCGGATGGAAAACCAGAAGGTTGTACTCCCATTTTATGGCGTCATGCTCGTCCCATTGCTCTTGGCTTGGGGGATCGGCGGCAACGGTACATTTGCCATGTTGAGCATCTTCTGGATTTTAGGCATCAGCCTGTGCTACATCACTTTCTTCAAACGACGCGTTGTGAAGCCTTGGGTGGAAAAGAAAGCGAGAGAGATGTGCTTCGATGCGTACGAAAAAATGTTTCGTCCTCGTCTTTTCATGTATATCCAAGGCAGTCGCGTCACCCCGAGCGCCGCAGCCGAGTGCTTAAAGGAATCCGCACACCAAACAGGTTCGGGGAATGTGATCGACGTAATCTTCACCTACGCGGCAGGGGATATGGGATTGCGAGGATACCACGTCGCGCAATGCTTCCTTCACTAACCGTTGGCCCACTCGAACCGTCTTCCTCGAAAGTTCGGATCAATTCGAGTTGTAAGCGATATACATCACTCCTGATCGATAATAGACTCGCAATTGTTTGCCATTCGGAGCGGGCTCGGTGGCATACGTCCTCTCTGGGTTATCGAGTTTCAGTTTCTCACCATCGTTAACTTGCATCCCGTTCTCCACGGCACGGAGGTGCCAAGCGTGCGAGGCGACCCAACGGTCCAGATTCTCCGGATCCATTCGATAGGAGGCATAGAGACGATAGAAACTCGGCTCGTACGTCAAACATTGTTCGCTCGGCAGAGCATCGTTTTGCCACCGATGCCAAACCGCAAAGACGGACGGCAGGTAAGAATCCAAGCAAAAGACTCCCAGAAAAAACCATATGGGTATCGCGACGAATGCAATAGTTCCCCACCCCACACGCCAGACCTTCAGGATGGCCGCCAAGAGCAGCGCAACTCCGTAGGTCGCCCCGAGAATGGCCATCATCGAACAAAGATAAATCAGACCAAGGTTCATATCGTTTCGGAGGGAGGCGATCCTGGTATTTTCCGCTATCATTGAATCATTCCGATCCGGAGTTTCTTGGGGCCGGATTGCTATGGTCGATTCTATCAACGTTTACGTCACTATCCCAGAAGGAGTTTCGCCGTGATGCGAGGTCGAATTATCCGGTTGCTCGCAGCAGCCACCCTGTTGCCATCCCTTCCTTCCTTCGCCCAAGACTTGATTCAACCCAACTTGAAACTGCCATCCACCCTTCGTTTTGCTTCTATGACCAACTCCAACCCTCTGATGGTTCCCAGCTCCCTACCCCATTTGGCACCCGAGTTTGGCAAGATCCAGGACGAGCACTTCCTCCCGGCCTTCGATGCGGGCATGCGGGAACAAATCGAACAGGTCGAAGCGATCGCAGAGACGAAGGCGGCTCCCACTTTCGAAAATACGCTGGTCGCATTGGAGAAAACCGGTGAGATGCTGCGCCGCGTCCAAGCCATCTTCTTTAACTTGGCATCCGCTCACACCAACGAAAAGATCCAGTCGATCGAAGAGGAAATCGCCCCCAAACTGGCCTCCCACTACGACGATATCTACCTCAACAAAAAACTGTTCACCCGTGTTGAAACGCTTTGGAACAATCGCCAGTCCTTTCGCGACTGGAATGAAGAACAGCAACGACTGCTAAAGGAATACTACGAAAGCTTCGTCCGCGCAGGAGCCAAACTCAACGATCAAGAGCAAAAGAGAATCCGCGAGATCAATGAACGTCTTTCGTCCTTAACGACGCAATTTCAGAACAACCTGCTGGCCCTTACTAAGGAGCGTTCGGTCTGGATCGACGATGCCGCCCAATTGAAAGGCATGTCGGACGGGGACATAGCGGCAGCCGCTGAAGCGGCCAAAGAGAAAGGTCGCGAAGGGAAGTACCTGCTCACGATCACCAACACCACGCGTCAACCGGTTCTCATCTCTTTGAAGAATCGCGACACGAGAAAGAAAGTATGGGAGGCCTCCGCCAATCGAGGGCTGGGAGAAAATGGTGGTCTCGACAACCGTCCTTTGGTGCTGGAGCTGGCGAAGCTCCGAGCCGAACGAGCGAAAATCCTGGGGTACGCGAGCCATGCAGCGTTTACGCTAGAGAATCAGATGGCGGCGACACCGCAAGCCGCTTTCAAAATGCTGCAGGATTTGGTGCCAGGCGTTGTTTCGAAAGCGAAAGCGGAAGCAGTCGAGATCGCTGCCGCCATGAAAAAGGATGGAATTGCAGACGACGTACAGCCTTGGGATTGGGAGCACTACGCGGAGAAGGTACGGGCAGAGAAGTACGAGGTCGACGAGAGCTTGATCAAGCCCTATTTCGAATTGGAGAATGTGCTTCACCAAGGTGTTTTCTACACGTTTGGCAAGCTCTACGGAGTCGAGTTTCGGGAACGAAAGGATTTACCGGTCTATCATCCTTCGGTGCGCGTTTTCGATGTCCTTTCGAAGGACGGAAAGCAGATCGGTCTCTTTTACGCCGACTACTACCAGCGTGACTCCAAGCGCGGTGGGGCCTGGATGGACGCGTTCGTCAATCAATCAAAACTGCTTCATCAACTGCCGGTGGTCGTCAATGTGATGAATATCCCCCAGCCTGCAGCCGGGGAGCCAACGCTACTGAGCCTGGACCACGTTATGACCATGTTCCACGAGCTCGGTCATGGAGTGCACGGTCTCTTCTCGAACGTGGAGTACCCCTTGCTCTCCGGTACGTCGGTACCTCGTGATTACGTCGAGTTTCCATCAACCTTCCATGAAGATTGGGCCATCGATCCCGAGGTCTTGGCAAACTACGCCAAGCACTACAAGACAGGCGAATCGCTTCCGATCGATCTTCTTAACAAGAGTATTCTCGCGAACAAATTCAACAAAGGCTACGAGACCTTGGAATACCTCTCGGCTGCGTTGCTCGATCTAGGATGGCATTCAGTAGGGTCCGACACTTCGATTTCAGATGTCGAGTCGTTCGAGCGCGAACTGCTGGCGCGGTATGGCGTCGACTACAAACCCGTTCCACCTCGCTACCGAACCTCCTATTTCGCCCACGTTTGGTCAGGTGGCTATTCGGCAGGCTACTACGCCTATCTCTGGAGCGAAGTCCTGGCTGCGGACGCCTTTGCCCACATGCGGGCCAATGGTGGCCTCACGCCCGAAAATGGTCGAAAGCTTCGAGAAACGGTTTTGTCTCGCGGCGGATCCCGGGAAGTCATGAAGCAGTACATCGATTTCCGTGGCAAAGAACCGACTGTCGACGCATTGCTGGAGCGACGCGGACTCAAGTAATTTGCAGCAATCGACGGAGATCGAGCAAAAAAGCAGAACCGAGCGCCTCAGCGAGATGTACAGTCAGAAAGGCCAAGGAATTGTCCTTGGCCAAGCGACAGGGGTACTCCAGGTCGCTCGATAGCGATTGTCGGAGCTGTAGCGATGAATCCGACAGCGATGGCGTGAAGAGTCCGTTGAGGTTTTTATGCAGACCAGATCGAATCCGTTGGCAAAGAGGTGCTGGACGGCAATCGTCGCACTCGCGGGCACGCTAGCCGTCCCTTCGTATTCTCTCGCACAGAACCGCGTCTACTTCACCCTCAACAACGGCATTACGATTGGCCCGGCTCTCCGGTCCGATATTGAATCGATCAAAAAGGAGGCTTCCATCAACAGCAGTGCGATGGGGGGTGCCAAGGTGATCGTGGAAGCGGACGACGATTTGCGCCGTATCTACTTCCACCGGATGCAGATCACCGACGGAAACAACGAACGATGGACCATCGCTCGGCCTCAGGTCAAGATCGAGTTGCCCAACAAAGATCGGGCCGCCGACACCCGCCGCTCACAGCCCATCACCGCCTTTGCGGAAACACCGCAACCCTTTGAGTTCAGCGATCTCGGACGTCGCTTCTATCGATTTAGCGATGGCAAGATTGCGGTCCAAGGGATCACGGAAATCGCACCGAGCTATGTCCGGGTCGAAGGTCTACAAGGTGCCGAAGGAGACTTTGCGTGGGATATGCGACTCTCTCTCGACGCCATCCCCCCCGAAACTCTCCGAGCCATCCTCTTGCGAAACGCAGACCCGACCAAAGCGCGTTCGTACCTGGATATTGTCGAACTCTACGAGACAGCTAAACGCTACACCGAAGCCCGCGAGATGCTGGTCTACGCGATGCAAAAATTCCCAGAGCTTGAGAACAATCGCTCCAGCTTGAAACGCTACGACCAGTTGGCGGCCGATCAGCTTTTCACGATTGCCGACATCGCAAAACGTCGCGCGGGTCAGCACACATTCGCCAAACGGGTACTGGACAGCTTCGACTACGAACTCCTATCCCTCGAGACCAAACTAAAGGTGGAGCGTCAGAAAGAACTGATCGCCGAAGAGAAGAACGAACTCGACACTGTCATGCAGTGGATTCGAGAGGATTTGGATCAAATCAAAGATCCAACCATCCAGTCGGAATTGAAACCGCTCGCCGACGAAATCCAGCGATTCTTGACTCCGGACACGTCAGAACGGTTCGCCGACTATCGCCGATTAAGGCAGAATACGAAACCGGAATTGAGAGCCGCATTAGCCATTGGCGGCTGGATCTTCGGTCCCGGTAGCGCCGATGACAACATTTCGCTCATCGCATCGGCGGTCAAGGCCCGGCAGATCATCCAGGACTACTTGGGTGCACCGACTCGCAACGATCAATTGCTGGAGGAGCTAGCGAAGCTGGAGGCGGGAACACCTCGGTACGCTTCAAAAATCGTTGCCTACATGGCGCCACCGGTCGTAACTCCCGATGCGAACATCTACCCCTTTCGTTCGATCCCGGACCCTAATCAGCCCGAACAGATCGCTGAGACCGTTGTTCCAGGACGCTACCTCCTGGAGGTCCCATTGCGAGGTCGATTGCAGGGTCAGTCAGCATCCTATCTCGTTCAGCTTCCCCCTGAGTACAACCCCTACCGCCGCTACCCGTGCGTGGTCACGATGCACGGGGACATTTCCACCCCCGAGGATCAAATCAATTGGTGGTGCGGACCGGTCGACCCTTCCAATCAACGCTGTTGGGGAGAGGCCTCGAAAAACGGCTACATCGTGATCGCTCCTAGTTGGGGCCGAACGACGATGCCGAACTACAACTATACCGAAGACGAACATATGTTCGTCCTGAGCTCGCTGTTCGATGCCAAGCGGCGCTTCAGCATCGATACCGATCGCGTCTTTTTATCGGGGCATGAATCGGGTGGTACCGGCGCCTGGGATATCGCCCTTGCTCACCCTGACCTTTGGGCGGGTTGTCTCGTCGTATGTGGCACCGTCGACAAATATGTCAAACAGTATTGGCCCAACACGCGATACGTCCCGTTTTATTTCGTCGATGGAGAGCTCACCGCAATCGCAACGCGGGAAGGGATCAAATCGCACCACATGGCGAATGAACGCGTCTGGGATAATCTCTTAAAGGACCGCAACTACGACGTGATGATTTCCCTCTATCGCGGTCGCGGACTTGACCATTTTCAGGACGAAGCAGCCCGCATGATCGAGTGGATGAACGCCCCAGGTCATGTACGAAAATTTGCCCCCGATCGATTTGAGGTGAAGACCGCAAGGCACGGAGATCGCTATTTCTGGTGGTTTGAGACCGAGCAGCTCTTTGCAGACAAACTAGTCCACCCGCTCCTCTATCGCGACGGATCGGAGTACAAAATCGAAAGCCGAATTCTCAAGGAATCCAACACCGTCGACTTGGAAATCGTCCCCGCAGATCGCTACACGGTGAACCTGACATCCGATATGGTCGACATGACCCAAGTCATCACCGTTCGACACAAAGGGGGACCAACGAAGCGAATCGAACCCAAGTTCGATTCGAAGACATTGCTGCGCGATGTCCGAGAGCGGGCCGATCGGCAGCATCCCTTCTGGGTTCGAATCGACATGCCTCGCTAATTCAAATCGTCGGCTCGTTCGGAGACTTTCTCCAAAATATCGAGCAATACGCGATCGGTATCAATCCCCTCGGCCTGGGCCTCAAAGTTCAATAAAACCCGATGCCGCATGGCCGGCAAATAAACACGTCGTATATCTTCAAAGCTGACATTGTATCGGCCATCGAGCAATGCCCGAACCTTGGATGCCAATGCGATGGTCTGAGCCCCGCGAGGACTGGAGCCCCATCGTATGTATTGATTGGTGATGTCGGGTGCCAACTTCCCTCCCGGATGTGTCGCGAGAATGAGTCTGGCTGCATAATCTTGAACGTGCTTCGCCAGAACAACCTGCCGCACCAAAGCCTGCCAATGGCGAATCTCTTCGCCATCCATCACCTTTTCAGGCTTGATCACCTCTCCACGCGTGGTCCGATCGATGATGGTATTGAGCTCTTCCCGCGAGGAATATCCCACCACCAACTTGAAAAGAAACCGGTCCAATTGCGCCTCCGGCAATGGATAGGTTCCTTCTTGTTCGATCGGGTTTTGCGTTGCCAGTACGAAGAAGGGCTTTTGAAGCTCGTAGCGATGCCCAGCGACGGTAACCGTTCCCTCTTGCATCGTTTCAAGCAAAGCGGATTGGGTCTTCGGAGTGGCTCGGTTGATTTCATCCGCTAGACAGATCTGTGTGAAGATCGGCCCCCGCTGGAATTGAAATTCGCGGCGTCCATCGTTCTCCACGATCATATTGGTCCCGAGGATATCGGAGGGCATCAAGTCGGGTGTGAACTGAATCCGGTTGAAGTCGAGCGACAAGGTCTCCGAGAGCGTCTTGATCAACATCGTCTTACCAAGCCCCGGTACTCCTTCGAGCAAGCAATGGCCGCCGACAAACATCGCGGTCAAGACGCCGTTGACGATGTCATCGTGTCCCACGATGACGCGGCCTATCTGCTCGCGAACAGCGGCGTAGCGATTGCGAAAGCGATCGGCTTCTTGTTGCATCGATTCAGCGACATTACTCATGGAGTCCTCGGTCATCAGGGTTGTTTCTTCGCTTTGCGTTTCGCTTCTAACAGCCGAGAAGTATAGCTAGTTTCTTCTTCGGGCTGCATCGACGGAGCAGAGGCGGACGGGGCATGGGGAGAAGGCGATTGGGGCGATGATGGATTGAACAGATCTTTAGCACTGGACGATTCAGAGTCCAACACCGTTTCGGAGAAAGTCGTATTGGCAATTTGACGATTCATGTCATCGGCAACACCGCTCTTGCTCGAACGGAGTCTCTCCAAACTTTTCGCGCGTTGCACATCGACCTCGCGGATTTCTTTGCCCGAGAATCGGCTCGCCAGCTTCTGAATCGGCTGGATGAGATCGACCGCAACTCGGCGCACGAATACATCGGCAAAGAAAAATGTGGCTCCGATTGCGACTGCAAATGGCCAGACATCTTTTAAACTTTTCGCCGGAGGTAACCCGGGTCGATACGTATCCATTTCCACAATTCTTTCTATCGATTCGGTTTCGAGCGGCTCTTCCAAAAGCCCTCCCTCGCCGCCGACGGGTTGGTTTTCAGCAAGCTGACGTAGCAACCTCATATTCGCTTGGCGAACTCTATATTCATCAGAAAAGGGGATAGTGATCCCGGTCGTGATCGGTGGCTTATTCGGCCCCGGAATGACACTCAACATGTAGCTGCCCGCTTGCTCGGGCACCATCTCTCCGACATAGCGACCGGGGGCGGTTTGTTTCATCGCGACATTGACAGGCTTCAAATCGGGACCGACTGCAATGGCCCCCATATCGAGATAATTCAAAAAACCATCTTCGCTGTCGAGTGCCGTCACGACGATCTGGACTCGCCCATCCTTCATGTTCGTGGCAATGGAGTATTTTCCGTCGTCTGCCGAAGGTCGCATGACCCATCGGATCAATTGGGAGTAGAATTGATCATAGATCCCGGAATCGACCCAATCCTTGGCCCATCGATGCCCTGCGTCGGTCGAAACGACAGCCGTCCGGCCGAGGCCATACGTCCAAGTCGCCAGTATCGAAGCGTTCTCCTTTTCATCCGGCTTAGGAGAGAGAATCGGCACTTCGACGAGCGGGCTCTCCTTCAGCTCGGTGAATACGAAACCGCTGATCGGAGGGAGGTTGCGAGGCAGCCCCGACAGGATCTCATGCGGGGACTGGACATAAGGAGTCACGCCACCTTCGGGCTCGTACACCAAAGGCTTCGCGACGCGTCGCGCTTCGCGCATGAAGATTCGCGGTAAGGCATTCGGATTGGTGACCACGTAGTAATTGCCCCCCGTCTTGTTGGCAATCCGTTTCAGCTCCGCATGACCTGCGGGGCCGTGCGTCCCTACCGCAACGGTCGAAATTTTGATTTGAGCCGATACGTATCCGTTCAATACAGAGTTTGTAGCCTGCGCGGGATCGCCGTCGCTGATCACGATCATGTGTTTGAGCGAGGCGGGTACGACTTTAAGTGATGTGAGCGCCATGCTGAGAGAAGAGTCAAAATTCGGCATATCTCCTGGGGTCATGTTGTTGATTTTGGAACGCATGGCGGACCGGTTCTCTCCCACCTTAAGCATCCCCGTTTTTTCCCCCCATAGCCACTTGTCCCCCGACATGTCGTACTGGACAACTCCGCAATAATCCTGGGGACCGAGCGCATCGAGTGCCGCTTTGCCGATCATCTTCTGCCAGTAATTTCCACGTTCCATCTCGGACGCGTGCATGACCATGGCCAGGGCGCCCACGGCCTCGATCTTGTTGTTCTTGATCGCGAAGTTCACAGGCATGGCCTCCTCCAATTTGGAGTTGGTCCAACCTCCGGCACCGAATGCCTCTGGCCCTCCAATCATCACGATCCCCATCCCGAACTGCTGGACGCTCTGCACCAGCATGTTGATTTGCTCGTCACTGAACGCGACGACTTGTGTCGACTCGTCCCCCGTCGTGCGTGGGGTTCCGGCCAAGATAACCGCGTCGTAGCTCTGCAGCTCGATTAGACTCGTGAACATGGTCGACGTCGTCCGCGCGTCCACTTCTAAATCGTTTCGCCGAAGGGATTCGATCAAGTTCTGGTATTCCCCTGGACGGTTTGCATCCTCGATCAACATCACGCGTCCCTTGCCCCGTGCGTAGGTGAACGCCGTGGCTTTGTTGTTCTGTGGGATCGTATCGCTTGATTTGTCGTCCGGGATAAATTCCGCTTCGTAAACGAAACCTGCATTCGTCTCGATCTTGTGAGGAATCGGAATAACATTGGTGTCGCGATCGAGCTGGTAAGGGGCATCCGCGAGGACTTCGGTTTGATTACCGATTCGGCGCACCACCTTCAATCGACCGTCCACCGGCTCGTCGTTCCCCGACTCGTTATAGCGATTGATGACAACGCGGGCGTCGACGGTTTGCCCCTCGCGCACGAAACCGGGTATATCGATCTTCTCGACCAAGATCTCGGTATTCGAATCCAAACGGATCGGGACGACATCGATGCCGATCCCGTTTTCGGCCAAGCGCTGGGCAGTCGATTCGGCGGCCCCAAGCGTTTGATTGCCATCGGTGAGGATCACGATCCGCTTGGACGAATCTTCGAGAAAGCTAGCCTGTGCTAATTTGAGAGCGCTCTCCAAATTCGTAGCATCGGTCCTACCTATGTTCGCCTCAGGCCGTGAAATATTCGGCAAATCCTCGTCGAGGGGTGGAAGCTCGATCGACGCTTCTCGACCAAAGATAATAAGACCGGCGCGATCGTTGCGATTGGTCCGCCGATGCTTCTTCACACTTTCGATCGCATAGTCGAGCATCAACTGCCGTTTGGCAATCGGGATCGAGTCGCTCTGGTCCAGCAAATAAATGACCGTCAACCGATCGCTCGACCAGATCCATTGAACCCCAGCGATCGCAAGCACAATCAGCAGCAATACCACCGAACGGAAAACAAGGGCCAGCGATCGCCTCCATGGTCCCAAGCCGGCTAGGGAGCGTCGACCGATCCACCACGTGATTGGGATCACGACAAGCAGCAGGAGCGCCCACGGGGTTTCGAATCCGATTTCCATTCGTCCCATGATAGTGGCGAGTCCAGTGATGGCGTTTTCAGCGTGCGAGAACGGGGAAGCTGACAGAGCCTACCCAAATCCATGCCCATCGGGCGACGCTATTATGCCTCAAAACGACCTGGGTTCGCCAGTAACCGAAGCAATAAATAGAGAGTCTCGCTCTTTAGGCTTCTGTTCGATCGACCATGGTACGTAGAATAGTGGTCTGCACTTCCTGCCCTTCTCCACACAAGATTCATCCCCCGCAGGTTTTATCGTCAGGAATGAAGATTCACGGAATCGAGATCGAAAATACGTTCGCCGAGGCTTTTGACATGACAGCGACACGGATCGTCATCACCGCTGCCGAATTGGCGTGGGCCCTGCGAGCCGCGGAAGCTATGACGGGGTTCGCTACCAGCGTCATCGGCTGCGGAGTGGAGGCCGGGATCGAAGGAGAAGTCTCGGAATCGGAGACCCCAGACGGTAGGCCAGGTGTCTCGGTCCTCCTGTTCAGCATCTCCGGAAGCGAACTGGAAAAACAAGTTGTCCGACGTGTGGGCCAATGTGTACTGACTTGCCCGAGCACATCTGTGTTCGGAACCATGCAAGGCGAGAAGCGGATCGCCATGGGATCCAAACTACGATACTTTGGAGATGGATTCCAGATTTCGAAACGGATCGGAAACGAACGCTATTGGCGAATCCCAGTGATGGATGGTGAATTCGTTTGCCAAGACACCATTGCCCGACAAAGCGCCGTCGGAGGCGGAAACTTTCTGGTGCTGGCCGAAACCATTCACGGAGCCCTCCGCGCCTGCGATGCAGCCGTTCAAGCCATCAAGCAAATACCGGATTGCATCACCCCGTTTCCGGGAGGGGTCGCGCGAAGCGGATCAAAAGTGGGCTCGAAATACAAAATGCTCGGTGCCTCCACCAACGATGCGTTCTGTCCGACCCTTCGAGAATTGACCGATTCCCTCATCCCGAACGAAGCCAGCGCCGCATTGGAATTGGTGATCGACGGCCTTTCTCCCGCGGGTGTCGCCGAAGCGATGCGAGTGGGCATCCTCGCTGCATGCCAAGCCGGGGTGCAGTGCGGTGTTCAGAAAATCACCGGTGGGAATTACGGCGGAAAACTCGGCAAACACCATTTTTACTTGCACCAAATCCTCCATGGATGAACGAGAACCGACTAACGAGTTGGAAGAACTCGAAATCGAATGGGATGCGAACACTCCTGAACGAGACGAGCACCTAGCCGAGGACACGCCTGAATTAAGACGGCGCGTCGATGACTTGCTCCGCAACAACCTTGGATTTCGCAGATCGGCCGAGAAAGCTCGCGAGTTTCCACAGTCCCCAGGCGTCTATCTGATGAAGGACACCTCCGGGGTCGTTATCTACATTGGAAAGGCCAAGAATCTTCGTTCCCGAGCTAGCAGCTATTTCCACGCTGCGGCAGCCGAGGAAATCCGTACCGCCGAATGGATTCACGAGATTGCTGATATCGACTTCATGCTCTGCGCTAGCGAAGTCGATGCATTGCTGACTGAAAATCGATTGGTCAAGGATATCCAACCTCGACACAACAAAGATCTGAAGGACGACAAGACATTTCCTTATCTCATGATCACGACCCATGAAGATTTCCCTCGCGTCGAAGTAACCCGTACCCCCAAGGACCGAGGGGCGAAGCTCTACGGACCCTTCACGAGTGCGGGGCAGCTGCGTGGTGCATTGCAGGTGATGCAACGGATCTTCAAATTTCGCACCTGTTCGCTCGATATCGACGAAGGGGATCCTCGTTGGGATTGGTTTCGTCCCTGCTTGCTCGCTTCCATCCACCAATGCACGGCACCTTGCAATCGACGTATCTCCAAGGCCGATTACAAACGAGACATCCGCCGGCTCCAAACCTTTCTCGAAGGGGGAAGCGAAAAGCTACTCAAACAAATGCGAACGGAGATGCAGGATGCATCCAAAGCCCTCGAGTTTGAAAAGGCGGCGCGTTTGCGGGACGAAATCCGCCTGCTGGAGAACTTGGGGGACCGGGGCGATATCGATGTCCACGCGCAACCCGAAGTATTTTATGTCGATCCCAAGAAAGGTATGCGTGCGTTGCAACGGGTCTTGCAAATGGATCGCGAGCCCCGCGTGATCGAAGGTGTCGATATCGCCCACCTAGGCGGAGATGATACGGTCGCCTCACTCGTTCAATTTCTGGATGGCCTCCCATTCAAACCCGGTTACCGTCGCTACAAGATTAAAGATGTCAAAGGAATCGACGACTTCCGCAGTATCCATGAAGTCGTCTCCCGGCGATTCCGTCGCATGAGCGATGAGCAAGACACATTTCCCGACCTGTTGATGATCGATGGTGGAAAAGGACAACTGAACGCCGCCCTCGCCGCCTTTCGGGACCAAGACATCGAGCCTCCCACCATGATTTCGCTGGCGAAACGGGACGAAGAGATCTATCGTCCGGGAGACAGCGAACCCATTCGATTGGGCCGAGAATCCTTCGCTCTCCGACTGTTACAATATGTCCGCGATGAAGCCCACCGATTCGCGCAGCATTACCACCATATCCTGCGCCAGAAAAGCACCTTTGAACAAACGTTTCGCCCTGGCCCCAAAGGATCTTAGCCGTGGACAAAACCACACCTTGCACCGAGGCAACAGCGAGTTCCGCGACAAACCGTCCCGGGTCCTGGCCGCGGACGCTTCGAACGCTTTCTCCCGCTATTGTTTTGATCATGTTTTTCGCCGGGTCGATCGGCATGGCACAAGAGAGTGGGTCCGAAGTACCCCGCACGGAGATCCTCGAAGCGATCCAAAAATCGGTGCGCTACTTCCGTACCCAAGTCGCGGTCCAAGGGGGTTACGTCTACCAAGTTAGCGCAGACGGACGTTATCGAGAGGGAGAAGGAGATGCTCGTAACGACATCGTTTGGGTCCAACCTCCGGGAACTCCTGCCGTCGGAATGGCGTATCTCGAAGCCTTTCGCGCTACCAACGAACCGGAACTTCTGGATGCTGCCAAGGAGGTCGCCGAGTGTTTACAAAAAGGACAACTGCATAGCGGAGGCTGGCAAAACAATATCTTGCTCGGCAAAGAAGATCGAGCCAAGTTTGCGTATCGTACTGAGGGTCCCATCCGAAAGAAGGCAAAGAACTGGTCCAGCCTCGACGATGATCAAACTCAATCGGTCATTCGTTTCCTCGCTTTGATGGATCACACGCTGAAGGGAGAGGACTCTCAAGTCCACGCAATGCTGGAATCGGCACTGCAAGGATTGTTGGCCAACCAATTCCCCAATGGGGCTTGGGCTCAAGGTTTTGAGAAACTTGACACGACCAAGGTGCATCCGATTGTTCCTGCCAGATTCCCGAGTGATTGGCCTCGTCAACATCCGGGAGGGGATTATTGGGTTTATTACACGCTGAACGACAACGCGCTGGTTCGAGTTTTGGACACGCTGTGGATGGTCTATGATTTGACAGGCCGGGTCGAAATTCGAGAGGCAGCGCTGCGCGGAGCGGATTTTTTATTGCTAGCCCAGATGCCGGAACCACAGCCCGCTTGGGCTCAACAATACAACTGGGACATGGAACCGGTATGGGCTCGCAAATTTGAGCCTCCCGCCATCAGTGGCGGTGAATCCCAGCAAGCCATCGAGCATTTGCTCGATGTGCTGGATCGAACCGACGATCGCAAATACCTCCACGCTGCCGAGAAGGCTCATGCTTATCTCAGCGGATTGGAGGATGGCAAACAACTGGCCCGCTTCTACGAGCTTCAGACAAACAAGCCTCTCTATTTCACACGGGATTACCAACTGACCTACGACCCGTCCAATGTTCCCACGCATTACGCCTTTCGCGTTCCAAGCCGGTTGGTAGCCATAGGGAGACGGATCGAAAATTGGAAAGAGCGAGAGGATGCGGACCAACCCCCCGATGCGATTCCCCGCGAGCGGCCCGACGCAAAGCCTCGCCAATGGAAGGACCGCTACCCCAAGCCATCGCAGGAAGAAGTGCGGCGTGTGATCGATAGCATGAACACCGAGGGAGCTTGGATGGAAAACGGAAAGCTACGATACGTCAAAGCAACCGACCATGATGGACGCGTCATCCGATCCGAAACCTTCCTCCGCAATCTTCGTATCCTCAGCGGCGCCGCAGCGCATTCGAAATAACACGCAAGACAGGACTATCAGATGATTTCAAGACGATACTTTCTGGGAAACACGGCGGCGGTAGCGGCTCTCGCACCAGCATGGTCTTTGGCCCAAGACAAGACTGCTCCATCAAGTGCTTTGCAGCGCGTCGATCAAGGCTCCAATGTGGCAGCGACCGTTCACCCAATCGCATCCTTGGCATCGGCCGAAATGATGCGACGGGGTGGAAACGCGATCGATGCAGCGGTTGCCGCAGCTGTATGCCTGTCGGTGGTAGATGGTCATAACTCGGGAATCGGCGGCGGATGCTTGATGATGATCAGGCTGGCGGATGGCTCGCTCCACGCCATCGACGGCCGTGAGAAGGCACCAGCCTCCGCAAACCGCGACATGTTTCTTCGCAACGGAGTGGCTGATGTGAAGCTGAGCCAAGACGGAGCGCTCGCATGCGGCGTTCCCGGAATGATCGCCGCACTCCACTCAGCCCACCGTCGATTCGGCAAACTCCCTTGGGGGGATCTATTCGAGCCCGCCATTCGAGCTGCTCGCGACGGGCATCCCATGTCCAGATCGACCCATGCGTCGATCAAAAACGAGGAATCGGTTCTGAAGCGATTTGCGGCTTCACGAGAAGCGCTCTTCAAAACCGACGGCAGCTTGTACGCCGTAGGGGAAACCTGGGTGCAAGCCGACTTGGCCAACACATTGCAGCAGATCGCGAAAAAGGGCGTGGACTACTTCTATCATGGCGAGTTTGCGTCGCGATGCGCCTCGCATTTGAAAGAACAAGGGGGTGCACTGACCGAGAAAGACTTCGCGAACTATCGCGCGGTGGACCGAGTTCCGCTAAAGACCTCCTATCGCGGGTACACCGTAGTCGGATTCCCTCCACCAAGCTCTGGCGGAATTCACATCCAGCAGATGCTGCAGATGCTTTCTCATTTCCCTCTTAAGGAATGGAGCGCTGAGAAGGGGGGCCTCCCCTTTTATCACGTGCTAGCCGAGGCGATGAAACTGGCCTTCGCGGATCGAGCGTACTACTTAGGTGACAGCGATTTTGTCGAGCTCCCTGCGTTCTTAACCGAAACGTCTTACACGGATGAACTAGCCAAGAGGATCCAACTCGATCGAGCTACCGCGGTGCCGGGTCATCTTCCGTCGAAGAGCAAGGAAGCGGACGACGGCAAAAAGCACACCACACACATGACCATGGCGGATGCGTTGGGAAATTGGGTTGCCATGACAGCCACAGTGAACACCGGCTGGGGGAACAAGATGATCGTTCCAGGAACGGGCGTTGTACTCAATGACGAGATGGACGATTTCAGCATCTCCCCGGGGGTTCCCAACGCGTTTGGGCTGATCGGATCGGCCGCTAACGCGATCGAACCGGGTAAACGCCCCCTATCGAGCATGAGCCCCACCATGGTGCTCGATTCCAAAGGAGAGCCTCGCTTGACCTGCGGGGCCGCAGGCGGCCCGCGTATCATCAACGCGACCTTGCAGAACGTGGTTCGAGTTCTAGATCTAGGAATGACAGTGGGTGATGCGATTGCAGCCTCTCGACTCCATCATCAGTGGCAGCCTGATGTACTGAGTTGTGAAGGAAGTCTAGGAGGACCATTCCAAAGAGACGCACGCGCCGAGAATTCGGTCTTGGAAGAGCTGAAAAAGCTCGGTCACGATGTTAAGATCTCGGGATCGATCGCTGTCGCGCAAGGGATCGAGCGCCTCGCGCCGCCGCAGTCAGGAAAATCGACTTGGCGGGCCGCATGCGACCCCAGAGCCGATGGACGGGTCGCGACAGCTTAACGTTCCCGTTTTCGCATAAAGTGTTCGCAGTCTCGATCGATGCCAGTTGTTTATTTCAAGCGTTATCGAATGCACTTCGATCTTCGAGAGTCTCCGATTCCAGAAGAGAGGCCTCGCGCATCGATCGACTACCTCGGTTGGGATGAACGGCTCGTGGCCCATCATGGATTGGCAAAATGGGAAAGCTTTCGCCGCGAGATGGACGTGAACGTCTTCCCCTGCTTGGGCGATCGCGAGGGGTGCAAGCAGTTGATGCGGGACATTGCCCGTCGGGACAATTTCGTACCCGAGTCGACTTGGCTGGCCGTGCAACGGAACGAGCAAGATCGGTTTGGCATCGCATTGGGAACCATTCAGGGGCTGCGTGTGAGCGCCGATGTAGGAGCGATTCAAAACATCGGCGTTCTTCCCTCGTACCGAGGCTTAGGAGTAGGGCGTGAGCTCATCCGCCGCAACTTGATAGGATTTCGCGATGTCGGGTGCCGCAAAGTGCAGCTCGAGGTCACCATTCACAATTTCGCCGCGATTCGACTCTACGAATCCATAGGTTTTGAGCGAGTAGAGACGGTATTCAAAATTGGGAATGTGCCGGTCTCCTGACCCACCTTGAGGACCGACATGCACTTTAAAAACGCAGGTTTTCTGGTACAACGTCCGTTCCCCCGAACGCTGGTTTAGCGTTTCGATTTCCCTCTTTGGGTAGGAATTGCCATGAAGATCGTTTGCAACCGAGAAAAATTCCAAAGCGCCTACCAGATTGCGGCGGCTGTGGCCCCGATTCGATCCCCCAAAGAGATCTTGATCAATGTGAAACTGGACGCGCGCGGCGACAAAGCCGTGCTGATGGCTACCGACTCCGAAGCGGGCATTCGATTGGAAATGGACGATGTCGAGATTGCGGTTCCCGGCGTCGCTTTGTTACCCCTGCAGCGAGTTGGCAACATCCTCCGAGAGTGCAGCGATGAAGTATTGACCATCGAACTTACGGAAAATTCTCTCGACATCCGAGGGGACCACTCGGAATTCCATCTGCCCAAGATCAATCCCGATGAGTTCCCCAGCGTCACTCCCTTTCAAGAATCCGCGTACTACGAAGTCCCAGCTAGACTCTTCAAGGAGTTAGTAAAACGAACGGTGTTCGCAACCGATGTCGAGAGCACCCGATATCAACTCGGAGGCGTTCTCTTCGAAATGGAGGACGACCAAATCACGACGGTTGCAACCGATGGCCGCCGACTAGCCTGCATGCACGGCAAAGGTGTCGCGATCGGAGGCTTCAAAAATAGCGGAAACTCGACAATCGTACCAACGAAGACGTTGCAGTTGATGGAACGATCCATCTCGGATGGAGACGATCTCGTCTGCATCGCAGCTCGCGCCAACGATATTCTCATCCGAACCAATCGATGCACCATCTTCTCGCGACTCGTGGAGGGGCGTTATCCCAACTGGAAACAAGTCATGCCAAGTCGTGAGGGCCGCACCAGAATCGATGGATTGGCGGGCCCGTTCTTCACAGCGATTCGTCAAGCTTCGATTGTGGCCGACACCGAATCCCGCGGCGTCGACTTCACCTTCGGCAATGGCACACTGGTCGTCGCAGCGAGGGCTGCCGATATCGGCCAATCCCGTATCGAGATTCCGATCTCGTACGATGGCGAATCGATCAATATCACGATGGATTACCGCTACGTAATGGATTTCTTCAAAGTGCTGGATCCGGACAAGGCGTTCGCACTCGAGGTTCGCAGCAATGCAGAACCGGCATTGTTTTCGACCGACGACGGATACACCTACGTCGTTATGCCGATGGCCCGACAATAAACCACTTGGACTGCGAGAGACGAGGATCTAGAGCGATGAGTATTTCCGCCTTCATGGAAAAACACTACCGGCACTTCAACGCACGAGAGACACTGGCTGCCGCGAAGAGCTACCGACAGTTCATGGACCAAGGCGGGGCGATGATGGTCTCGCTGGCGGGAGCCATGAGCACCGCAGAACTAGGGGTCTCGCTCGCGGAAATGATACGCTCGGGAAAAGTCCACGCAGTGTCATGCACAGCGGCAAACCTTGAAGAAGATCTCTTCAATTTGTTTGCTCACAATGAATACAAGGTCATCGAGAATTGGCGAGCGCTCACCGCTCAAGACGAATTGGCTCTGCTACAGTCCGGGTACAATCGGGTTACCGATACCTGCATCCCCGAGACGGTCATGAAGCATATGCAAAGCCGACTGGTCAAGTATTGGAAAGAGGCCTCGGAGAAAGGGGAGAGCTACTTTCCCTACGAGTACATGTTCAAAATTCTCGATGAACCGGATCTGAAGCAGCATTACCAGATCCCCATCGAACACTCGTGGATGATGGCCGCCAAAGAAATGGGGATCCCCGTCTTTTCTCCTGGAATCGAAGACAGCACCCTCGGTAACATGTTCGCGGCTCGCGTCATCGATGGCACGGTCAAGTCGCATCATGCCCTCAAAAGCGGCACCGAACAGATGCAGCACCTCGTCGAATGGTACCGCGGCATAGCGACGGATCGCAAAGTGGGATTTTTTCAAATCGGAGGAGGGATTGCAGGAGACTTTGCTATTTGCGCCGTCCCTTTGCTTATCCAAGACCTCGAGGAGGAAATCAATCGCTGGGCGTACTTCTGCCAAATCAGCGATGCCGAAACCAGTTACGGCGGTTACTCGGGAGCGGTACCCAATGAGAAGATCACTTGGAATAAACTGACGGTGGAAGCGCCCAAGTATATGATCCACAGCGACGCGTGCATCGTCGCACCACTCATCTTCGCTTACGTGCTCGGACAATAATGCGGTGGAACTGAACTCAACCCAGTTTTGGGAACGGCTCGAACAATCTGGCTTGGTCACGCCGGAACAAGCAACGCAATGGCGTGAGGACATCGAGCAATCCGTCGGAGGAGCCAATCTGCTGCATCCTAACAAGGTTGCTTCCGAACTCATTCGAACCGGCCGTATCACTCCCTTCCAGTTCAACGCTCTTCTCGAACCCACAGTTCCTCGACTTCGAGTGGGCCCCTACCTGCTTCAAGACACTCTTTCAGATCGACTGGGTCCGAACTGGTATGAAGCCATCGAGTCGATTCGAAACAAAAACAAGTGGGCCTTTGCACTCTCACCCGAACAGCTATCGAGCGATGCCATTCGAGCCAATCCGCCCTCTATCGAGTGGGGGCGACTCCACGCCAGATTAGAAGCACCAGGGCTAGATCGCTGGGAGGCTACTTTGCTCGAACCGGGAATCCTCGCGGTATTCTGCGACCCGATTTCCGGCGATTCGCTATCCAACAAGCTGGCTTCTGCCCCGATCGACTTCGCTCCATCGATTGCATGGATTCGATCCCTCGCCGCGTCGCTCGGAAGATTGCATTCGAATCAATTGGTTCACGGTTGGCTCGCTCCGGAAGCCGTGTGGATATCCTCAAACGGAGAAGCCACCCTTCGCCGCGATCCTATCTTTCCTCCCTGCTCCCCTTACCATTGCGATTCGATCAGCTGCTTAGCGCTCGATAACGTCGCTCGCTTCGGATCCGCATCGCCCGAACTTTCCCTGCCGGATTACCTACCCGACCCCTCTTGCGATTTGTACGCATTAGGCGTCCTTTGGGCGACCATGCTGCTGGGAAAATCACCTTGGCCCAATTCCCATCGCCTCGATAAAGCGGGTTGGCGCAAAACGCATCAGCAAGTGCTGCTGGAATTGCCACCCTCGATACCGGAGAACGTTCGCCGCTGCATTCACCATTTGGTCGCCAAGAATCGTCCAGCCCGATTCCCCTCGGTCGACTCCCTCTTGAAACAACTCGATTCCCTCACCGACAAAGTCAAACTGGTAACATCACCGAATGACTCCGTCGCGCCGGCCAGATTAGCACCATCTCCGAGGGAATCCACGACACCAGTCCAAAGCGCCACATCACCGAAAGAATCGAATACCGCAGCGAAACCCGCTTCGTCACAGAAAGTCTCCGCCGCCCCCACACAGCGCGCCACATCGCCGAAAGATACCACCTCCCAAACCCAACCTGCGACAAAATCGAGCGACTCTGTCACTCCGTCAAAACTAGCACCTTCAGCGAAGGTATCCGCCACACCAACACAACCCACGCCATCACCGAGAGATTCAGCAACTCCCACAAAGCCCGCTGCACTTCCGAAGGAATCTCCAACATTAGCCCAGCCCGCAGCAGCGCCCAAGGAATCCGCCGCTCCAGCCCAGCCCGAGACTTCACCTAGGAACCCCTCCGCTCCGCGTCCCCCGACCGGCACGCGCAGCGCGTTGGTTCACAAGAAACGCAAACGCAAACCCAAGTGGGTCCTACCCGCGCTCGGGATCGGATCGGTCGTCTTGCTGGGCGGGCTTATCGCGGTATTACTCCAGTCGGGAGGATCACCCGTTCCAAGACCCGAACCCGAGGTCAAGATAGTTGAAGTCCCATCGAACTCGGGTGCATCGCCTAGTTCCAGCAACACCAATACAACCACTGCGCCCAGCGATCCGCTCGCCGAGTTTTACACCGTTGTGAAAGACGACGGGACTTCTCTGTGGGCGCCACCCCATGCAGGGGTTCCATACTCCATCGACATGTTCCCACCCGGCCCCGAAGCCTTGGTGTATTTCTCAACGGACGCGTGGACTGGCAAAGGTCCCTTTCAGTCGATCCAACCCTGGGTACTGGAAACTCTTCCTGATTGGAAGCGATTGATCGATAGCGTTCCCTTTGCAAAGGACGACTCGATTTCCCAAGTTGCGATTGCTCTCTACCCAAAAAGTGGCTCTGAGGTTTTTGAAATCGCTCTTCGATTCCACTTAGAGAATGCAAAGACCGTAGAGTCTCTCTTGGAAAAGCTTCCTGGATTCGAGGCCAGCCCGTTACCGAACGAGCCCAAACAAGGAGTGTGGACCAACGGCGAATGGTCCATTGCCATCGAAGGCCTTTCGCTGGACAAAGCGTATTCAACAAAAAAACTAACGGTTGCACCGAAACAGCTGGTGCAGACACTGGTAGAAATAGGTGGACGAAGTGTGCCGTTGCGAAGACAGATGGACATGCTTCTGCAGTCCAGCGATAGCCGATCCGATCTCTTCATTTTGGCAGCTCCTAGCTTTCTTTGGGGGGAGGGTCGCTCGTTATTCCGTCAGACACCACGTTTGCAGTCGTTAGCGCAAGGACTGTGGGGGGATGAGGTTCAAGCGGTCTCTTTCACTTGCACAGCCTCCACCGAATTGTATGGCGAATGGCGCGCGGCATTATCCGATTCGACGTTGTTGGGTAGGAAGGCCGCCGAGTTGAAACAGGCTCTAACAACAGCTCCTGATTACCTAGAACAACAATTGATTGCAGCTCCCCCACCTGCGTACTGGCGAGCCATTGCGCTGCGTATGCCCCAGATGGTCCGCGCCGTGATGAACAACAGTCGCTTCGGCTTGGAAGATGGGCAGATCGTGAGTAACGTCTACCTTCCACCGGAGTCGCTCGGCAATCTTGCAGTAGGCGTTTGGATGAATCTGCAAAACTCCAGTGAGGGATCGCCGGCTATCGCTGCGCAACCTAAACCGCAACCTAAACCAGAGAATGTCGAGGATCTGCTGGACCGCCCGATTTCCATTGCATTCGAGCAGGAGTCCTTGGAAATGGGTTTGGCGGCGATCGCCTCCGAGTTCAACGATTCGGTCCTCAAGGGAAGTCCGCCCGTGAATTTCACCATCAACGGAGGTGCTTTTCAAAAGGATGGGATCACACAGAACCAGCAGGTCCGTGCCTTCAACCAGAATGGAATTCCGCTTCGAACGGTCCTCACCGATTTGGTTCGACGAGCCAATCCGGTAACCACCGTGCAGTCTCCGACGGAGAAGGACCAGAAAGTCGTTTGGGTTCTGGTCGAGGATCCGAATTCCCTGGGCGGAAAACGTATCGAGCTCACGACTCGAACCTGGGCCGAAACCAACGGAGTGACGCTCCCGAAAGAATTTACCCCGTAATGGTTGCCGATGGGCTCGCCGGTTTCCGATTACCTTTCATCGCTCGTGCTCAGCTTCCATCCCGATTTCGGACCGCTTCGGCTGTGAAACTCTTGCATTAACGACGCCTCTCATGACAATAGACTGGGCCTCGAAGCGTTTTCCTGCCTAAAGGATACCCCCATTGTCGTCCGATCCCGTTGCTTCACCGCATTTGCCGCGTGTCAGTAGTCTGCTGCAGAAACGAAACCTCGAAGCTTTTGGTAAGGCGCTCGAGATGTATCGTCCCATGCTGCGAGACCTCGTTCGCGATCTTGACGATCCTCGCTTAGCCGCCAAGGTCGATGTTTCCGATTTGGTGCAGCAGACATTTCAAGATGCGGTTGCCGGCTTTGATCAGTTGCGAGCCAACCGAACGTCTCAGTTTTTTGTTTGGATTCGGACACTGCTTTTCAACAATCTCTATGCGGCGAAGCGGAAATTTTTGGCGACACAAAAGAGAAATATCGCCGTAGAGTGTTCGATTTCCGAAGACTCTGCTCTCTTTCGAGCGATCGCGGATCCCACTATGGATCCCGAGCGAGACATCCTCACCGAAGAACTTCTAAGCCAACTCGATGAAGCGGTTCGCAATTTGCCAGAAGCAGTGCAAACCGTATTGAAGTGGCGCTACGAAGAGGGCCTTACTTTCAAAGAAATCGGTGAGCGAGTCGATCGAACGGAGGATTCGGTGCGAATGCTTGTTACGCGCTGTTTGAAGAACCTCCGAGCGACCGTTTTTGGCGGTGAAAGCGATCAGTTGGCCCTGGGATAAACCTTTTGTCATGACATCCGATCCAGCGCATTGCGACACCCAACTCATCCGGGAGATCCAGTCCTGGATCGACCAGCCCAATCGGGCACTCCCATCGCAAACTCTCGATGAAAAAGCCTGCTGGGATCTTCTCGATCGGTCGACCGCGCATGTGGAAAGTTCCGATGCGGACCACTCCACGCGTGCTTTCTCCGGACGCGATACGACAAGTACAACGACCGCGACGCCATCCAATCCTGAAACCAATACCAGTCGGCCCTCCGTCCGTTCCCCTATTCCAGCGACTCGACGATACGAACCCGAACGCTTTCTCGGCGCCGGAGGCTTCGGGGTCGTGATCCAAGCCAAAGATACACTGCTGGGACGCGATGTTGCCATCAAAATGATCCGACCATCCCGGGCAAACCAACCCTCGCTCCAACACCGATTTATTCGAGAAGCGAGAGCAGTAGCATCCTTGGTACATCCAGGGATTGTTCAAGTCTATGAGACGGGCACGATCGACGGACAACCCTTTCTGGCCGGCGAATTGGTAGACGGGCCAAACCTAGCCCAGTTCCTGGAACAAACAAACAACTCCCTCTCCCCCACGCAATCGGCTTGGCTCGTCCAACAGATCGCGGTGGCCGTCCAGTACGCCCACTCGCGCGGGATTCTTCACCGGGACCTGAAACCGAGCAACATTCTTCTAGCTCCCGCGGACAAGGAAACGACTCAGGGGATAGGTTTTGTTCCGAAACTCACCGACTTCGGACTTGCAAAACGCTTTGGTGCTCAAGGGGATTTCACGGTCGATGTCAGCACCGAGTCCGTGGCCGTCGGAACCATTCGATACATGTCGCCCGAACAAGTTCGCGAGAAACACCAGGACGTCACCAACAGATCCGATATTTTTTCGCTCGGCATCATCCTTTATCAGCTAACAACAGGACGCATGCCTTTCGACGGCGATTCCTTCTTCGAGATCTCGGAGAAGATTTGTCGGCATTCTCCAGAGCGCCCTCGAACGTGGAAACCGACTACCCCACGCGATCTAGATGCCGTGATTCTCAAGTGCTTGAACAAGGCACCTGATGATCGATATCAAACGGCTGCGGAGCTAGCGAATGATCTCGATCGATGGATGAAAGGCGTTCCGGTCGAAGCGACCAAGCCATCGCTCGCGAAAACGATCCGCTACTGGGCCAGGACTTCTCCCCGTACACTAGCCGTAACCTCAATCGTTCTCGCAACAATCATCGTCGCCTTCATCGCGATCAACACCTCCTGGCTTCGCGAGAGAATGGCACACGAACGTGCCGAAAAAAGTCTCAAACTAACCTTGGATGCGATCGATAACATCCTCTTTCCAATGACCGAGAAGTTCAATGAAGGATTGACGATCACACGTCAAGATCATGAAACCATCCTCATGAACACGATCGCCTTCAATGAAGCGTATTTGCGGGTCAACCCAGACGACTTGCAAGCCCTGCACCGGCTAAGCATCGCGCATCATTACTGCGCGCACGATTACTCCCATATGAACCGAATGGACGATGCAAACAAACATCGAAAGGCCTCGCTAGAAATACTGAAAAACTTAACTCGCGTGGACAAAGACCGAGCCCACCAGAGCAAATACTTATACCAAATCTTTTTTGGTTACCTGCAGCTTAGCGACTACTACTACGATGCGGATATTGAAAAGAGGAACCAAGTCCGCTACGAGTATTTGATCCAAGCAAAGCACTTTTTAGATCGAAGCTTGGAACTCGATCCAGATAATCTGGATTACCAAGAAGCCCGGTTGGAGCTGAACTTCCAATTGTCGTTTGTCGATCGTCACAAATCCGAGGAATCGACAGCTCGACTCAATGAGAATATCGTGGAATCGGTCGCGCTTTGGAAAAAACAACCTACACAACCGCGCTACCTTAAACACGCGCTCATGGCGAAAAGAGTGCTCGCCATTTTGGCCTTTCATCGCAGTGAATTCGATCTAGCAGACAAACTCTTTGACGAGGCGTGTGAGATAGAGGAGTTGGCCTACCCGCCTGACGCTCCGGGAACCTGGATTCTCCACTATCGCTTCATCAACAGTTACCACCGAGCCCTCGTCAGTTATTGCGCAGGCAATATGGACGACTTCGGCAGGTATGCCCAGGATGTAAGGAACTATTACGACCAGTGCATCGCGCTCCCGCTCGATAAGGAATTCTTCGCGCCCTACCGACTGGGAGTTCTCTACTTAATGCAGAAAGCCTACGAACACATTGGCAATCAAACCGAATTCAATGACCTCACCGCGCAGATCGACTCGATCGAACCCATGATTGGACCTGGCCCCGAGTTGGACACCGCTGCTTGGATTCACAAAATGCTTGTGACCCAAAAACCCTCCGAAGCGACGCCGTTTTAGACCTCGAACGGCATGGAACCCTCTAGCGACGCTTTCCAATTTGCTCTGCGACGCCCACCATCTCAGATGGGCCTCTTCTTCTCCGGATGAGCCCTAAACTTGGCGTGGTACACGAAACCATAAAGGGGCACCGCGAGAGCGGAACCGATACACGGGGCAATGATGTACACCCACAATGACGTCAGATTCATGGTGATCAATGCCGGACCGATCGAGCGAGCCGGATTCATGGAAGCACCACTGATCGGACCTGCAAACATCGCCTCCAACGCAATCACCGAACCAATGGCGATCCCAGCTATCATCCCGTTGGGACTCTCTTTTCTTGTCACACAAAGTATGACGAACATCAACAGGAGCGTCAGATTCAACTCCAGAACAAACGACTGGAGTATAGAACCACTCGGCAGTGTTGCTCCAAGCGTCCGATGATCCGGGAACAGAGCTCGCATCGTAAGGCTCGCCAGACATGCACCTGCGATCTGACTCAACATATACGGAACAACCAGCCCCCTCCCGAAGCGACCGGAGAGAAACAAACCAGCCGTCACTGCAGGGTTCAAGTGACAACCGGAGATTTCTCCAATCGCATAGATCAACGCGAGCACAATCAACCCAAATGTGATGGCGATCCCAACGTGGGTGATCTGCCCATGGCTCACATGATTGATCACGATAGCGCCCGTTCCAGCGAGAACCAGCGAGTAGGTTCCAAAGCACTCCGCCACCAACCTTTGCCACAAATCCATGCTCAGCTCCACTAGAAATTCTTTTATCGTTTACCAACGATAAAGCAATCGCTCCCCTCGGTCAAGTAATGTCCATATCTTGCATGGCAACGCTCGGTTGAAGGCTTGCACGCATGGTCTCAAAACAGAAGCTTTAGCGGGTCGGCCATTCTTGACCAAATCTTAACTCGCAATCCGTTGCGGACACCGCGCTCGAAAATTAATCTGCTCGTTCATTGATTTTCATCGTGGAGAAGTATCGCATCGGAGTGAGTGATGAAGGGCGAGAGCAAAAAGTGCCAAGCGAAAAAGCGTCGAATTCTTAGGACGCTTCAGAAACGCAGGAAAATCCTTCTGAAGTGCTTCTTTTCTAGCACCCTCGCGGTTCTAGCGTCGTTATCGGCCCACGTTGCTCATGCCCAAAGCGTGTGGCAGAACCCAGTAAACGGCAATTGGGATGTGGCGAGCAACTGGAGCTCCTTACCCGTTAGTTCGAACACCACTCAAGTGGTCTTCAACGCGACCGGAGCGGAGAGCTATGCAACGACCAATAACATTGGCCCCCTAATTCTCAACCGAATCACGGTCAATAACACAGGCACTGGCACCGTCACCATCGCGGGTTCGGCTACGAACACCTTTACTCTCGCGGGTGCCGATCCTCAGTTGGATATCACAGGAAATGCACTCTTTTCCGGTCTCTTCGCCGGTGCTGGCACCATGCGGAAAACGGGTACAGGAACGTTCATTCACAACAGCAATAACAGCGGATTTACTGGTACCCTCGTCATCGACCAAGGCACCTTCGTCAACAGCTCGACAGGGATTGCTACCACCAACTTCAACCCCGTCTCGATCGTCGTTAACAATGGTGGTACCTACCAATTCGGTGCTAGCACAGTTGGAGATCCGAATCTGCCCAACTCGACCTACATCACCGTCAATTCCGGCGGGACCGTCAATTGGCAGGAAGGGGAAACCTTTGGAGGTGTCAACCTGAACGGTGGTGTCGTCAACCTTCAACAGGGAAGTATGACGATGTCGGGAGCTACGGCTCAGAACTGGACGAACGGAAGCCTCATCGGAGGTAATTTTACGGTCGGCGGAAACACGGCTATCAATAAGACGACGGCCGGTACCGTTACCCTCGGAGGAAATGTCTCCATCACAACGGGAACGGGTCGCTTGAATATTCTCGATGGCACCTTGTCCATGCTCGGCGCATCGAATCTTGGAACCGCAGCAGTGAGATTGGGCGCAAGCGATGGAACGACAGCAGGCACATTCGACTATCAAGGTACGACAGCTACCCGTGCAGGAGCTTTCACTCTTCAGGCAGGAGGAGGCGCTATTCATGTTGCAAAGTCAGGAACTGAATTGACTTTAAGCGGTGCCTTCGATGGCGCAGGCGGCTTAGCAAAAAATGGCGTGGGAACCTTGGCTCTGACCGGTGGATTGTCCAACACAGGCCTGATCAACATTGAGCAAGGAACTTTGGTGTTGGCACCAACGGCTTCCAACGGAGGAACGATTGCAACCGCCGCGGCAGGGGGATTCACCGTCGGAAACGACGCCACCTTGTCGATAGCAAGCGGTGCTGGCACAGGTTCCCTAACAGTTCAGTCGCTGAACCTATCTGCTCCTGCGTCCACTCTCCAATTTGGACTCGACGCAGCGATCTTGCCCACCACACCTCTGCTAGTAGTCGCCGCATCGGATGGACTCGCCGCGGGTGGAACACTAAGGGTATCGAATACTCAGCCCATGTCGTTGGGTAGCTTTACTCTGATCGATTACAACGGGGGGGCCATCAATTCAGGATTCAATCTTCAATTGCAAGGCCGCACTGCAGGATCGCTCATCTATGACACGACCAACACAAGAATAGATCTCAACGTCACTGCCTTGAGCGAGAATGTAAAATGGAGCGGGGCAACCAACGCAAACTGGGACGTGGGCACCGCCGCCAACATCGGAGGCACGAACAACTGGCGATTGGAAACATCGCTGGCTGCCACCAATTTCATTCAAACCGATTCTGTTGTTTTCGATGATTCCGCATCCGGAAATTTCGCGGTCAACCTTCAAGGAGCGGTGGCTCCCAGCTCGGTGGTCGTGAATAACTCCTCCAATAACTACACTTTCCAAGGTACTGGATCCATTGCTGGATCAGGGACTTTGACGAAGTCCGGTACCGGCACCCTGGTTGTTGCCACAGACAACAGTCAAAGCGGTAGCGTCACGCTTGCAGGAGGTACACTGCAAATCGGAGCAGGTGGAACAACTGGCAGCCTTACCAATTCATCGTTGAACATGTCAGCTGGCACGACCTTAGCCTTTGATCGGACGAACGAGGTCAGTTTTGCTGCCCCTATTGCCTTGGATGGCGATGCAACCATCAGAAACAACAACAGCGGAGTCGCGTCCCTCTCGGGTACCGTTGGCCTCGGCGCGAATACGCTGAATTTGGACGGTTCCGGAAATCTGGTTTTTGGCGCAACAGTAAGCGGCACCAATACCATCAATAAAAACGGGACGGGAACGGTCAGCTTCCAAGGCAACAGCAACTCCTTCACGGGCACTCTCAATGTCAATGCCGGTCGCTTCATCCTTCAAGACGTAGCAGGAGGAGATCTCGGAGCATCGGGCATCGTGATCAACAACGGTGGAACCTTCCAATTCGGTGTGAGCGCTACGGACAATCCGGACCATCCAGACTCGACCTTCTTCACCGTCAACGACGGCGGGACTCTCGATATGCGCATCGGCGAACAAATCGGCGGTGTTAACTTGAATGGTGGAACGATTCTCTTTGATGGCCTAGGCACCAATCCAGGAAACATCAATACCAACGCCGCTGGGACGCAATCCTTCACTTCGGGATTGCTCAATGGTGTCGGTGCGAACCAATCGACGTTCGGAGGTGTTCGTGTTATCGAAAAAACGACCTCTGGGACCGTTACCGTACAAGGCAACATCGCTTTGACATCCGTGACCAACATCCTTGATGGCACCGTTGTCTTGGCGGGCACACAAAACCTGGGTAATAGCGCTATCAACCTTGGCGGTACCAGTACGACAGGTACCCTAGAATACGGCGGTGGTACTGCGTCCCGCTCCGCTGCAATGACCCTCAACGATGGGGGCGGCGTGGTGCGTGTCTCGAACGCATCGTCCAACCTGACGCTCTCGGGTGTCGTCAGTGGAAATGGCGGTTTGGCCAAGCAAGGATCTGGGGCTCTCACACTCTCTGGAAACAACACATACACCGGCGCGACAAGTGTTCAATCTGGTTCCCTGATCATCAACGGTAACCAATCGACCGCGACTGGAAACCTCACCGTAGCCTCCGGTGCATCGCTGGGTGGGTCTGGCACGATCGGTGGATCAACCACGATCTCAGGTTCTCACACGCCTGGAAATAGCCCAGGAACGCAAACGTTCTTGGCAGGCTTAACCTACAACACCGGTGCAGATCTTTCTTGGGAATTGGTGGCGAACTCCAACACCGGAAGCGGCACCAACTTCGACGTCATCAACGTGACCGGTGGAACGCTTGTCATCAACACCGGAGTCACTTCGAATCTGGTCTTCAACGGGACCGGTTCCACAGTCCAATGGGCCGATGCCTTCTGGGACACGGATCGCCAATGGTTGGTCTACGCCAATAGCGCTGCACCATCCCTAGCCACAAACTCCGTGTTTGGTAGCATCAATGTATCCGCAGATAGCGGAAACAACTCGCTCGCGAGCATTCGCTCGGCCGCAGGCTTCTCCTGGGGAACCGTTGGCAATGACATTGTTCTGAACTACAGCGCTGTTCCCGAGCCCAGCTCCATGATCCTCCTCGGCCTCGCAGGTGGCATCGGGATAGGCCTCCGAAGACGCATGAAGAAATAAATGTATGGGGAACTACACTTCATCGACCGTGCGAAGAGGATTGCCTAGGTTTTCACTCCATTCGAAAAGGAGGACAACTTACCTCAACTCATCGACTTTCGCATCGGCAACAGCCACACGACCAGAACCGGCGTAGCCATCGACAATGAAGCCATGCTGCAAATCTTGACCAGCCTCAAGGAAGGTCGTGAAACTACCACGAGAGAACATAGAAGTAAACGTACCCTTCCTGCCAATCCGCTATGGCGAAGTACTCCTCTCCTTTCGATGATTCAAATCGAACACCCGCCAAGGATTCAGGAGGATCCCACCACGATTCCTCACAATGGCCCCAGTGAATCCCCAAGTCAGCATGACGTCCCGGATCATAGATTTCGGTGAGCATAAGGCGAGTTGCATAGGCGTCAAAATCCCTCTCTTCCATCTTCGCCTTTAGACAACGCTTAAAGTCCGATCCGAATCTCGCTGCTTCGTAAAACTCATGGATGTCCGTTGCATTCCATGGAAGCGAACGCCTCGCGCGCGAAGGCACCATCCAAAACCCGGCGAAGACGAACAGAATCGCCCCTAAAGTAATCAAACATCCAACATTTCTACGTTTCATCGCATGGTAAACCAGGCAATGAGCGCTCACGCTCCAATCGAAGCGATGGCGATAGCAACTTCAAAGCCCAGGAACGTTTGGTTCGCTCGTCATGGAATTTCAGATCCTCCACATAGACGACATGAAAGAGGGACCGCATCTCTGGATAACTGCAAACCAGTACACGATCGGCCATTCCAAATAATTCCTCAACTCGACGGCTGTCTTGATTGTCGATTGCGACTTGCGTGTGATTGCGAAATGCCAGAAACGCCGAGTACAAGCGATTCTCCGCTGACGCCCCCAGAAACTCTACCTCAAGCTCGGGGAATGCGTCGCGCGCCCAATCCAAAAAAGCTGTGCGAAAGGTCATAGTTATTCCTGGTAACACTCGAACCCAATGACTTCGAGTCACATTCCAGTAATCAAGGTCTAGTCCGATTCCGCAGCCGGCACGTCATGCCAATTGGCGACGATGCGAAAGGAATTATCACGAAAGGGAATGACCAGTCCAAAACAAACCATCATGAACAGTACCGTCCCTATGGCAATCACGAGTACACGCCGCTGGAAACGATTGCATTCGCAAACATATCGATCAACATCAAACGGTGCCTTCATAGATGCGATCGCTCCAGTAGTGAGAAGCGGTTTTGCACACGATCTTCGGTGCGTGTCTTGTTATGGCTCCCGGCTGCGCGCGTCGAGTTCCCCCTTCGACTGATACTCGAGGGTTATTCGCGTCTTCTCTTTACCTCGTTCGCTCATACCTAGACGCACCATGTCTTGAGCACGATTACGAAAAGTCAGTACGAACTGCTGAGAATTGATTTCACGCACGGGCTTCTCCGCAATGGGTTGCCAGTCGAATGCAGCCAGAGAGTTCTTGTAGAATGTGGCGATTTCGTCCATGCTACCCACGGCGACCAGCTCAAGGCGATTCCGGTCAGACTGATAGAGAATCGATTCCGATTGGGGTGGCACCGGCAATTCCACCGGCATCTGAGTCGTCCAGAATGCGATCCTCGTTACGCCAGGCTTTCTCGTACTGGTGATCGATGCTGTGAGTAGAACAGCGTTCTGCTTCATGTCCATCGCATCACCTCTCATTCCATACGGCTGCCATCCCTGGTCCATCAATAACGCGAGAACCATGTCTCTCGCTTCTTGCACACTGGCGGCAGTCTCAAAGTCCGCAACGTTGTAGGCCGTTTTTATGTACTTGGTGCCCTTTGGTACGGGTAACTTGCTCACATTGACATTGCCATGGTTCTGCAGCTTCACGACCGCCTTGCCCGGTTCGTCATGCGTTTGAACCGTTACATAAAGGTGAAATCCCGAACGGGTGAATTGCCCGTCTCCATCGGGCAATTCCTGCCATTGCCGTGCCAACAAATTACGGCGCTGAAACTCATACTCGCTCTTCACATCAAACGACTTGAGACTTACCACATATTCCAAATGCCCGACAGACCTGGCATGAATCGCCAACACATTCGGGAGAAGTGGAAATGTCGAGAGATCGATGACCTGCGCTGCTTCCTCCACGGAAGCAGGCTTTCGCACTTCCTGGTCTGCATTCGCTGCCTTCTTGGCTTCGTTCGCTCGATTCGCTGATCGCGGCGGCTTGTCGCCTGATTTCGACGGAGACTGTTGAGCCAACGACGATTGGGCCAAGCAGGTGACAGATAAGCAGACCGCTAGGAACAAGCTGGATTTGAGCCACTCCTGCGAGGGATCTCTCCCAAACTGGGGGGCATGTCTGGCATTGCAGCAAGAACTTTTGAGATTCATTTTCACGCGCTCCACCATAAGAGAGTCTGATTGTCCTCAAGTTAAAAAAACGCCTCGTCGACGCCGAGGCTCGCTTCCTGCACACTTCGTGGTTTGCTCACCATTGCAAGAAGCGCCTGGAACGCGACATCCCGTTCAACGGTATCCCAACTCAGCCGACCATCGATGCATGCCCTGGCAGTCGTCGTTCTCTTAAAAACAGTATCGACCCTGCACGACAACGTGACGCATACGCGAGTCAGTCAGCACGTCCGAGCGCGTCCTGTGCATTCGATGGCTCTTTCACCGGTTCGACACGCCCGTTGCTGCCCGGCCATTTACCCTTGATTGCCATTGCACCTCCAGCAATGGCAGCCACGACGAGCAACCCCCTACGAGAACGCCCCTGTCCATCATTGACGGGATTAACAAAGGTCGTGATGAACGTACCCACACATGCGGCAAATACAATACCGCCAATCACTCTCAATGCTATCGTCCGCTTACTAGGCAACAAGCACGCTACAGCAATGAGAGCCGGAAACAATGCCGTACTCCCAATAACCAAACAAGTCAGTGGGGGCGTTTGGAGTAGAAGCATCAGTGCAGAGAAAACGAACAGAACGACGGCAAAGATCAGGCAAAGCCAACCGACAAGAAATGGCAAAACACTACGCGAGGTACTCAATTCAACGACTCCTAAAGTCAGGCGAACAACAGGTTTCCGTTTGGATTCGGTCGAAAGCAAGCCCGAGTATATCAACTTGCCGGATTCCGTGGTGGCACCCACACTTTCGAATGTTCCGTGTCCAAAGACCAGGAACGCAATCGTCTATTATCAGCCCGATGATCGAACCTATAAATCATCAACCATTGAATACATTCCCAATCTGCCGAACCAAGGGAGATGCGGCCGACGACCAACTCTCGACAAGACAGCTCGTCTTGACCGCAACACCACCAGGCACCCATCCCTCACTAAACAAAAACCAACATATCTAACTATATCTCTTGCGATGTTTTCGAAAATCGCACAAAGAGCCAGCGGAGGTACGCCGCAAGCAGCAAGGCAATCAATGCGATGAGCGTCCAAGCGACACGCATTTCTGAGTGACTCAGCAACGGACCCAATCCAGGCCCTTTCTCCAAATGAACGAGTCTGATCAAAAGCAGTTCAATCAACACCAGAGCAATGACCGGTAGGGAAAGCAAAACGGCTATCAACCAAGTAAGCGCCGACGAAATCAATTGCGATTCACCGTACCATTCGTCCGTACTTTCGGCAGCGACGGATCCTAGGATTGGAACCAAACATCTTGGACATTTGCCTGATTTAAGTACTACCTCTCCTCGTTTCCACAAGGTCAGCGATGCGTGGCACGCCGGACACTTCTTTCCCACAATGCGGTCGGCGATTGCAACAAACAACAAAGGCAAAAGGGCTGACGGAGCTAAGAACAACGCACCTATCAAGATACCAACGATCGCACCGTACCTACCGTCATCCCCGACGGTCTTTGCTGGATCGCGGAAGACGAATGCAAGCTTCTGAATATCGGGGAACCACACGCAGCCGACGCCAAAGAGGAAGAGCATCAGCACCACCGCAGTGATCGCGTAGACGCGATACGCCCAACGCCTCGCGCGTTTCAATTCAGCTGAGAACTCGGAAAGCGCATCCGACCGATCAAGAATCTGGAGTCGACGATTTGATCTTGCGAACATCATGACTTTCAAAGCTCAAACGAAGAGCCCCCTTGCAGATAGGCCACCGAAAAGTATTGGTATCAAGAAACGCGCGGTCCAAACTCCCGGAGTGCTTTTCAGATTCGTCAGCACAATCCGCAGGGACGCTTCAACCAATGCAAATCGCAATTAGCAATACTGCGACGTGCGCGCGTTGCATCACGCTCATGATGTCTTTTGATTCTTGCTCTGGAGCTCCCGACGACGACGCTGATATCGCTCGTGAGCCTCTTCATATTGCCCCGCTTTGACAAAGGCCATAAAACTCATGCCCGCACCGAAAAGGACGAACAAGACACCGAATAGAGGAAAGATGCTGAAGACTCCGGCCCCACCGATTCTTGTCACGGTCGCAGCTATCACCGTCCAGATGACGCCAAATCCAACGACAAACAATCCTCCAAAAGCGCTACTGGCCTTTCCTGGTATGTATTTGTGGCCATACCTTCCAGCCACCATGTAGTTCTCTCGCTCCAACTCCCATTCACGATCGAGCTGGGCAAGTTCATTTTGAACCTTGATTTCTTCAAGGTGATCAGACCGTACGGAGTCCTCCGATCCTTGGAGCACCAACCGTTTAGCAATCTCGAATTCATCGAAGGAAAGGGCACCATTTCGTCGAAGCTCATCCAGCTTTTGCAGCTCGTCGGAGATACTCATGAGTCGAACTCCTGAAGAAAGTTAACCGTTCCGCGCATCGCGCCGACAATGCTTGGCAACATATCCTCCGATGTATGATATAGGTTGTCGTCGGGTCCCATACCAACTACGTAGCAGCATCTGTACAAACCAACCCTGTAACGCTGCCGATCAACGTCGGCGAGGACCACGGGATCGCCAACGAAAAAGATTATGACAAGAGTTCGTGCGAAACTACAATTCCCATTGGCGGCAAAGGTTGAGAATCCCGTTAGCCCAAAATGTACCGCCCCCACTCTCACGGGAATAACCCAAACTGTTGATAGCCAATTCATGCCGAATTCTCGTGCCATCACAAGCATCAAACCACTTGGATAAACACGAATGTCCCACGCCAAGGCGCCAAGCTCGGTCCTCTCGCCTTTGCGTCTTTCTTGCGCCTTGGCGCCTTGGCGCGCGGGATTTATTTCCTCTGGCATTCCTCCGTACTCGGCATCGTGGCGATCGTGCTCGTAATCGTCCTTGGATTATAAAACGATCCAGTGTGCTCCACTCCGTCATTGATCCCGAGCATGGCGATGACTCCCATCCCGTGAAAATGACGCACCAAAAGACTAGGCGACGGGCTCGATCGAAAGACGACAAACATTACGTCGTTCATGATCAAACAAGTAGCCTGTCATGGTTGCCTGGGTTCGAGCACGAGCACCGTTTCACTGAGCGCGCGCAATGCGCATGAATGCCAGAACGTCTGAAAGGACGTGGCGTTCGTCAGCCATTGCGTATTAGGAAATCCATGACGATTGGAAAACCAATAGCTGAGCCAGTGCAAGCAGTCCGTTTGCAATCGCAAGGACGGTCACAAGCCGAGAAGTCGGTGTTCGCACTGCAAGCCACGCACTGAAGAGCAACGAGAACGCGAACAGCAGTACAGATGCCGCCGATAAAGCGGGAACAACCATCTGACGCATATCCATACCGATTGGAATCCGAACGTAGTACACCATTGCGATGGATAGGTTGGCGACCACAAGCAAGACCAGCAAACCTAAGCGGTTGCCTGCACGACGATCGTACCGACTGGTGGGACTATAGGCGTTCATACTTTTCTCCTGACGAACGGTACTATTGACCGATGGGTGAGGGGTCAGCTCGACGCAAGCCAGAGCCGGACGATTGAGCACTTCGGCTAAATGCTGTGCTCTCATTTTTTTGGTTTCTTCGAGACCAATGCTCGACCACTGTCACGGTTTCATCAGAGAATTCTACGATTTCTGATGTTGCGCTGCAATCATTGCTCTTCAGGCAAGACCTGGATAGCGAACAAGTCCCTCGCACGGCTGACTCCGATTCGACATACAAGAAGGTCTCTCGCCAAGGCGCAAGGACGCAAAGCATTCAAGCCACAGCATTGCGCCTTAGCGCCTTTGCGAGCAACTGATCTCCAACCTGAGAACGAAAAGGATCGCTCCCGTCGAGTGAGGAAAGATAGACCGTCCAATGACCGTGGACTGAGACGTTGAGTGCGTCCGCCTGCTCTGGCTCTTCGTCGTGCTCGCGCTCAGTCCGCGGCGGACGGTGCTCGTGCTCGCAATTGTCGATCCAATTTTACTCACACTGTGCTTCATGTACACCGTCGAATTTCATCGCCACTTGAGTCAACACTGCAACGACTCTCCCAGGTTAGATTTGAGCGAATGCTCCGTCGCAGGACTCACGCCTCCTCAAGCAATAAGCATCTGCCAAATGACAGCAACGACTCAAGGGCCGAACTACACGCAGAGCGAGTATGCCCCAATAACAATCGGAAAGTATTCCACGCATTCGACCGCAAGGCGAGAGGCGTCGAACCGATCGCGGTCGAAGAATGGTTCTGCCGTATTTGCCTCGGTTCGATTACGAGCACCAGCACCGTTTCACTGCGAACGAGTACGACCAATGCGAGTAAATGCTTGAACGACCCCGATCACTGAGCGGGAGCAAGAAAAGTTTTCTACTAGGAGGCGACCGATCCACGCGTTTGGTGCAGCGCTTTGTTCGCCATTACTCCTCTGTTTCTTGCGTTGTAGCTTATCGAAAAGACGAGAGATCCAATGAGTATGGGCGGCAATAAAAATATCGAAAGATAAAATGGAATGACTGTCCATGCGAGCGATGGATATTGCCCGATCGTAGACGGCCAAACCCACAGCACGACTAATGCGACGAATCCCAGGACTATATGAATAGAAATCGATCGACCGTTTGAAGGAAATCCGAGCTTCGCGATAAGTGGTGCGATCGCGAAAGAATTGAGTGGTATGACGAAGATAGTTGCAACAAGACACATCATCATATAAATGGGAATTCCCGCTGGACTGCCGATTGGCTTTATCAAGTCGACGATTGTGAGGAAACCGATAAACCAAATAGGTATTGCAGCCAAGGTCGTCAAGGAACACAAAATCCACGGGGCAACAGGCAATCGCTCCGAAATTGTGTCGACTTCGAAGCCTTGGGCATTTTCGTTCATGGCGGTTTCCCCGGACGAACGGTTGGCATCTCCGTAGTCGCGGTGAGTGATGCTGATTTGAAAAAGCAACCGACCCGCGACTCCGGTGCATGTGATTGTCAACCGAGTGTGTGCTCTTTGATCCGTTTAATTGAATGCTCTAGGCAGTCCGCACAAACAGCTGCCCTCATTTTACCACGCGAAGTGATATGAGAGGAGGTTTGTTCATCACAAAGTAGGCGTTGTACGGTACCGGATTCGATCGCAGGCGGTCGATATGGGTTTTCATCCTCGGCTTGTTGGATGAAGCGATTCGTTACCAAATTGAGGTTTAGGTCGACACCATGTGCTGGTGTAAATCGCTGAATGCATGCGGCGCAAATCAGAGCGCCTGTTGATCCTTCGACAAGTCGCTTTGCGTCGTTGTAACGAGAATCACACACTGCGCAGTGCCGCAACCGGCGTCCGGTTTGTACGTAGTCGAGGAAAACGAGAAACAGTTTGCGCATGGCTATTTCGGGTAACGGTCCCGTTCGCCGGGCCGGGGCGAACGACTTTGATCTAACCAAACCGCGCAGCCCGCGGGTCCGTGTGCAACGTCTGGCTCTGTTACGATTTCACCTTTGATTCCTCGGAAACCAATACGCTCCATTCCACACGCCAATCGTCAGCACGGTCCACGATCTCACGAAGCGATTCGAGATCACGGGTCGATGCTACGATTCCAGTTACGACAAGCCATTGTCCCTTACGATTTGCCGGAGCCTCATAGCTGGCAGAAACGTTGTAGAATCGAGAGTCTGCCGCAAGTATCCGATTTAGTGTGGCTGCTGATCGCTCTTTGTTGCCGACGTAGGACATATGATCGAAATCGGTCATTACCATTTTCGGAAAAGTAATCGGAATCAACGGCAAGCAGACAATGCTGATACCGACGAAACGCGCTTTATTCCATCGTCGAATGAGAAAGAAGGCAAGAATCAACGCTGCAACTGCGAAAACAGAGAACAACCACATACCGCGTGAACCGAACAATTGATAACCACGCATGAGTGCGGCCATCAGGCCAGCGATGCTCGCGATGCCGATAAACAGCTGCTTCATCGTGAGTCTCATCAAATTTCCAATTCACGTACGTGATAGAACGTCCGAATTCAGCCAGTGCGAGCAGTAGACTCGACGCAAGCCAATACGGTTGATCGAGCACTTGGCTGCAATTCATTACTCGTCGAGTGTATCATAGGGTAATCGATTGTTAATGTGTTGTCGTCGTAGCGCGGACGAGGCAAAGCGCCCAGATCTCAGTCTTGATGAACCAAGCCGCAATAAGTGTGATGAGAATTCCTGAGGGGATCGGGTATTGATAGTATCCACTCAAGACGACCAACACAACGAATCCAGTGGCACCAAGGAAGTACAACGCAAGCCACACGAATGCAAATGGTTTAGCCGTTTTAATCTCATCAGCTGTCATGTTTGTATTCCAAACACGTCCAAGATAGCTTCGAGCAGCGAATTTCCAAATGACCAGCATCAGAATGATGGAAACCGCAAACGTCCACCATATTGCTTGAGGGATAACCAATTGGGCGGCAGTTAACACCACCAATCCAAGCAACCCTGAGCAAGCAGTCGCTAGCCATGTAGAGTTATTCAACATTGCAGGGTTCTAGCAGTCTTTTTCTAGGAACAACCAAAGTCACCCGGTTGCCGCCAAGAGGCTTTGAATTGAGGAAACGCCCCATCGGCAATTCGGGGCCATTTTTTTGTCCTGCGTTTCATATTGCGTTGACGTCGCAAAGCCGAGTCACTCATCTTCGTTCGGTGTCGAGTATAGACCGATACGAATGCTAGCGCCGTTTTGACACACCAATTCCAAAGTATCAGAGTCGATATGTTCAGTAAAGCAAGGCGGGGCTTCGCCGGCATGGTATCCGATGAAAAACTCTCTTTGTTCCGCGTCAGCCCATTGGCGACGAACGTTTTCAGGCAATTCGTTAATCTCTTGACACAATCTGCGAATTGTCTGGTTTGCATCACTCGAGGGTAATGGCGCGAAGTACACGAACGATTCGTGGTTCTCGCCCGACATCATTGTGACGCAGTTGTCCAAACGTTCAAACCATGCGACCCAATCCTGGCAATCGGCGTTTGTCCGGATTACCACTTCGACACTGACAAAACGTGTTTGCTTCGACATCATCTTGTACTCAGAACCCCACCATTCATTGAGTGGAGGCGAGTAAAGTTTCTAAAAGTCCTGATGGTAGATCTGCCATTTCGATGCAATGGATGGTTCGTCCATTCATAGTTCACATTCGATCGTCTTACGATCGTCGACATACCCATCATAGTCAATCGCGATTCCGAGTTGACCTAATAGCCGAGTTTGGTCACGCGTTAAATGCATTCCAAAGGTATCCGATGCCCGGCAGCAAATATGCAAAGTCAAATCATATTCGTCGCAAAGCTCTTTTACAGCACTTGGTCGTCGGTTAAGCCAAAGCAATATTGAATCAACATGCTGTTGGACAGAAGCATCGTCAGGTTCGCCGCTGTCCAAACGCCATTTCATGACACCCCACGGGCATTTTGTTTTCGGATTGATTTCTGCTGAGGAGTTACAACTCGACGGATCGATCCCCACCGCTTTTGTAACGACTCCTGGATCTCCACATCCTGTCACCTGAAAGTATGCGTATTGTGAGGTCATTCTTCGCAAGCCTTCAAGCATTCAACGATGGGCGAGGGGTCAGCTCGACGCACGCCAGAGCTGGACGATCGAGCCCTTCGGACAAATGCAGTGTTCTTAATTTGTTTTTGGGTTCTTCGAGACCAATGCTCGACCTCTGTCACAATTTCATCAGAGAATTCTACGATTTCTGATGTTGCGCTGCAATCATTGCTCTCCAGGCAAGACCTGAATAACGAACAAGTCCCTCGCGCGGCTGACTCCGATTCGACATACAAGAAGGTCTCTCGCCAAGGCGCAAGGACGCAAAGCATTCAATCCACAGCATTGCGCCTTAGCGCCTTTGCGCGCAACTGATCTCCAACCTGAGAACGAAAAGGATCGCTCCCGTCGAGTGAGGGACGATGGACCGTCCAATGCCAGTGGATGGAGACCTTGAGTGCATCCGCCGGCTCTGGCTCTTCGTCGTGCTCCTGCTCAGTGAAGCGGTGCTCGTGCTCGACCGGTCAAGCGATTGTATCATTCCGTATCGGTCGACACGCCGCACACGAGAAATGTTGCAACCGGATTGGGGAATGAAGATGTGGCGCGTTGCCGCGGTTCGCGTTTGTAGCGTCCATCGGCTGGGTTCTGGTGGTCTAAGAACCACTGAACACACGGAACACACGGAAAGATGGCTACACAAATTCGATGCTCCCTTTCCGTGTATTCCGTGTCGTCCGTGGTTAAAAACCCCACGCGACTCGGGCGGCCGTCCTTTACGAGCGAAAATGAGGAAGTTGCATTGGTCGCTTGCACGAGCCCTAACAAGCTCCAGTACTTCATTAGCTGGGATGAGGAACTACGCCAGGATGCCGTTTACGACGGTACCATGCACGTCAGTTAATCGATAGTCGCGGCCTTGAAAGCGGTAGATCAATTTGGTGTGGTCGAATCCCAGCAAATGAAGCAACGTGGCATTGAGATCATGCACATGCACCGGGTTTTCGGCGACATTGAAACCAAGCTCATCCGTCGTTCCATACACACACCCCGGCTTGATCCCGCCCCCTGCTAACCACATGCTAAAGGAACGATTATGGTGGTCCCGACCATCGTTTCCTCCTTGTACCATCGGCGTTCTCCCAAACTCCCCTCCCCAAATAACAATCGTGTCCTCGAGCAACCCTCGATCCTTGAGATCCTGCACCAAGGCCGCGCTGGCTTGATCTGTCTCGAGCGAGTTTTGCTTCACCCCGGCCGTTAGCCCACCATGCTGATCCCAAGCCTCGTGAAACAATTGAACAAATCGTACCCCACGCTCGATCAAGCGACGTGCGAGCAAACAGTTGCGCGCGAAATTCGCTTTGGACGTATCCTTGATGCCATAACGCTCCAAAGTCGCGGCCGATTCACTCTGCAGGTCCATCAACTCGGGTGCACTCGTCTGCAATCGATATGCCAGCTCGTAGCTCTGTATGCGAGCCTCCACTTCGGGATCACCAAACTGCTGATGGGCTAACTGATTCAGTTGCTGCATCGCATCGAGCGAAGCACGCTGCGTCTCTTGGTCAATGCCCTTCGGGTTGGACAAAAAGAGCACGGGGTCTCCGGCGTTTCGCAACGGGATGCCACCATATACGGTCGGTAAAAACCCGCAGCCATAGTTGCTGGCACCACCGCTTGTTCCTTTCGCACTCGTCAGCACCACGAATCCCGGCAGATCCTTCGACTCGCTCCCCAGTCCATACAGGGTCCAAGCACCGAAGCTGGGGCGGCCGAATTGCTGCGAGCCGGTGTTCATCATGATCTGCGCCGGGGCATGATTCACGGCATCGGTTTGCATGGAACGAATCAAACAAATATCGTCCGCGATCTTCGCGGTGTGAGGCAAAACCTCGCTCAGCTCCATCCCGCATTTACCATGTTTGGAAAACGAGAATTTGGGACCAAGCAACGCTGAATTTGGATTGATAAACGCAGCCCGGTACCCCTTCAACAAATCAGCAGGTGGAAGCTGGCCATTTCGCTTGGCAAGCTCCGGTTTGTAATCGAACATATCCAAATGGCTTGGAGCGCCCGCTTGGAAGATATAGATCACACGTTTTGCCTTCGGCGCAAAATGGGGCGCGCGAGGAGCCAAGGGATCCGTGGCTGCTCCCGGAGACGGGCTCGCCGAGGCGGGTTCACCCATCAGCAGACTGGAAGCTGCGATCCCTCCCAAACCGACGCCACATTCCTGGAGAAACCATCGGCGCCGAAGCCACTTGGCATGGGCATCGTGTATCGATTCGTTGCTGGTCATGCTGGAGCCTAATTCTTCGTAATGGTTTCATCGAGGTTGAGAAGGACCCGGCTAACGACAGTCCAAGCCGCGGCATCTTGAGGCGTTGTGTTCGGTGGAAGTGCGGGAGCGACACCCGCATCTCCCGTCGCGATTTCTTTTGCGTTCACCCACCCTTCGGCCAATCGCTTTCGTTGGGATTCCAATAATTGCTCGATGACGCGAGACTCGTCGCTCGACGGAAGACGCGAAATGCAAAGTAGGAAAGCGCGTTCGATTCTTTGACGATCGTTCTCACCACCCTCGCGAAGAATTCGCAAGGCAAGCGCTCTGGCCGCTTCCACAAAAATGGTTTCATTTAGCCCTGTGAGTGCCGCCAAAGGTGTATTGGATCGAACACGCCGAGCGCAGGACAAGTCCCCATTGGGCGCGTCGAACGTCGATGCGACCGGATCCGGCATGGACCGCTTGCGGAATCCATACACCGTGCGTCGATATCGCTCCGGTCCCTCCGCCGCCTTCCAATAGCTCGGGTACGTGTAGTTGTAATCCAGGACGCTTTGGGGCACGGGTGGTATCACGCTCGGACCTCCCATCTTGTGATGGATCAATCCCGATACACTGAGTGCAATATCTCGTACCACTTCCGCCTCCGCCCGAAATCGGGGCCCTCGAGCAAGCCATCGATTGCGTGGATCATCTTCTCGCAAAGATCCCGCCCCCTTGGAGGATCGCTGGTACGTTTCGCTCAAGACCATCTGGCGAATCAATTTCTTATGGCTCCAGCCTTGTTCCATGAAATCGACAGCCAGCCAATCAAGGAGATCGCGATATTCCGGTAAAGGAGCACGCACTCCAAAGTCATCGGGGGTCTCCAACAACCCTTCCCCAAACAAGGCCTGCCATACTCGGTTGACCGCGACGCGGGCTGCAAACGGCGACTCGGGCGCAACAAGCCACTTGGCAAAGCCCAATCGATTGTTCGGCTCTCCCTTCGGCAATGGATGGAATGCGGCAGGTACATGGGGCTCGATCGGTACAGTCGGCTGATCCCAATTGCCACGATCCAATATCTTGGTGATCCTTGGATCGCGAGACGGGCGCTCGTGCAGATGGAGAATCGACGTGGCCGCGACCGGGAACTTCTTCCAAAGAGCTTCCACTTCCCCGAGTAGTTCGCCCCACTCCGGAACCGATTTGGCCCAAGCGCGAAAGACAACCGACTTTTCCGCATCGCTCCAATCTCGATCCTGCACTCCCATCGCCAATTGTGCAGCATAATCAATCGGTGCAACCGTTGGTTCCAATGCATCGGTAAAACTCCAACGGCAGCAGCCCACCATGTCGGACATGCGCATCGCAATCTTGATCTCCGTCCCGGCAGTCAACTCGATCGGGGTCTCCAATCGCATCACCGCCACCGAGGGTTGATTACGTCTGCCGACTCCTCGGTCCGCCGTCCAAGTGGTGTCATCGGTGCCATCGACCAAATAAGTCACGGGGCCCGTCGCCTTCTTTCCATCCGCACTCTTCTGTTCCTCATTGGAAAAATCGGCAACAGGCTGAACGAGTTTGTGCTTGACCCACTCCTTTCCATCCGCCCCCTTGGTGAAGAGTTCGATTTCGTGGATGCCCCATGTCCCAAGCTTGCTCCGCCCTGGTCCCGTATGGGGGAAATCGAAATGGGTGAGAAGCTCGATTCGCAATCCCGTTATCTTTTGAGCCTCAGGCTTGGACACGAAGAAAATATCGCCGCTCGTATGCCCCTTCATCAAGATCGAGTGATCGGGTTCTTGGGTGGGATGGTTCAATCCGCTTATGCTCTCCAATTGATGAAAGCTGGGGAAACTCCATTTCGCCTGCTTCGAGACCCATTCCTCGCGCCACCGCCCCAGTTCTGTTTGCCAATCAGGGTGCTTTTCCCGAACTTTTGCGTCGATCTCGTTTAGCTTCTGTTCGATATTCGCAATTTCTTTTTGCTGATCGTCAGTGTAGACCCACGACTGAGCCTCGTAGGAATTGTTCAAGTAAGCGAACATTCCAAAGTACTCGTGGTGCGTAATCGGATCGAACTTGTGCGTATGGCATTGGGCGCACTGAGTGGTTAATCCCAGCACCGCTTTTCCAACGCAGTCGATACGATCGAACATTTCCACCATGCGGAATTGTTCGGGGACGATCGCCCCCTCTTCGTTGATCATGCTATTGCGCAAGAACCCGGTGGCGATCATCTGGGATTGCGTTGCATTTGGAAGCAGATCACCAGCGATCTGTTCGATCACAAAGCGGTCGTAGGGCATGTCGTGATTAAAGGCATCGATGACCCAATCGCGATACATCCACTGATCGCGTTGCAAATCCTTTTCGTATCCATTGGTGTCGGAGTATCTCGCCAAATCCAACCACAATCGCCCCCACTTCTCCCCAAAGCGATCGCTCTGCAAAAGAGCGTCCACGGTCGATTCCAGAGGCTCGCCGACAGCCGTTGCCAACTCTTCGGGGCTAGGAGGAAGCCCGATGAGATCCAGATAGACGCGGCGTACCAATTCCTCTTTCGAAGCTTTCGGAGTGGAGATCCAGTTCTTCGATCGGAGCTGGTGATTCACAAAGGAATCGACGGGACCCTCGTCTGGTTTACCGGGTAAAGGCTTTTTGGTGGGCGGGGTAAAGGACCAATGGGTATCGTAGGCTGCCCCCTGGCGAATCCACTCCTTCAACTTGGCTACCCCTTCCGGCCCAACCGGTTTCTTCTCGCTCGGGGGTGGCATGACTTCGTCCGGATCCGTGGACAAGATGCGTCGCAAAATTTCGCTCTGGTCAACATCTGCCAGCGCGATCGCATGTTTCCCGGAATCTCCTCCCCGCAAGGCATCTTCGCGGCGATCGAGACGCAATCCACCTTGCCGAGATCCTTCATCCACTCCATGGCAATGGGTGCAATGTTCAGCTAGGAGAGGTGCAATGTCCTTTTGGTAGTCAACCTCCGCGGCCCCTACATCTTGGCCCACGGTTCGGTCCCAGCAGCACAAGAACAAGACGAAAACAAATCGGAGGGAACGGGTATTCGAACCAAACATGGCCTGGATTCATTCTGCGGGGGGAGGCGAGGAAGGCATCGTTATCCTAATAGACGTGGGGGTTCGAGGCAATCTTTTCGGGTCCGAAACCGTCGGCAGCGAGGCCCTACTGCACGGATCCGACATTCGACAGGTACAATCTGTCGAAGCCCGAATGCCCGCCGCTCCTACCCTCCCCATAAACTCCCTCTCCGAATGAAGGTCCTCGCCATGCTCTATCGCCGTAGAATGCTCTCTCTATTCGCAGGCGCTTTCGCGCTGCAGGCTTCATTCGCTCCGTATCTTGTTGCCGATCAAGCCGAGCCGCGAACGCCTTATCTCTTCGCCTATCCTGATTCCCTGAGCGTGAAGCCCGGGGAAAGCATTTCGTTGCACCTTTCCTCGAGCGAGCCCACGTCCAAGCTGACGGTTCATCGCCTGGGAGCCACCGACGAACTCGTGCAGAGCGTGGAGGGGATCGCGATGCAGCGACGCCCTATTCCCGATCGCGCGTCCTCCCACGGATGTGGCTGGCCAGCCTCCCACTCGCTCACCATTCCGCAAGACTGGCGATCGGGCTATTACCGCGTTACGTTTGCAGCCCCCAACGCTCAAACGCCAGACAAACCCATCCAAACGACTTGCTTCTTCGTCGTGCGAGCTGCTCAACCGGGCACGACGAGCAAGATTCTTCTGCAGTTTGCGACCAATACCTACAACGCCTATACCAACTGGGGCGGGCATAGTTTATACGCCTATCACGACCGCGACGGTCTTCAAGGACATCGCGTTTCCTTTTCTCGCCCCATTCAGTCTCAGTTCGAGAACTGGGAAGGCCCGTTTGTTCGTTGGGCCGAAACAAATGGATACACCTTGGAATTCGCTACCAACGCGGATCTTGAATTCCATCCCGAGATGCTGGAACACTACAAACTGGTTTTAAGCGTGGGGCATGATGAATACTGGTCGTCCCCGATGCGCGACCACCTCGAGGCATTCATCGGGAAAGGCGGAAATGTCGCATTCTTCAGCGGCAATACTTGCTGCTGGCAAGTCCGAAGCGAAGAGGATGGCAAAGCGTTGACTTGCTGGAAGCAGTGGTACAACGTGGACCCGCACTATCGCACCGACAAAGAACGATTGCTTAGCACCCTATGGAGTCATCACTTAGTGCAACGCCCGGAGAACCAGCTCACCGGTGTTGGCTTTCTATGGGGCGGCTATCACAAGAGCCACGGGCAATGGATGGACGGTCCTGCTTCGTATGAAGTCCACCGACCGGATCACTGGCTATTTGCGGGAACAGGTTTGGCCAGAGGATCGCGATTCGGTGGCAAAGACACGATCGTCGGTTACGAATGCGACGGCTGCGAAATGGAATGGCGTGATGGCCTCCCGTTTCCTACCGGAAGCGACGGCACCCCGAAAGACTTCACCATTCTCGGAACCTGTCCCGCTACTTGGGCGCCCGACGATGCGTTCTGGTATGACCGGTTTCCGAAAGATCGTGTGGGGGCCGCCGTGCTAGGCACCTACACGCGCGGCGGAACGGTCGTAACCACAGGAAGCACCGATTGGGCGCACGGGCTCAAGGGCAAGGACCCCACCGTCGAGCAGATCACGAAGAATGTACTCGACCGACTCGGCAAATGATCCGCAATCGTTAATTCGATCTAGACTTTATTCTTCGTCGTCTTCTTCGAAATCCTCATTCGAATCTTCTTCTTCCGACGCCATCTCTTCGTCCGCGGTGGTGTCGCTCGCTTCGGTGTCCGTGGATGTGAAATCGATGGCTAGGAATTCTTCCTGGCCTCGATAGGGAATGGGGAGAATCCCAATCTTTCGTGCATCTCCAACATGAATCACGCGATAGTCCATATCCGACTCAAACTGCTTCGCATGATCCAGAATATGCTTTGTCCCAACCTCCAAGGCTTGAACGAAACTCGGCCATGAATATTCGTCTTGGCAGTCTTCCGCTACCGCATTCTCAAGACCTTCGGGTACTTCCTCCGGCCAATCCAACGATTCGCCCATCAAGGTCGTTTCCAATCCCAACAACTTCGATCGAGCGGGATCGAGATAGACTCCGACATAGCAGTGCCCCGGAACGAGAATGAGCACTGCGTCGATATCGATCTTTCGAAGCATCGACACCATCAAGACCGAACCATCGACACAATTCGCTTGCTGATTATTAATCGTTTGCTCGAGCAGGCGAATGTTTTGACTGGCCACTTCGTCCGATTCGGCAACTGTCGTTGTGACGCTGCTGTATCGAACATCCCGAGCGACGAGCAGATCCCATACCGCGTATGTTTGCCGGATGACCTCATCCTCCGAGATCTGGTAGCCCGTGAATTTATCCACAACTCCGATATCCAATGCTTCTCGCAGCAGTTTATCGAGAAATGGATGCTGCTCATTCACATAGGCGGCAATGGTAGGACTGGTATCCAATCCTTCCTCTCCGGCCGCGACCCGGATCGGACAGTCGTTGACAGACCGAAAGGTGAGTGTGGAGGATTGCTCTTCGGCAATGGAATCACCGAGTTTGACGGTGAAGGTGACGGTTGCTGGAGTTGCTTGATCGCATTGGCTCAATCGGTCAAAACGATACTTGATCTTCGGAAAAACCGAGTAGGCCTCCCCCTTGTTCGGCAGAACGCCAATGTAGTGACTTGTTTGCATAAAGTCCTCGCATTCAATGGTCACCTGGATGGGCGTATTGTTGCGAGGTGCGGTCACCTCGACCCCAAGCAAACCGTTGGGATCGCCCAAGTGATCGTCG